>NZ_OY761553.1:302750-605500 GCF_963664735.1 uncultured Cohaesibacter sp. | reverse complement strand
AGGTTCAGGAATCGCCTCATCATAGACAAGACATTCAGATCCGCCGAGATGAGCCTGCACCCTGTCCAGAGCACCGGATTTCACCATGAAAGCGTCGGTGACGATCGCGACCTTCTGACCGTTATAAGCGTTCAGTCGATCGAGCATCCCGGCTCCAAAAACAACTTCGGTTTTTGAAAAGAAGCTCTGATAACGAGACATAAAACAGAAATCCTTGACACATAGAGCAATTGTGATGCTGCCGGAGAGGAAAATCTCAAAAGACCCCGACAGCCGCTTTCACCATACAAACCTGCCAGCACCAACGATGTTGGCAGGTCAGAAACACCCTTAGAGGGTTTGTTCAGTACGGCTGATAATGTCGTCTTGCACTTCCTTGGCGAGCACGACGAACTGAGCGCTATACCCGGCCACGCGGACCACGAGGTCTCTGTGTTTTTCAGGTTCACGCTGAGCTGCAAGCAGAATATCCCTGTTCACAACGTTGAACTGGACATGCATGCCTTTGTGATCGAAGTAGGAACGCACAACCGAAGTGAAGTTCAGGATGCCGTTATCGCCAGCAAGAGCGGAAGGCAGGAACTTCTGGTTATAGAGCGTGCCGTTGGAAGCGATGAAGTGGTTCAGCTTGGCAACAGAGTTTGCTGCAGCCGTTGGACCATTTGTATCTTTGCCCTGACGAGGAGACACACCATCGGCAAGCGGAGCTTTTGCAAGACGTCCATCTGGCAGAGCAGCAACATCTTTACCGAACAGAACGTTGGCAGAAACAGGATAGATACCTGCCTGGAACTGGCCACCGCGTGGGTTGGTGTATTTCTCGACTTCCTTACAGTAGATCTCAGCGCACTTGCGAGCGATCATGTCGACTTCATCAATGTCGTTACCGAAGCATTCAGCACTGTCGAGCATACGATGAATTTCAGCATACTTGCCTGAAGGAGCCGCAGAAGCAGAACCAAGCGTCTGATAGACCTGATCTTTCAGAGAAGAAACATCGGTCGAGTTGTTGTTGGCAAGAACCTTGCGAACAGCAGCATAGACCTGGTCTTCCGTAAGTTCGGCAGCTGCTGGAGCCGCACCACCGACAGGCTGACCAAAGTTGTTTACCAGAGCTTCTTTCAGTTCAGCCGGGCTGATTTTCTTTTCGTCAAAGACGAATTTCTTCATTGCATAGACAGAGTCACCGGTATCAGCAACACCAAAGGCCTGAGGGCCGGTGAAGTTGTACAGTGCGCCACCTTCCTGAACAGACATACCGCGACCAAGGCAATCTTCGACCATGGCTGACTGGAATGGCAGAGGAGCCATTTCGGCATGAGCAATGTCAACGCAGTTATCAGCTTCAACCAGATGGTAAACGAAGTAAGCCATCTGTTTTTCGAAAGCATCGTAGAAATCGTCGAGGCACTTCCACTGTGATACGTCAGGGGTTACCGGGCCGAGCTGCTTGTTGCCGATCAGACCTGGTTTCTCGCCAACTTTACCACCATGCAGGGTGATTTCGAGGATCTTGGCGACGTTGAAGAATGCAGCATCATGCCAGCCTTCAGCTTTATGAATTGGCTGTGGCTCAACGCAACCGACGATGCCGTAATCACGAGCGTCAGCAAGAGAAACACCGCGGTTCTGCAGAGCCGGAATGATCACTTCGTCGTTATACATGGCCGGAACGCCAAGGCCCAGACGAACCACTTCGGTAGCACGGAAGAGGAACTCGTCAGGAGTACCCTGCCATACGCGAATGGAGAAAGACGGAGCTGGCAGACGAACATGAGAAACAGCTTCCATGCACATGTAGGAAACTTCGTTTGTCGCATCCAGACCATCTGAAGTCTGACCACCAACGCAGAGGTTCTGGAACACTGCATAACCGGCAAATGCCTGAGCAGAGATCTCGTCACGGGTCTTGTTGACGTCGTTGAGTTTGATCCAGATGCAGTCAATCAGTTCCTGAGCAAAGGTGCGGTCAACAGATTTGTCGGCCTGCAGATACTCATTCATATACTGGTCGAAACGGCCCGGAGAAATGGAATGCCCTGAGGATTCAATCTGCATCATGGATTGAATGAACCAGAAGGTCTGGCAAGCTTCCCAGAAGTTGGAAGCAGGATATTCAGGAACGCGAGCACAGTTTTTGGCAATCTGTTCCAGTTCTGCCTTACGGGTCGGGTTGCTTTCAGATCTGGACAATTCCAGAGCCTTGTCAGCATAACGATGTGCAAAGTTGATTGCAGCATTGTAGGTGATGATAACAGCTTCGTAGAACTGGCGTTTCTTGATGTAGGACGGATCACAGGTGTCCATTGCGTCCATGGCCTTAACGGCTTCTTCAATGATGCCGCGGAAGCCGATCTTCATGATCTTGCCATAGTCAACGCAAACGTGACCAACACCGCCATAGAAGTAGTTGCCAACCGTAAACACGCCGTTGGCAATGCAATCCTTTGTCTCGGAAGACATCAGGGAGTCTGCATAGGAACTGGTGGTTTTGTTCGGCCAGTATTTGAATGCTTCGTGCAATTCAGCTGCGGTTTCTTTCGGAATTTCGAAAGGATCGGCAACGCGCGATGCCATGGTTTCGAACTCGGCTTCTACCCAATCGTAAGAGAATTCAGGGCAGATTTCGGTTGAACGCGGGTTCTTGGTGATGGCACCTACAATGAGTTCATCGTCGCGAATGGTCACCGGAAGATTATTGAAAATCTTTTCGGCTACTTTTGCGCGACGCATGATCGGGGAAAGATGTTCACTTTCCTTGTAGGCTTCAGTAGCCAGAACTGCACGCTCGGACTCTACAAAAGGCGTCGCGTTCAGAATCTGGTTTTTCAACCGAACAACACGCTCGGTTGGTTGTGAAAAGCCCTTCTCTATCATTACTTCCTCCAGGCTGCAGGACACGAAGAGGCCTGCGACTTTTCCCGCAACCCCATCGCCTTTTCCTTAGTGCTATGTTTGAGAACCGATTAAACTGACAAAGTTGCGTAGCAACGCGGGATGGCCTGGCCAGGCTGGCGAGGTCACCAAATTTCCGTCCACTACGGCTTCATCCGGTTCAACTGTGATAAATTCTCCGCCAGCCATTTCCACTTCCGGAGCGACTGCCGGATAGGCAGTCAGCTTCCGCCCCGAGATGACGTTGGCTGCGGCTAAAATCTGAATTCCGTGGCATATGGCAGCCACCGGCGCCCCGCGCTTCATGAAGTCACGACAAAATGCAAGCACCTTTCCATCAAGGCGCAAATATTCGCAAGCGCGACCGCCCGCCACATAAAGTCCGTCATATTGACCGGGTTCAACCAGCGCAAAAGTGGCATTCAGACAAAACAAATGCCCCGGTTTTTCCGAGTATGTCTGATCGCCTTCAAAATCATGAATTGCAGTTTTGATGAAGTCGCCCTTCCGTTTATTCGGGCAGACAACATCCACTTTAAAGCCAAGCATGAGCAAAGCCTGGAAGGGCACCATCACCTCATAATCTTCAGTATAGTCGCCCGCTATAATGATTATACTTGTCATTATAGGCTGTTCCTCCAAACAGATACTAATGCCTCCCACCGATTTCAAATCGGCTTGCACCACGACATTAGTCCTCACCACAATTTTCGATCAATGGAGAGGCTTGTCATTGAAGGGTAAAGAATTGACATTGTGAATCTCATCGGAGGATTCATAATATTATGCAATTAATTCAATAACTTAAAATGACTAAATAGACGAAAGTTTGACACTAAAGTTATCTGCACAAGGAAATTTTTGTCCCTTAAATGGTCAAAATTATCCTGCAAATCTATAAAATCAAACAAAACAAAGACACAATTCAGCGTCCCGGCCACGATGCTTCAAAACCACAATTCATACACCACACCACACATATGCAATTGTTTTTTATACCTTATTCCCATCTATTATAATTATTACGATTTCAAACAAGCAAACTACAAATAACGATATGTTACGACAAGCATTATGAACGCAAATATTTCCTGCTTTTTGTAAAAATAATCGAATTGACCAAAGGGCAGCATTGAAAATATGCATTTGTATAGTATTTGCCAAATCAGACAGGCAAATCCAAAGTAATAATCATGAATTCAATATAGTTTATTTGAATTCTTCAAAAGTAAGTTTCACAGCGGTCGTTCGATCATTTGATTTTCAAATGATGGAGGAGAACAGACAATCACCTCCCACCAACAAGGAGGTGGACGCGGACAGCTGCTGCAAGATGTCGAACCACACTCGATGTCGGTTTTGGGAAGCTCTAGGGAGTTAAATATGTCGGCTACGATAATCAGTCTTCTTGTCGCCTTTGGTGGCGGCATTTTTGGCGCAGCATTAGGCGCGCTTTCAGCCTTTGCATTCGTTGGATTTCTAACCCTTATCGGGGTTGCTCTCACGCTTGGTATAGCGCCTGATGCAGCAAGCGTCGCGCAAGGAGCGGCAGCCTACTTCGGTGACCTGCCATTTGGCGCTTTTGGTCCCCATGTAGGCGGTTTTGCCTCTGGCGTCGCGGCGGCAGCTTATGCAGCCAATAAAGGTTACACTGAAAACGGCCGCGACATTATCACTGCAGGAATGGGCCTCAACCGCCCTGACGTCCTTTTGGTGGGCGGCGTTTTTGGCGTTGTCGGCTATGTCCTGTGCTGCCTTATCCACATGATACCGGACTTCGGGCCGGGACTGGCCTGGACCGACTATCCTGGCATCTGCGTTGTAATTTCGGCAATCATTGTGCGTCTGATTTGGGGCAAAACCGGCGTATTTGGCAAAGCTGAAGAAGGCCGCTCATTCTTCGACCCAAGCGATGCAATCAAATGGCTACCCTTCATGAGCAGCAAGGGGCAAATCGCTCTGATTGGCGCTGGCGTAGGGCTTCTGGGTGGCTGGATGGGCATCACCTACGGTGGCGTAGGCGTATTGCTTGCCTTTGGTTTGGCCGCAGCAAGCTTGATCTTGCTCTCATTAGGGCTCGCTATTCCCGTTACCCACCACATCGCCCTTCCCTCTGCGATCGCTGGTGCCGCATCCGGCAGCATCCTTTGGGGCTTGATCGTCGGCATCATCTGCGCATTCGTCGGAGAGCTCTGTGCACGCCTGTTCCTTGTTCACGGCGACACCCACATTGACCCGCCGGCAACTGCAATTGCCATCATGACCTTCGTCCTGAATGGTCTCACGGCGCTAGGTTTCTGGGCTCTGATTCCGCTGCCGGTTTGAGCCACATCAACAAAGCAAAACGGATAACACAAGGCGTGAAGATCTCAATCTTCACGCCATTTTGCAGGACGCAGCACCCCTAAAGCCATCCACCATCGGATGAAAAGAGAAGCCCCAGAGTAGATCTCTGAGATAAGCCCATTACCACCTCAGTCAGCACCGGTAGTTTTCTAAATCTGGCCTGCCAGTCTTTTCACATTTTCCAAATTAGCTTGATGTCCCTTACGACTCGCTTCGCTATTATCCTTCGCTTCAACAGCAAGCCTGGCGTAGAAAACGGCCCCCTCATAATCTTTCATTCGATTGCAAATATTGCTGGCCAACCTGTAAGTAAGATGACGGGCATCACCCAGTTCTATGGATTTTAAAACAGTTATCTTGGCTTCTTCGAGTTTTTGCTGACCAAATAAAATATTCGCCTTGGCTATATATGCCGTCAACCGCGTCTCATCACGGGACAAGAGCTCGTCGATTACCTCACTGGCAGCATCCGGTCTCCCGGCCAAACGAAGCGAGTTAGCTAAATTCTCCTTGTGATTACAGCGCGTTAATTCACTATTGTCACGAGCATCGACAGCGAGCTTAGCGAAGAAAATGGCCCCCTCATAATCTTGCAACCGATTGCAGACATTGCTGGCTAATCGATATGTGCCATTACGCTCGTCACCCAATTCAATGGCTCTTAGAATCGCAGCTTTTGCATCTTGAAAATCTTGCTTGCCAAACAGAATATTTGCCTTCGCAACGAGAGCCGTCAATCGTGTCTCGTCGCGAGACAAGAGCTCGTCGATTACCTCACTGGCAGCATCCGGTCTCCCGGCCAAACGAAGCATATTTGCCAGATTCTCTTTTTGATTGTCGCGACTTACCGCACTATTGTCGTTTGCCTCAACTGCAAGCTTTGCATAGAAAACAGCCCCCTCATAATCTTTCAGCCGACTGCAAATATTGCTCGCCAATTGATATGAAAGATAGCGTTCATCACCCAATTCAAGGGATTTTAAAACCGTCGTCTTGGCTTGCTCGAATTTCTGCTGGCCCAACAAAATGTTGGCCTTGACTATATGAGCCGTCAATAGCGACTCATCACTTGACAAGAGCTCGTCAATAACCTCACAGGCAGCATCCAGTTTCCCGGCTAGTCGCAGCATGTTGGCCAAATTCTCTATTTGATTGATTCGGCTAAATTCATTGTTGTCATTTGCATCGACTGCGAGCCTCGCGTAATAAACGGCCCCCTCATAGTCTTTCAACCGATTACAAAAATTGCAGGCGAGTCGATATGTCGAATTACTGTCGTCCCCCAATTCGATGGATTTAAGAATGACAGCCTTGGCCATGCGCGGCTTGTTTCTCTTTTCAAGCAGCAAACACAATGCCCTTCGATACGTCTTGTTGACCTTTCTGTCGACTTTCGGAATCGTCAATTTGTTATGAGCAAATGATAAAAGCAGTTCCTTGAGCTTCCCGCTGTCTTTGAAATAATAGACCGTTGCATGAGAAACATATTTGATATCATAGCCAAACACATTTGCTGATTTGAAATTCTCTTTGAAAAGCTGAAAATGAACTCCATCCAGATCAACTGGATCATATATGATGTTGATTTCTCCATCATATTGGAGCGCAGCATCCATCCGATACCGCCATTCGATCTTCTCATCATATAAACGCCAGCGCCGATCAAAAGATTCACTGATGGTATATTGAGGACTAAGGGCCAGGACAGCTTTTAGATTAAGCGCTTTCGCATATAAAATCGCAGCAAAAGCGCCCATTGATGAGCCATATCCTTTTGCCGAAGAGTAGTTTTCATTGATGAAAATTCTGATTTTTTCGATTTCGTTGGGATAGATATTTTGATGCCAATCGTCACAACTCGATTGCACACAAATAACATCAAACCCCGCCCTGAGCAGGGGATCTGTGCCTCCCACTTTTGAGTTGAGAGCCTTTTCATCTCTAAACGAAAAAAGAACGAAGCATTCTTCAGATGTTGTATCAACATCGGCAAAATAGACAGTAATTGAATTATTCTCATCAGAAAAAAGCGACAATGAAGAATTCATAAAAAATATTTCCTCATTTCATAAACTGGTACTGGCCAATATAGCAGAAAATAAATGCATAAATTCAGCGTAATTCTGCCCAAGGATAACAGGAAGAGCATGCGCCTCAAGCGCCTAACTCTGTATCACACAAAAACTTACGAAGGAAAATAACGGTAGACGAAGATATATATCGACGTCCCAATAGAAGCGGGAAATGAGCGCAAAGACATGTCTGGATCTGAGGCAACTCTTAAGGGCACCCCGGACGGAACGGGCGAATTTTCCAGACGACTGGTCTACTGCATTACCGAGCAAAACGAGCACCAGAGCCGCTACACTGATCTGTATCGAAACCCAGTCCAGCTCCAACAATCATTTTCAGACCACGGCTTCTCAAGAGGAAATTTTCCTATGAAAAGCCGTGTCTTGCTCATGTTTGGGCGTACAGGCACGGCAGCAAAAACAGAACTGTTGCGGCCATAAGAGAACGCCCCTCAAGGGTTCCCAATCAACCACAAGACCCGAATTTGAAACCAAAAAGCCTAAAATCTACTCAGCCTTTTGTAACGCATTAAGCGCCTGATCCAGTCCTGCGAAGGAAAGGGGAATACCAACGATACGGCTATTTGCATCGACGAATTCCAGCTTACCTACCGATGCCTTACGTAGTTGAACCAATTTTTCCGATTTTGGAGTTGCAACAGCAAAACAAGCTGGCCCCGCACAGCGTGCCCACTGCAATGGCAAAATCAGCTCCTTTGCCTTGTCTGCGCCCTCTGTAGAAGCAACAGAGACGGAGCCGGGAATAGAAACATTGACCGGCAGAACAGCAGTCATGACCAAAGAATCACTGTTTGGCAGACGACCTAGCGCCAGCTGAGCAATGGGTTCGGCATGCCCCTTCACTTTAATCGTTTGAACAATCTCACAGGATTTGTTCAGCTTTTGCGCTTGGCTGTTTGGAGCATCGTCGTTTGTTGGAATGGATACGCAGCGCAAAACCCAATTGCCATATGTTGCAGTGGTCTCTGCCGGATCGCTCGGTATTTCAGGCTTGGCCTTTGGTGTTTGCTGAGCCGCAAAAGAGGCAGGAGCCAAACATGCAAACAACAAGCCAGCAACAGCGGCAAACATGGTCGGCTTCAAAAAAGCTGAAATTTTGTTTTCTACTGAGCAAAGACTCAGAAAATGGCCATTCATAAAAATACTTCCTAAGTTGTCATTTCGCCACGGCATCGGTAACGACACCGCAATGCGGGGATCTGTACGATTGAATATCGTAAAAACTGCGCTCAGAATTGGGAGGTCAGTGCAAAATTGAACCGATCTTTTTCATCCAGTCCTGTCGCCTCACCGTGAGCATATTCCAGAACCAACGACGTTGCGATATTGCTATCCATTTTACCCAAAGCCAGACGCAAACCGGCCCCAACGGAATAGGCGCGCGTCCATTTGTTTTCCAAAGCTGTAGCCTGCTCAAGTTTTGCGGCACCTGCTTCAGCATGCAGATAAGGGGAAACAACCGTTTGGACACCCTCTAGCCCTGACAACAAAGGCATAGTGACGGGGTAAGACACTTCGCCTCGCGCAACAACGCCGCTATCACCGACGATATCACCTGCATCAAATGCCGAAAGCCAATCCCGACCAGACAGGGTCAGCTGCTCTGAAGAAACAAGGGCTTCTCCAAAAGACGTCTGAGCCGCAGCAGCAAAAGAAAAGTTAATCCTGTTCTGTAAAGCTGCTTTCTTATAGTTAACATCGACAGCTAACTTGCTGAAATCCGGCTCTGCGCCATCTCGGGAAAGAGGAAGAGCCGTTGTCCCCTGTCTAGCACCAAGAGCGTCAAGGCCGAAGGATGCAACCGCTGAGGCGGAGAACAGTCCCCCCCAAGGATCATACAGGCTCGCAGATTGACCGAAACGGATAATCCGTAATTGATCTTCGCTGAACGCAGATTTAGCTCCAGCGACATCAATGGTCTGCTTTTCGGAGGCCATTTCAAAAGTCAGCAAGGAAGAGGTATTGAATTGACGACCTCTGACCCAGTGATATCCCACACTACCGGTAAGTTTTTGGTAGTGATCGAGCATCGTATAGCCAAGATCGGAGGTTGGATGGGTCCGGCTATCAACCGCTTCGGCATTCACCCACCAGCCATCGGTCCCCAAGGGAACGGTAACGCCTACGACAGCCTGTCGGTTTCGAGGATATTCGTCAAACACAGATCCGTTCTCACCGCCCGGATACCCTCCAAGTCGCAAATAGGCAACTTCACCCAACCCGAACAGCGAATTGAAATCCACTCCCAGATCAACCGAATATGTTCCCATCTCATCTGACAAGGAATTATTGACGGAAGAAATCACGCGAACAGGGCTATATTTCGCTTCAACAACGATGCTGGTTGAACCGAAGACATCACCCGCCTTGAGCGCAGATTTCAAACGGACACCACTTGTATCGCCAGCCAGAAGCAACCGACGCTCCAGCTCACGCCTGCTCAAACTCGTTTTGCCCACAAGAGGTTCAAGTAGAGAGCGAACACGCTCGCGCACTTTTTCCGGAACAGCAGAGGTATCGATAGAGGAAACGCGCCCATTGATCACCGAGAGTTTAAAAGGCGCTCCATTTCTGACGGTTTGCGGCGGTATGCTCACACGAACCAAAAGATACCCGGCCCGCGCGTAGGCAACTTCCAACTCATGCGCTTTGGCAAATAGCTCGGCCCCCGTCACACGTTTGCCTTTAATGCTCGCGGCAATCTCAGAGGTCGCCTTCTGCATGGTTGCCAAACCGCCTTCGACCTCAAGGTCCGAGGGTGTCACGGAGAGCAACTCCGCCCCCTCTGGTGCCTCATGCGCTGTCGACGCCATCAACTGCAAGCCGCCCGGCACTGATCGAACAACAGAAGGCGCATAACTATTCCGCACCAACTGCCCCGCAGTTTGCGCCTGAGCTGACTGGCTTATACCCGCGCAAGCAAGCCCAAAACCAAATACCAGTAACGAAGAGTATTTCATAACCCGATCAGACATTTAGAAAACTTTCTACTCTCTTGCGCCATAGCGGAATAATTACATCAAAAATTCACTATTGAGGTCCAAAGCCTAGTTAATGCGACAGCCCGCACTAATCAGACAAACGGCACTTTCTCCAAATGATCGATCGCTATCCGCTTCGAAATCATCTCCAGACGAGCCCGCATCACTTGTGCGGCCTCCCTGCTCTCCTCCTTCAGAAGCACCATTAAGCTGAATGGCAAAGCCTTGCTGATGAGAAGGACCAGACGGACCAGACATTGACGTGTCAAAGTGCGGGATAATGCCAGCCCAAGGTGTTATCTCAGAGACGAAGGCCTCATCAGATCCACCACCGTTATCCTTGCCAGGCTCTACGGAGCTGGCAACAACCGTGAGGGTGCCCGCAGTATAAGATTCGACTTGATAATTGCTGGAAGCAGCCAGCGAGCCCTGATCAATCGAATAGGTTCCAACATCTGAAGAACTATCGGCGGTCGTTGACAGAGAGCCTGAAAGCCTATCCCAAGAGACGAGGCCAGCTCCACCAATCGTATAGGTCAGAGTGCCATTATCTTCGCCATAAGTACGTGACTTATCATCTGCCGTTATGGTTATGACCCGCGGCGTGATCGTCACAGTGCCTGAGATATAAGTAACACTGTAGTTACTGGAGAACGACTGATCTACCAGATCAATCGAATAGGTTCCAACATCGGCGACACTGCCACCATATGTTGTCAATGTCACAGAAAAACGATCACCCTTGACACGGCCTTCTCCACCGATCGAGAAAGATAGGGCATCATTACGCTCGCCGTATGTGTGTTGCTGGTCATCAGCGGTAATTGTAATAGCTCTTTGGCGGATCGTTAGCGTGCCGGTCACAAAGGACAATTCATAATTGCTGGACGCCAGAACCGATCCTTTTTCAATGTCATATTCTCCAACATCAGACGTAATATTGGCTGACGTCTGAAGTGAACCTGTGAGCGTATCCCCATTGACCAGACCGTTCCCTCCGACCGTATAAGTTAGCGTTCCATTTCCATCACCATAGGCTCGGGTCAAACCGTCGGCCGTGACAGTGATAGCTCTTGGTGTGACGGTCAGGGTGCCTTCGCTATAGGTCACTGAGTAGTTGCTGGACGCCTCAAGCGAGCCTTGTTTGATTGCATAGTCTCCAACACCTGACGTGCTGTCGGCAGTCGACGATAGCTTTCCGGTAAGCGTGTCGCCATTCACCAGGCCCAAGCCCCCCACGGTGTAAGACAGAGTGCCGTTGCCATCGCCGTAAGAGCGAGACACGTCGTTAGCTGAGACGGTAATGGCGCGTGGAGTAATGGTCTCTTCGTTGCTTCCATAATAGAAGACACGATAGCTGATCCCGTTGGAGCTTTTGGCAGTTGAGTTCTCGGTTGTAAGCGTCGTTTCCGTGGTGCCAACGGATGCAGTTGAATCAATGGCAGCCTCGTAACTGTCAAATTTGAGACTATCATTTTCGTCGTCAAAGACATAACTGTCGGAACCTCCGGCCGATGTTTTCACAGAGCCAGTTCCGGTAGAGTTGCCATATATGCCGGTCGTCGCCATTTCCGAAACCCAAACCACAGGTGTGAGGGCATAAAGTTCAGGGTAATAGCCGCTGCTGGATGGCGCCCAGACCGAATTGAAATCCCAGTTTGCAGCACTGGTCATAAAGCTTGCGGTATCCTGAAACTCGGAAGTTGTCAGACCGACAATGCCTGCGGTAGTACCAGAATATAATAGCCCTACAAACGAAGACTGACCTGTCGTTTCCTTATCCCAGACAGAATCACGAATTGTGCCCCCGTGCAATGTGCCGACCAGCCCGCCTGCGGCGGTGGGTGTGGAGGTATTTGATACCGAACCGACTGCGTAGCTAGTCTGAATCACAGCATCGCTCCAGAGCGTGCCAACCAACCCGCCA
The DNA here is from genome assembly GCF_963664735.1 of uncultured Cohaesibacter sp. NCBI lineage: Bacteria > Pseudomonadati > Pseudomonadota > Alphaproteobacteria > Hyphomicrobiales > Cohaesibacteraceae > Cohaesibacter > uncultured Cohaesibacter sp. The sequence goes on along the minus strand of NZ_OY761553.1, from coordinate 593,258 downwards.
GCAGAACCGTAAGAATCTGTTGCGGTTACTGAGCCTGAGGCATAACTATTCTTGATTGTCCCAATGCCTGTTGCGTATCCGACCAGCCCGCCAACATCATATTCTCCAGTCACGTCCCCCGAAGCATAACTCTGAGAAATCGTGCCGGTATCAGAAGTCCCGACCAGCCCGCCAAGCGAAGATCCTCCCGTCACGTCTCCCGAGGCGTAACTCTGAGAAATCGTGCTGATTTGATTATACCCGACCAGCCCGCCACCATAAAAATCCGTAGCGGTTACGGTCACATCCGCATAGCTGTTCGAGACATTGCCATTGACAAAATAGCCAACAAGACCACCTACATTCTGGTATCCTGTTACAGACCCTGTAGCATAGGAATTGATTATATCCCCCCCGGTCGAATATCCCACGAGAGTACCAACAGTATACATTCCCTTAACCGAAGCGTCGATCAAGCCAATATTGGAAATGGTTCCGGTTGAATAGCCGAAGAGGCCTACAGTGTTGCTAGAGCCCGCATTGATTGTCAGGTCGGAAATTGTGTGCCCACCACCGTCAAAGGTGCCTGAAAAGGCGTTAGAACTGCTCGTACCAACAGAAACAAAGCCCTCGGATCCCCAAACGCTGGAGCTGTCATCGCCCTCCCCCGTTTCACTGGCGTCGATATCAACGGTAACCAGGTAATCAGCGGTCAGATCCTCATTGATCAGCGCCATCTGATGCATATTGGCAATGGTAATAACCCCATCCGAGGCTTCATTAGCTTCAGCGCGCAGGATCGGGCGCATGTCGCCAGTCTGATACCAGGTATTGGTGAAGTCCCATTCGTCATAGTTTGCACTAGCGCGCGCTTCAGCTGTTGTAAGCCCGTAAACACTGGTGACAGTTCCATATATTTGTTCGCCAAACGCACCGGATTGCCCGGTCGTATCCATATCCCAGTAAGAATAGCTTAGAGTGGATTGAGAGAGCTCGCCCACCAATCCACCGACATTTTCAGTTCCGGTGACCGCGCCAGAAGCATAGCTATATGAAATTGGTGAATAATAATAGGCTTCACCGACTAATCCACCGACATTCGTGGTTCCATCAACATCGCCCGTCGCATATGTATAGGATATAATCGAATCTTCTCCATACACATAGCCAATGAGCCCACCGACTTCCTCGGTTCCATCCACGTCACCCGTCGCATAGCTGTTACTAATCGTGCTCACACTCACGTTACCAACGAGCCCACCAACATCCTTTACGCCTGATACATCGCCGGTAGCATAGCTTCTGTCAATTGATCCGTTATTTGAGAAGAACCCGACTAATCCACCAACTAGATCACCGCCTGAAACATCGCCGTTAGCAAAGCTGGTTTCTATAGTTCCTCCAGCTTCAAAACCGACAAGCCCACCGATATAGTCCGACGTAGCTGTAACAGTTCCTGTTGCGTAACTGTCAGAAATAGTCTCAACCCCATGACGTCCGACAAGACCGCCGACCTGATATCCTCCAGTCACATTGCCAGTTGCATAACTACCGGTAATTATGCCGTTGCTTTGGCCGACCAAACCTCCGACTTGAGCATCGGACGACGTGACATCGCCTGTTGCATAGCTATCTGTGATGGTTCCATTCGAAGCATATCCAACCAAACCGCCGGTGTAGTCTGCGCCGGTAACATCGCCAGTTGCATAGCTATCTGTAATGGTCGCTCCTTTAGCATAGCCAACCAAGCCACCGGTGTAGTTAGCGCCAGTGACATCGCCTGTGGCATAGCTATTTGAAATGGTCACTCCAATAGCATACCCAACAAGTCCACCACTATGCTCTCCACTGTTAATGGCGCTGGTCACATAGCTATTGCTAATAGTTCCATAGCTAGCCCAGCCAACCAGACCTCCGCCATAGCCATAGGCGCTGATTGTGCCACCAACCAGACCAAAGTCTCGAATTGTTGCTCCACTGGTGAAGTAGAACAAGCCAACATAGGAACGGTTCTCTGCATCTATGGTCAGATTGGAGATTGTGTGCCCAAGACCTGCAAATGTGCCCGTAAATGTGCCATAATTTTCACCTACAAGTGAGTTGTCATAAGTTTCATCGGTCGCATCGAGATCTTCCGCCAGAGCATAACGGCCGCTAAGGCCGGTATTGTCAATGTTATCAAGATCTTCCAGAGAGTGAATGAGCGTATAGGCTGTTCCCTTTAAGTACAGTGATGCGTTTGCTCCAGACAAAGTGATGGAGGCGCCAGTACCAATGGAATAATCACCACCATAGTTCATCGACAAACTGGCGGCGTCACCTGAGGCGGTGATATCGGCATTGATGTAAATATTGTTTTCAGCATTCAAAGTCAGGCGGGTATCCGCCGACCAGCTGACGTCGCTGGCAACCGTGATGTTGCCATCCTGCGTACCCTCGGAGCCTGTGCTCACAACGACATTGGCAGAGGCAAGTGCAGACTCCAACGTATCGACCGAGAGGGTACTGTCATCTTCCGATGCGGTGAAAGATGACCCTGCACTCGCATCGTCAGTGATTGTAATATTGTATGGATCGAGAAGCAGCGTGCCGTAGGCTCCATTCTCGGAGCTCAGATCGGCAAAGCCCTGATAGTCCAGCACCGCTTTGCCAGAAACCTCAGCATCACCACCGTCACCGGATCCGGCTCCAAGAGCTGAAATCGTACCGGAAAAACTGGTTAGATCATTGGACCAAACAACAATGTCGCCACCATCTCCATCAACTGTGGCGTCTGCGGAAATGCTTGTATTCTCATCAACTGTGGTTGTAGAGGCCGTTTGAACATCGCCCTCTCCGTGCCAGTCTCCGCCAATCTTGACGGAGCCGCCACCTGCAGCGCCGGAAGCATCAATCGTCGCTCCGGAAAGCGCAACTTCATTACCCGTAATCTCGATAGAGCCACCGGTTTCCGCCTTGGCAGTTGCCTTGACAGTACCGCTAACCTTCACAGTGCCGCCAGCACCACCACCAAACGTGATCGCTCCATCACGACCGCTCACCGTATTGGCTTCAACAAAGCCATCCATATTGATTGCCTGACGTGCCGTGTTGCGAGCAGTCGCGGCCTTCATGACGACCGTGCCGCCATTGGCTGAAATGGAGCCACTATTCTCAACAAGGGCGCCATCCCCCTCCGCGCCGTCTGCTGTCGGCACGGAGACCTGCATGAAGCCATCACCGGACAAATCGAGAGTAGCCTGCTCTCCAGAGCCGAGCCCGATAGACCCGAGAGGAACTGCTATCAGGCCATCATTTTTGACCGTGCCACCCATCAACGCCGCGTAACCACCACGGCCGATCGTAATAATGCCTTCGTTGGTAACTCCAGCAGATGACCCATCGCCACTAAAGCTTAGAGTTCCATCCAGAAAATCATCGTCCAAAATATCCAGCGTAGAGGCAACAAAACCGCCCCCGACCTTAACCGTACCAGTTGAGGTAATCGCGATACCGTTAGGGTTGATCAAATAAACCTGTCCATTGGCACTCAGAGACCCAGCAATCGTTGACGAGGTCGTTCCGGTCACACGGTTCAGAATGGCAGAAGAACGGCTCGGCTGGACAAATTCTACAGAATTATTCTGACCTATCGAGAAGCCATTCCAGTTCACGATCGCCTTGTCTGTGCCTTGGGTTATCGTCATGGCCGAGCCAGAAGTCGAAACCCTTACCTTGCCAGCGGCAACATTCGCCCCAACGGGAAGTGCCCCAGCAAAAGCGACCGTATTCAAAGCAAGAGATGTAGATGCCAAAAGGGAAACAAGAAGCCCTTTCGAGATCTTCGTGTTTGAACTTGATTTCGGGCACAAAACGATTTCACGAACAAGCATAATAATCCGATCAATTTATGATAGAAATTGCCACACTTCCACCTACTCCACTAAACAGAGCAGATGCTTGAACTCTGACACTTGAGACCACACAGACGAAAAGTTGTCACCTGAGTACGCACTAACTTAGACGTTACCCGATTCAAAAATTTTGTTTTATCAGTACAATTTACAAAACCACGCAGAATGAACTGAAGATCAAGAGTATTTACACAGGAAAAAAATCCGTAGTTGTATCACCCCATGGCACACCAAAGCCAAATTGGAACAATTCCAAAGTATTTTGACGGCAAAATATGTGGGCGATTTGATCTGCGGATCCTCGACAAAATACATCCAGAAATATCGACGAGAAAATCCATCAACCAGCACAAAAAGACGAGATTTTACTCAAAGGTCACAAACGACAAAAGCAGCCGCTCCATTGATGCGACTCATATGCTTGATACCAATCCATCAGGCACCCAACAGCGACAAATCACCACAAGGCCACAAGCATTTCCCATATCTGCACCCCCGCTTTCGCGAGAACTCGCTTCTAAAAGTTTCAGAATATTGGTTGTCGCTGTAAAATCATCTGTAATTGCAAAAAAACTAAATATTTCAATGAAGGCCCCAATTTATGATCAAGAACAACTCATCTTTTCAGTCCGACAAATTTTCTCGCACCCGTCACTATTTCCATTCTTGAGAGCCATCCGGCAAATGACTTGCAGAACACAGCGAGAACATGTATAGTTTGTTCGTGATTTGTGCCACTGTTGTTTCACAACGCTAAAGCCGAAGTTGGAGAGGGAAATGCTAACACGCAAGCAACATGAGCTACTCATGTTTATCCATGAACGTATCAAGGAATCTGGTGTTCCGCCCTCTTTTGACGAAATGAAAGACGCACTTGATCTCAGATCCAAGTCAGGCATTCACAGATTGATTACCGCCTTGGAAGAGCGCGGTTTCATTCGGCGTCTGCCAAACCGCGCAAGAGCGCTGGAAGTCCTCAAACTGCCTGAAGGCAACAAACCCACCATGGGCAGCCCTTCCAGAGGCTTCTCTCCCAGTGTCGTCGAAGGTGGTTTGGGCAAACCAAGGCAAAGCAAGCAGTCTGAAGCCGAAACCGTCAACGATAGCTCTTCAGGTGTGGCAATTCCAGTCATGGGCCGCATCGCCGCCGGGGTTCCCATTTCCGCCATACAGCATCAATCGCACACCATCTCCGTTCCAATGGAAATGCTGCGCGGCGGCGAGCATTTTGCTCTTGAGGTTCGCGGCGACTCAATGATTGAAGCCGGCATTCTCGATGGCGATACCGTCGTGATCAAAAAGTCTGATGACGCGGTTTCGGGCGACATCGTTGTCGCCCTTGTCGATGATGAAGAAGCCACGTTAAAGCGCATCCGCAAGAAAGGCGCTTCAATTGCTCTGGAAGCAGCGAACCCTGCCTATGAAACCCGTATTTTCGGACCGGACCGAGTTCGCGTTCAGGGCAAGCTGGTCGGCTTGATGCGACAATATTGATCTTTTAGCATTCCATGTGAGAGCAAGCCGCTTTTGGTGATCAATTCGGCTTGCTTTCGGACTTGCGCTCACTTTTGAGCCCAATTTGACATGGGTTACCTTCAAAAACTTGGCATCGGAGCTACTCCAGGCCTAGCGAGGCATCCACGGGCGCCATCCTGCAGCTATCGCATCCCTGTTCTGCAGTCGCCAACTCTGCTCAGGTTCCACTTGCAGGGGCTGCCGTTTGGTAGCATTGGAAGGCCTTTGTGAGGCTGATGCAGACTTTCGCGCGAGTTCTAATTTTTCCAACTCATCGCCATCAATTTTTGCCTCAGCTTTTTTGAAATAGACAAAGCGAGCACCGCTCTGCTCCAGTTGTTTTTCTCCCATGAGCAGAGAGGGGCCTATGCAGGTTCTGGGGATAGGCACCCGAGACACAATAATATCTCTGATCGCACATTCTTCCGCAAAGGCTGACGGCTTTTTGATCAACGCCAAAGACAAGTTGGTCTCGTCTCCTGAAGACGACCTCAGCCCAGTCATATAACAGGCTTCTGCATCGCATCCGTCCTTGCTCTTACCTGTCGCTGACGAACGGTTTTTATTGCCTGCTATCTGCTCCCCACCATTGTTTGCAAGAGCGCTAGCATCCCCGTCAGCGCGCAGCAAAGCTCTAAAATTCATCGTCATTCTGCTGCTTCCCAAGCGTTGCCAACGCCCTTGATCATCTCGCACAGCAAGACTGTTTCCGTTTTGCGAAACCCACAGATCTGGTTGCGGCCATGCCCACCAGACAAAAAAAGCAACGGCAAGAGGAATGATGGCCAATCGGGATAGGGCTCCTCGATGTATCGTAAAGATCGCCAAAGCCAAAGCAGCCAGGGGCAGGAACGGTCCCCCCGCCTTCACCACAAGAAGATCGGCATTGGACCAATCAGCAATCATCTTGGCAACAAAAATGACCCAATCGGCTCCCGCCTCAACGATCATCAACGGGAAAGACTGCAATCCGAATGGTGTCAGGAAAACAGATACCAGCCCCATGGGCATCAGCACCAGACTGATAATCGGCATGGCCAAAAGATTGGTGAGTAGACCATAGGGAGCCATTTGCTGGAAATGGAATACAGAGAAAGGCAACACGGCAAGACTGGCGATAAAGGACGTCAGGCCAATTCCGAAAATCCACTTTGTCGTTGTAATCAATGCCGCCACGGGCAAGTTTTGACCCGGATGCCCATCCAGCGCCATTTTTCTCAGTCGCCCCCCGGTCAAGCGATCATAGGAAGCGATGAGAGCCGCAGTGGCTGCAAATGACATTTGCATACCAGCTTCAATAACGCCGTAAGGCTGAATGATAATCAAAAAAATAAAGACGAGCGCCAGATTATGCATCGTTACAGCCGGTCTCTTGAGCAAAATAGCGACAAGAAAGATCGCCGTCATGCAAAACGCCCTCATGGTCGCAACAGAAGCGCCCGAGAGAGCCAGATAGGCCGCCGCGCAAAACAGCGCTGCCCCCGCAGCCCATTGCTTGATAGAATAACGCAAGGCCAGCTGGGGCAAAAGAGCCAGAATCCCCCGAACGCCCCAAAACACGGACATTGCCACCAGAGCCATATGGAGGCCGGAAATTGCCAGAATATGCGCCAGCCCGCTATGCCGGAGCGCAGTCTCTACGTCGTCCGACAGATAATCCCGCTTGCCAACTGCCAAAGCGACAATCAGCCCTGCGGCCTCCCCGTCAATCCGGTGCTTGATATATTTTGCAACAGCCTGTCGGGTACGTTCTATTTTTTCTGAAAGGGTCCGCTTGAAACTGGCAAGCCCCACAAGATTGAGCGCAGGTAGGCGTTCGATAGATCGCCCGAGATAACCCTGTCCGCCTATCGCCCGCGCCCAAAGATAACGGCCATAATTGAAACCACCCGGAAATGCAGGCTGTTGCAACGGCGTCAGATGAACCCGCATTTTCAATCGCTCGCCGACTTTGAATGTCTCTCCGGCGGCTCTCCTGACGAGCAACAGCCTCTTGGGCGTGTTTTCGGGCTTCATTTTGCCGATGGATTCAACGGCAACCGTCCATCGTTCACTGCGCTGTTGCTCTGTGCCACGAAGCTCGACGGACACGAGCCGACCAATCACAGTCGATGAAAAGGCATGCGCAAGAACTGGTGTTGTGTTGAACTTGCTTGTCTCACTTGCAACGAACAGTCCGACTACGACAGCACTGACAAGAAGCAGAGGAAAAACAACCAGTCCTTTTCGCGCTCGGAGAAAAGACCAGCTGCAAATTGAAACCGAGACAATAGCCAACACCCAAAAGCTTGGCTCATCTGGCAATGTATAATAAAGAGCGGCGCCCGCCCCCAGAAAAACCGCCACCCAAAGAAGTCGGGCATTTTGTTCGGAACAATCATTGTTCCAGTTTTCCAAAATGGTCAGCCAGCAATCTTCAATGAAGAACCGGAACCGCCGCCCCAAACCGGGACGCGCCGCAATTGGCCCCCAATCAGGAGCCTCTAGCGCTTGTCTTTTGAGAGCCGAGCGAGCAATTTCCGTGTCATCCACCCCCGACTGAGTGGCATTTTCCATCACTTTTGGTCCTTATGCACCCTTTTTTAGCAAGTCAGACTGTCATGAGGCCTTTCGTCTTGGGCGCAAGCTGTGTTAGATCCTTGACAACTTCAATCGCCGGTTTCTGAGGCAAAGATCATTGCAGGCCCACAAGTGGGTTAGCGAACACAACTTTCCTCAACCACCGGTGCACCATATCCCGAATAACAGGTTATTGATAGCATTATGTGTTCACAGGTTGTAACGCGCTTTGCCCCCTCCCCGACAGGTTTTCTCCATATCGGCGGGGCTCGCACCGCTCTCTTCAACTGGCTCTATGCCAAAGCTAATGGCGGCAAAATGCTGCTCCGCATCGAAGATACCGACCGCGAGCGTTCTACTGATGCAGCGATTGATGCAATTATCGCAGGCATGGAATGGATGGGGCTCTCCTATGATGGGGATCCGATTTCTCAATATGGACGTGTAGAACGTCATCGCGAAGTTGTTGAGCAACTCCTCGCTGAAGGAAAAGCCTACCGTTGCTATTGCACACCTGAAGAGCTCACCGAAATGCGCGAAAAGGCCCGCGCAGAAAAACGCCCACCCCGCTATGACGGCACATGGCGCGATCGCGATCCATCCGAAGCGCCAGAAGGCGTCAAGCCTGCTATTCGCCTCAAGGCACCACAGGAAGGGACAACAGTCATCGAAGATCAGGTTCAGGGTACAGTCACGTTCCCGAACAAAGATCTGGACGACATGATCATCATGCGCTCCGATGGCAACCCGACCTATAACCTTGCTGTTGTGGTCGATGACCACGACATGGGCGTTACGCATATCATGCGCGGCGATGACCATTTGACCAACGCGGCCCGTCAGACACTCGTCTATCGGGCTTTGGGTTGGGATGTTCCTACAATGGCGCATATCCCGCTAATCCATGGCCCGGATGGGGCCAAGCTTTCCAAGCGCCACGGCGCCCTTGGTGTCGAAGCTTATCGTGACATGGGCTACCTGCCTGCTGCCATGCGCAACTATCTTGTGCGTCTTGGTTGGGCACACGGTGACGACGAAGTCATGACCACTGAACAGATGGTCGAGTGGTTTGGCTTTGAAGGCATGAACAAGGCCGCATCCCGTTTCGATTTCAAAAAGTTGGAAAATCTGAACGGCATTCACATGCGCCACACTGACGACAAAGAGCTTTACGACCAACTAGTCTCTCTTTTGCCTCACCTCGAAAACGGACATGACATGCTTGACCAGATCGATGATGCAAAAAAAGCTCAGATCATGGTCGCCATGCCAAGCGTAAAAGAACGCGCCAAAACCCTGCTCGAACTGAAAGACGGTCTGGCCTTCCTGTTCGACAAGCGTCCGCTTGCCATGGAAGAAAAGGCAGCCAAACACCTAACGGACGAAACCAAGGCAATGCTTGGCGAGCTTTTGCCACGTCTTGAAGGTCTAGAAGAATGGACACAGGAAAGCACTGATGCAGTTGTCCGGACTTTTGCTGAGGAAAAAGAACTCAAGCTGGGTAAGATCGCTCAGCCGCTCCGCGCAGCGATGACTGGCCGAGCAACGTCTCCAGGCATTTTTGATGTGCTGATCATTTTGGGTAAAGATGAATCAATTGCCCGTCTAAAGGATCAGGCTCTGTAGAGTTTTACACAGCCCTCTTGGAATAATTAATTAAAAGCCGGCCTAAGTGTCGGCTTTTTACGTATAAAAGGCATAATTGGTAAGATTTCTGCGAAATTACGCAACAAATAAAAAATTGATTCTTCACTTGCCAAATCTAATCGGAATAAGCATAGTCTTATCGCGATAATTACTTCGCCAAAAATGAATGTTTTTCGACTGTAGCGCTCATACTTTTGTAGGATAAAGCACTGAAAAACCTACATTTTTTCTCAGAGAACACCTATATTCAGTCCTAAGACTGCTTGCTACCTAACGAAAAATCAGATACCGAAAGCGCAATTCCTATGTTGTCAGGAAGGGGTTGGTGTCGCTCTAAGCAAACCTCTCCCCCATGAGCAACAGCAAATAGTTTTCAAAATTTGGGAGTATCCGAATGAGTGACAAAAAAGCAACTTTGACTGTTGGTGATCAGACCTGGGAGTTCCCCATCATGAGCGGAACAATCGGGCCAGACGTCATCAACATCGGGTCCCTCTATAAAGAAACCGGAATGTTTACCTATGACCCGGGCTTTACCTCCACGGCCTCTTGTGAGTCTGAAATTACTTACATCGACGGTGAGAAGGGCACGCTGCTATATCGTGGCTACCCAATCGAGCAGCTCGCTGAGCACGGGGACTTTCTGGAAACCTGCTATCTGTTGCTTTATGGCCACCTGCCAACTGCGGAAGAAAAGAAAGATTTCGACACACGCGTAACGCGCCACACCATGGTGCATGAACAGATGAGCAAGTTCTACACTGGCTATCGTCGTGACTCCCATCCTATGGCTGTCATGGTCGGTATCGTCGGTGGTCTCTCTGCCTTCTATCACGACTCCACCGATATCGCCGATCCGCATCAGCGCATGGTTGCATCTCTCCGGATGATTGCCAAAATGCCAACAATGGCAGCCATGGCTTACAAATATTCCATCGGCCAGCCATTTGTGTATCCACGCAACGATCTCGACTATGCGGCAAACTTCCTGCATATGTGCTTCTCGGTTCCTGCCGAACCATATGAAGTGAATCCGGTGCTGGCGCGTGCCATGGATCGAATTTTCATCCTGCATGCCGACCACGAGCAGAACGCATCGACCTCTACCGTACGTCTTGCCGGTTCTTCTGGAGCAAACCCGTTTGGCTGTATCGCGGCTGGTATCGCCTGCCTCTGGGGCCCTGCTCATGGCGGTGCAAACGAAGCGGCTCTCAACATGCTGCATGAAATCGGCACTGTTGATCGCGTGGCTGAATATGTTGCCCGCGCAAAAGACAAGGATGATCCGTTCCGCCTGATGGGCTTCGGCCACCGCGTCTATAAAAACTATGACCCGCGTGCGCGCATCATGCAGCAGACCTGCCATGAGGTGCTCAATGAGCTTGGTCATGGGGACGACCCAACCCTTCAGGTCGCAATGGAACTGGAAAAGATTGCTCTGAACGATGAGTATTTCATCGAGAAGAAACTCTATCCAAATATCGACTTCTATTCCGGCATCACCCTTCGTGCGCTCGGCTTCCCGGCTGAAATGTTCACGGTGCTCTTCGCATTGGCCCGTAGCGTTGGCTGGATTGCCCAGTGGAAAGAAATGGTCGAAGATCCATCCCAGCGTATCGGCCGCCCTCGTCAGCTGTTCAACGGCGCTCCTATGCGCGATTACGTGGAAATCGAAGACCGGTAAGCACCTGGCTTACGACACGCCATATAGAAAAGGCTCCCAAACGGGAGCCTTTTTATTTGGACACAAAATGCGGAATATTACCCAATCCTAGAGGAAACCCAGAACAATACGAGCCACCCTCTGGCTGGGTGTTTCGTCTGGTAACGTCATTTTCTCATCAAGCTCACGCAAAGCACTTTCCTGAGCCGCACGCTCAGGACTATCCTCCAGCAGCGGCATAAGATGTTCACTTAAAGTGTCAGCATTAGCGGCATCATCCAGAAACTCCGGAATGGCGTTGTGCCCCAACACCAGATTTGTAAGCACGATGGAATGCGCCGTCAGCAACCACTTGAATTGGCGGGTAATCCAATCGACCTTATAGGCAACGACCATGGGAATACCGGCAAGGCCAAGCTCCAAAGTGACCGTACCCGAGGCCGCCAGAGCGGCATGCGCCTTGCGGAATGCGGCAAATTTAGCGTCCTCGCCCTCAACCACTTCTGGCTGAAACGCCCAGCTCTTGAGCCCTTCGTCAATCAAGCCCCGCAAATGACTTACCGCAGGCAAGATTACGCGCAGATTGGGGTGGCGTTCCTTTGCAATAGAAACAACCGTACCAAACTCAACGAGCAGGCGAGAAACCTCACTGCGTCGCGACCCCGGCAAGACAAGCAAAACAGGCTCGCTGATGCTGCCTCGCTCTCCCTCTGCAGGTCTCAACACATCGAGCCGCTCTATCAGCGGATGGCCAACATAGCTGCAAGGCGGCCCGGAAAGCTCCTTGTGAGCGGCGACTTCAAAAGGCAAGAGTGCGAGTACATGATCCACATAACGCGCCATCTTCTTGGCGCGCCCCGGCCTCCAAGCCCATACGCTGGGCGAGACATAGTCCACGATCGGTAAATCCGGCCTCCGCTTGCGAACCCGCTTGGCAACAGCATGAGTAAATTCGGGACTATCGATGATGAGCAACAGATCCGGATTTTTATCCAAAACATCGTCTACAACCTGCAAGCCCCTGCGATAAAGCGAAGGATATTGCTTGATGATGTTGATCAGCCCCATCACGGCAATCTCAGACAGGGGAAAGAGCGACGTCAGCCCTTCTTTTTGCATCCGCTCCCCTGCAAGCCCGGCAAAGCGAACACGCCCGTCGCAAGCCGCCTTGATTGCACGAACAGCTCGGGCTCCGAGCTGATCACCGGATTCCTCTCCGATAACAATATAAATCAGAGGATCTTTCGCATCCATTTAGCAGCCTCCCAAGAAGCTCAGATATTCGTCAATTCGCTCAGTGTCAGAATTCGCCAATCTTTGTACTATCAGGCAACTTTTAAAGGGTGATGTCGCCGAGCACGCGAGCATGCAAAAAAAGGCCCGCCTGACGCGCCAATTCAAGAGTCTTGTCCCGATTGGCACAGAGCACCTCACCGTCGGCGCACACGATCCCCGCAAGGCCGGCTCTCTGGGCATTCTCTACCGTACGAGGTCCGATTGTCGGCATGTCAAAGCGCAGATCCTGACCAGGTCTGGCGCGTTTGAGCAACAGCCCCTGCTTGCCAAAAGACCAGCGAGCGCGGTTCTCTTCGCGAATCTGGGCAACACGACCAAGCATCTGGTCCGTCCCCTCAGGCCCTTCCAGAGCGAGAATGCGACCCGCAGCGACGACAACACCCTGCCCTGCATCCAGTGCCCCGATAACACCCGCAGCGCGTGCAGCAAGAGCGATATCGTCCTCAGACGCCTCCAGAGATGCCGTGTTGATTGAAAGCTCAGCCCCGACCACCAACGCAGGTGCCACGTCAGGCACAGAAACGAGCCGGACACCGCGATTTTCCATGAACTGGGCGACGCCTTGAAGAACGCCTTCATCCCCCCCTGCGGCCAATATACGCAAGATGGAAGGCAGCGCCTTGACCGCTCCGAAGTCTAATTTGATGCTTTTGAAATCAGGGCGCTTTTGAATGGAACCAATGCACAACAGCTCCTTGATGCCCATCACGTCCAGCGTCTTGAATAATAGGCCGATTTCACCCCATTTGACCCAGAGATGAGGATGATCCTCAATGCGAGAATCCGCCTCACCAGTTAGACCAAAAATGAAATATTGTCGACCAGAAGCCTTGAGTGCCTCAATAACTTCAAAGGGAAGATCCTGACCGCCAGCGATGATCCCAACTGGTCCATCACCAGAAACGGCCCCAGAAAGGCCCCCAGAATCGACCATTGTTCAATCCTTGCTGCTGCGCGGAGTACAAAGGGATTTCTTTGAGTCTTTGCGAATGAAGTTCACAATCTTCATGACATTCTCGTCATCACCAAATGCTTCAGCGACCTTGTCGACACGCTCGGTCAGTGTGCCTTCTTCTTCAAACAGCATTTGATAGGCATGGCGCAAATTGTGAATGGCCTCACGCGAAAAACCACGCCGTTTGAGACCGACAATATTCAGCCCGCCAAGATGAGCCCGGTTGCCCAAAACAGAGCCAAACGGGATGACGTCATTCTCGACACCGGTCATTCCACCCACAAAGGCATGCTCACCGATACGAGCGAACTGGATGACCGCAGACAAGCCGGCCACGATCGCATGATCACCGACTTCACAATGGCCCGCAATGGTCGCATGATTGACCAGAATTACATCGTCACCGATCATGCAGTCATGAGCCACGTGAGCGCCAACCATGATATGACAGTGATTGCCGATCTTGGTAAGCCCACCGCCACCTTTCGTGCCCGGATTGATGGTGACATATTCACGGATATTCACATTGTCGCCAATTTCGCAGCCGACATCTTCACCGTCGAACTTCAGATCCTGAGGAATGGTCCCAACCGATGCAAAAGGAAAGACTTCAACATTCTTCCCAATTTTGGTGTTACCCTCGATCACGACGTGAGAGTGAAGCTTGCCACCTTCACCAATGACGACATTGGCGCCGACGACACAATATGGACCGACTTCCACGTCTTCGGCGAGCTGAGCCCCGTCAGCGACAATTGCGGTTGGGTGTATTTGTGCCATTACTTCTGCTCATTTCCGATCAGCATTGCGCTAACTTCGGCTTCAGCCACTTTTGCTCCGTCAACTTTTGCAACGCAGGCAAACTTCCAGATATTGGCCCGGTTCTTGACCTTCTGAACATGGATATGCACCACATCGCCAGGAACAACCGGTTTGCGGAACTTGGCCTTTTCAATGGTCATGAAATAGACAAGGCTGGGAGTGCCCATCTCTTCTCGGCTGTTCACACAAAGAGCACCGGCCGTCTGAGCCATTGCTTCGATCAACAAGACCCCCGGCATCACAGGCTGAACGGGAAAGTGCCCCTGAAAATGCGGCTCGTTGATGGTCACATTCTTAATGCCGATGCAACTGTCATCACCATCCATCTCGATGATGCGATCAATCATCAAAAACGGATAGCGATGCGGCAGCAGCTCCAATACGCGCATGATATCAGCACTATCAAGGGTTTGCTTTTCACTCATTTTGTTTTCCCTTCAACACCTTTGAGATCTTTTGCCCCGTATGAAAGATCTCCACTGGAGCTCTTCAGCCAAATCTTTGTTCATTCAAAAAAGTTGGCGTCAGCTCACCTTATGACCGTAAGGCCTATTTGTTTTTTTCTGCGAGACGGCTCAGCGCAGTCATTTCGCGGAACCATTGTTTTACAGGTTTTGCCGGAACGCCACCATATCGGCCACCTGCAGGCACGTCATCCTTCACCACACTAACAGCGGCAATTTGCGCACCCATTCCGATCACGATATGCCCGGCAACACCGGTTTGTCCACCAATGGCGACAAAATCTTCCAGCTTGGAAGAACCTGACAGCCCAACCTGAGAAACAAGAACGCAATGGCGACCGATTTCGACATTGTGCCCAATCTGAACCTGATTGTCGATCTTGGTGCCTTCGCCGATAATCGTATCGCGGTTTGCCCCACGATCAATCGTGCTATTGGCACCAATTTCAACATTATCCTGAATGATGACGCGGCCAATCTGCGGCACCTTCTGGTGGCCCGTAGCACTCATGGAGAAACCGAAGCCATCCTGACCACTGCATACACCGGGATGAATGATCACCCGGTCACCAACAAGCGTGTGCTGCAAAACCGCGTTGGCCCCGATATGGCAATTGCGACCGACACGAACACCCTGACCAATCACCGCACCAGCACCAATCGTTGTCCCGGAACCGATCTCGGCGTTGGCTCCGACACTAACGCCGGGCTCAATGCAAACGCCCGGCTCGATCTTGGCGGACGGATGAATATGAGCGGCCTGGGAAATACCCCCATTGGGTTCAAAATAGGGCATGGGCACAACTGCTTCAGGATAGAATGCAGCTGAAACTTGCGAAAAGGCGCGATAGGGATTGGACGTTTCCAACACGATTACACCCTTGGGGGCACGCTCGCGATATCGCTTAGCACAAATGACAATACTTGCCTGTGTCTTTTCAAGAACGCCCACATATTTGGGATTATCAAGAAAGGTAAGTTGCCCCTCGGTTGCCGTATCGATTGGAGCGACATCCTGTATCTGCAAATCAGCGTTTGCATCTTCAGGCAACTCAGCACCAATCAAACTGGCAATGTCTGCAAGGGAGAGAGATTCGACTTTGGAGAAAAAGGCTGCGTCTGTCATGAGAGCTTCCAAAAAAAAGCCGCCGCCCGTAAGAGCAGCGGCTTTGAACTGTGTTTTTGTTAATCTTAGAAAGAAGATGCAGCGCCGAAACGAATGACCTGCGTCTCATCATAAGATTCTTTGGTCACGGCATGACCGTAATCGAGGCGAAGTCGACCGAACGGGCTAGCCCAGATCAAGCTTGCACCAACCGAAGAACGGATGCTGTGATCGTTGTAGAATGAACCGCTTGTGGCATCTGCATCAAACAGCGTACCTGCATCAGCAAAGACAGCGCCACTAAGACCGACACTATCCAGATAAGGCAGTGGGAACTGCAACTCTGCAGTAGCATTGAAATAGGTCTTACCACCAAGTGCTTCATCGGAATTCTTGTCTCTTGGACCATAACCGTAAGAAGCGAAACCACGAACAGTCTCACCGCCCTGGTTAAAGGCGTCCAGAAGCCGAACATCATCACCGCCGATACCCTGCACATGACCAGCGCCAACACGAAGCATACCAACGAGGCTCCAAGCGGCATAAAGCTCATGATAATAACGAGCATCCACGGTAGACTTGATGAATTTCACATCGCCACCAAGCCCTGCAAATTCCTGCGTAAAGTTCGCATAAATACCATTTGTCGGAGCGACGGTGCTATCCAGAGAATTGTAGACGAAGCTGTAACCAACCGCAGACTTGATGGTCGCGCCTTCTGCCTCAGCCTGCACGATGGCTGGAGACGCACTGGCGCCGGTCTTCTCGTAGTTGGAAACCTCTTTCTGCTCCAAAGTGTAGTATGGATTGAAAGAGAACTCTTCGGTAATTGGCAAGCCGAAGCGAAGAGTACCACCGTCACGCTTGTAATCATAATCGCGATAGTCGTTATCTTCATATACGGAATGGAACAGATCAAACCCTGCAGCCAACCGACGTCCCAAGAAATATGGCTCGGTGAAGGACAGAGTGTAAGACTGTTTGGAGGTACCACCTGAAGCGGACACCTTCAGATACTGACCACGGCCCATGAAGTTCTTTTCAGAAACCGAAACGTCAGCAATGAAGCCATCAGCGGTAGAATAACCACCACCAAGCGTAACTGCACCGGTGCCCTTCTCCGTTACATTGACGTTCAGAACCACACGGTCAGCGGAACTACCGCGAGCTGTGGTGATATCAACCTTATCGAAGAAGCCAAGAGCTTCAAGACGACGTTTTGCGCGATCAAGCATGACCCGGTTGAAAGCGTCACCCTCGGCCATATCGAACTCACGACGGATAACATAGTCGCGAGTACGTGTGTTGCCGATAATGTTGATGCGCTCAACATAGGCACGGTTGCCTTCGTCAACCTGATAAACCAGATTGATGACCTTGTTTTCATAATCGCGATCGGCGCGAGGCGTCACTCTGGCGAATGCGTAACCAGACTTGGAGATCTCGATTGTCATGTCTTCAAGAGATTCCGAAACCGCAGTTACGCTGTAAATATCACCGCTGTCGGTATGAACCTGCTTTTTAAGCGTATCCCCATTCACTTCTGGAACCGCGCTATCAACTTCAACATCACCGATGCGATACTGTTCGCCTTCATCAACCGTGATGGTGACAAAGAACTTGTTGCGGTCACGGTCAAAATCGGCGACCGAGGACACGACGCGGAAGTCGGCATAACCATGATCCAGATAGAACTTGCGCAAACGCTCTTCGTCTGCAGCAAGACGGTTGGAATCATACACGTCATTCGTCAACAACCAGCTCAACCAACCGGATTCTTTGGTGGTAAGCACATTTTGCAAACGGGAATCGCCGAATGCCTTGTTGCCGAGAATTGAAATCTTTGCGACTGAAGTTTTGGCACCTTCAACGATTTCGAAAACAAGATCAGCACGGTTACGCCCAAGATCAATGATCTTCGGCTCTACACGCGCACCGAAACGACCAGCCTGACGATAAGCGGACAAAATGCTCTGAACATCTGTCTGGATTTTGTCCTGGCTCAGAATGCCGCGGCTCTTGGATGTAACAACCGTCGTCAAAGCAGCATCCTTGAGGCGCTTATTGCCTTCGAAAGAAATGCGGTTGATGACTGCGTTTTCCTGAACATTCACAACAAGCGTCGATCCGCTCATGTGAATATCCACATCCTTGAAAAGGCCAGTCTGATATAGAGCCTTCAATGACTCATCAATATCGTATGCACTCGATCTTTGCCCCGGCTTGATAACGATGTATGAACGGATGGTGTCATCCGCCACACGTGCGTTACCCCGTACAACGATCTGACTGACCGTTTGCGCGAAGGCCGGACTGATTGCAAAAATATCTACAGGACCTAGCTGCGCACCAGCACACATTACGGTTGCCAGTGCCGCTTTCCAAGCGATGGTCTTTAATTTATTCATCAGCCCAAACACTCTTTTTCTAAATCGTCATTCGTTTTGGACACAAATTGTCCACGAAATGGAATCTCTATGCCTAAAAAGGTTTTACCTTGAATCGCGAAAGGATCAACCCCTGAAGACGCTTTACTGCTACAAAGACTACGTCCAGTTGCCTTTAAGCCACAAATTTCTGCGAAAATCACCATAATATTTGTTTCGGATAAAATCCATTAACATGCTTAATCAGCCAGAAAAATATGTGTGATATCATTGAACGTAGCAAAAATCATGAGAGAAAAAACCAACGCCAACCCAATTCTGAAGCCCAACTCCTGGCTTTTGGCCGACAATGGCTTTCCTCTTATTCCTTCCAGAGCATAGAACACCAGATGCCCCCCATCAAGCATCGGGATAGGGAACAAATTCAATAATCCAATGCTTACGGAAAGGATCGCGGCAAGATTAAACAACGCAACAATCCCCAACGTGGCGACCTGCCCTGAAACTTGCGCCACACGGATCGGGCCGCCCAGTTGATCCGCATCTTCCTTGCCTACGAAAATGCGACCGACATACCCTAGTGTACGGTGAACGATGCTATAGGTCTCTTCAACACCGCCCCAAGCGGCCTGCAAAGGCCCATATTCCACACGAACCACATCCTCTGGCCGCGCTTCGTGACGAATGCCAAGCACTCCGATTTTTTGCTTGTTGCCGAACTGGTCCGTAACTTCAGTGCGCCGCGGGGTTGTTTTGAGCGTAATGGTTTCACCATTTCTCTCCACAACAATATCCAGCGCGTCACCGGAGCTCAGGGCGATGATCCCCTGAACATCGGCAAAAGACTTTATTTTTGTTCCATCGACGGAGAGCATGATGTCTCCGACTTCAAATCCAGCTTCAGCGGCGGCGCTATCAGGAACCACAGCATCAACGCGAGCAGGCGTCATCGGTTTGCCGTAAATGAACAGCAGCGAGCTGAAAATAACAATGGAAAGAAGGAAGTTGGCGAAGGGGCCTGCGGCAACAATCGCAGCTCTTGCCCAGAGGGACTTCGAGTGCAACGACCCTTCCCGATCGTCTTGCCCAACATTGGAGAGAGCCTCCTGATCGGGAACACTTGCCGCATTCTCATCGCCAAGAAACTTCACAAACCCTCCCAAGGGAATCAGTGAAATTTTCCAGCGCGTGCCATGTTTGTCATAAAAACCGAACAGTTCCTTGCCGAAACCAATGGAGAATTCCGAAATTGTGACACCACACCACCTGGCCACCATAAAGTGGCCAAGCTCATGAAAAAACACAACTATCATAAGCACAAACAGCGCAGGAATAACATATCCGAGCAAGCCGGTACCAGCTGAGAAGACGCTCTGTAGGATTTCCATCAAATTCTCCAAATTTCCTGGGCGCGAGTTTAGTGTGGATCCTCTAAAGAAGGCTTAAATAGGGATAAAATATGGTAAGATCAACGGGTCCACATGAATGAAATGACCTGCATCAAAAAGGGACCATCTTGCGATGATCCCTGAAGCATCAAGACATGCTCGTCTCGATCAGTCTTCCAGCATGGCCATGAACCGAACAGCAGACTGTAGCGCCCTATAGCTCGGATCATACACGTTGCTAAAATGAATAAATCCGTGCGTAACACCCTCATAGACATCATAGAAATGTCTTACCCCAGCTTCCATAAGCTTTCCGGCCAACCATCGGCTGTCATCAGCAAGGCAATCACATTCTGCTTCGCAAATGAATACCGGCGGCAACCCAGCCATATCCTCCTGAGACAAATCAGCATATTTGGGATCGCTTGTTTCAGGCAAATAGAAGTTCCAGAGCGCACGCATCCACTCGGTAGCAAGTCCTTTGCTACCGTCGCCATAGGCCTTGTGTGAGCGGGTATCATAAAGACGCCGATAGCAGCCATAGTAAAGCAGCAAAGCGCTGACTTTCACCGGGCTCTTTTCGTCTCGCATTCTAAGAGCGGCAGCCAGAGCAAGGTTGGCACCGGCACTGTCTCCGGCAAGAACAATCTCGCATCCTTCTTCCTCAGCAATTTTCAGAATTTTCGCATGGATAGTATCAATCGCCGCAGGATGAACTTGCTCTGGGGCCAGAGGATAGCTCAATCCGAAGACTTCTCGCCCAGCCAGAACCGACAGCTCCGCCATGATACTTGCATGGGTAATGACATTGCAATTACGCCATCCTCCTCCATGGATATAGAGGATCAGTTTGCGAGGGCCGCTCTTGATAGTTTTCGGTGTAAACCGCCGTCCGAAATCAGTTTCTTCGATTACAACATCGTCATTATGGCGCGCCACCAAAGAGCGCCGCGCATCTGTATTCTTTTCACGCACTTCATCCAATGTTTCATTGTTCTTGGGGTCCGGAATATAAGAATATCGAGCCGCTAATTCGAGAAGAGTTTTATCGGGTTGACCAACCATAACAACACCTCACTTTGTCCGCCAAGGAAGCCCAAGGCGTTAAATCTATTGAATATCTATAATCTCAGCACAAGGGAACCAAACGGAATCCTAGCCCTGCGCTTGTAGTAATTCGGTCGCCAGTGCACGCGATGCTTTATCCAGAGACAAGACGTCAGCAACATCATGTGCCGGCGCAATATCACCACGCTTGTCAAACGCAACCATTACGCTCTCGACGAGCCCCGCAATACCGCCAAACTGTATCTTGCCTTCGAGAAAAGCTGCGACGGCAATCTCATTTGCCGCATTCATAATGTTGGGCAGGCTACCACCCGCTTCCAGCGCATTCTTTGCCAGCTGCAAGCATGGAAAACGCTCGTAGTCTGGCGCTTCAAATGTGAACTGCGCAATTTCAATGAGAGAAATGCGATCTGTTTTTGCCGGTGCCCTTTGTGGCCAGGCAAGACAATGGGCGACAGGAATGCGCATGTCGGGAGCCCCCAATTGCGCCAGCAAAGACCCATCGCTATAGGCAACCATGCCATGAATGATTTGCTGGGGATGCACCACAACCTTGAGCTTTTCTGCAGGCAAACCATAAAGGTGATAGGCCTCTATCAGCTCAAGCCCCTTATTCATCATCGAGGCGCTATCAATGGTGATTTTGCTCCCCATGGAGAAATTGGGATGAGACAAAGCCTCTTCTATCGAGGCATTGGCAATCTTGTCCTTGTCCCACGTTCGAAAAGGACCACCCGAAGCCGTCAAAACGATCTCGGAAATCTCGTGGCGGTTATCGCGCTCATAAACCTGAAATACCGCACTATGCTCAGAGTCAACGGGAAGAATTGGTTTGCCCAGACGAGCAGCCTCCGCCATCACCAGATCACCGGCACAAACAAGCGCTTCCTTGTTTGCCAGAGCCACCTGATTGCCCGCTTTAAGCGCAGCAAGAGTGGGGCAAATACCAGCAGCGCCAACAATAGCACCAATCACGATATCGGCAGGCCGTTCGGCGGCTTCCTCAACGGCCGCATGCCCTGCCCCGACCTCGATATCATACCCGGACAAGGCATCCTTGAGATCATCGTAGCAGCGATCATCTGCAACAACAGCATAACGCGCGCCGGAAGCAATGGCCGCTTTGGCGAGTTTTTCAACGTTCCGATTGGCGGTAAGGGCATTCACTCTATAGCGATCAGGCGCCCCCAGAATGATGTCTAGTGCAGAATCTCCAACCGAGCCGCTCGCTCCCAACACTGAAATGGTCTTGATCCCGCCAGCATGGTTGCACGAACGTGATTCATCGGATGAAGATTTGGACATAACATACTCATATCTAACAAATGCGACTTTCCATGAGCCGCAACTTCACTGCTCTACTGGATAAGGAAACCCGACGCGACAGAATGGATGTCTGCGAAAAAGAACCCGATCAATGCAGCGGCGACAACAGCAAACAGCAATCCGTCCACCCTATCCATGACACCTCCATGCCCAGGAATAAGAGTACCGGAATCCTTGACGCCAAACATACGCTTCATTTGAGACTCTGCAAGGTCTCCCACCTGTGAGAGCACGGATAGTCCACCAAGCATAGCAATCAGCTTGACGCTTGCAGGAATACCCAAAATCCAGCCGACAAAAATCGCAAACCCTGTCCCCAGAACCAGACCTCCCAGCGAGCCGGACCACGTCTTCTTGGGGGAAACCCGTTTCCACAGCTTGGGACCACCGACAAATTTTCCGACGAAATAGGCTGCAACGTCAGTCCCCCAAACCAGAGCAAACAGGACAAGAATCGCATGGAAACCGACCTCGTCGTCCTGACGAAGCAAAAACACCGCGCCGCCAAAAGAGGCTGCATAGAGAATACCGAGCCCGCACCAACGGGCTGCCCTGTAAGAACAACGCGCAATAAGCAGGTATCCCGCTCCCAAAACCGGTAAAACCAAACCTGCAGGCCAATCACCCCAGTAGAAACAAAGAAGGGAGCCGATGATTGTAATATAGCCAGCCATGGCAGGAGTACCCACTGGGGCTTCTCCAACCATATTGACCCATTCGCGATAGATGAGAACAGTTACCGCTCCAAAAAACAGAGCAAACGCCACACCGCCCCAATAAGTAACGGCGAAGGCAGCAACCGCGAGCACAATTCCTGACGCAACCCTGACCAGCAGATCAGACCAGAGAGTTTTCTTTTGCGCCGTCTCCTCCTGTTGGCTTGCGGATTCATTCAAAGAGTTCAGAACAGATTCTCCCATGATTTTGAGAACCATCCAGTCAGGATGATCCCTACCCGCCTGAGGCAAGTGCACTCTGAGGCGCGTCAACGTCATCGACCGTTACGCAACCAAAACGTCTGTTGCGGTGCCCATATTCAACAAGCGCCAACTCCAGTTGTCGCTTGTCGAAATCAGGCCAATAACAGTCAACAAAAACAAACTCCGAATAAGCGGCCTGCCACAAAAGGAAATTGCTCAAGCGCTGCTCACCGCTGGTTCGCAAAATCACATCAGGATCAGGAATGTCTCTGGTATAAAGAGAATGCGAAATCAGCGCTTCATTGATCTCGCTAGAGCCAAGGCGACCAGCTTCTACTTCAGCGGCCAAGTGCCGAACCATATCGGTGATTTCGTGACGGGCACCGTAATTGAAGGCAATCATCAGGTTCAGCCCGCTATTGCGCTCGGTGAGATTCTCCGCCTTATCAAGCAACGCAACAATATCACGATCAAGCTCTTGACGACTGCCAAGCACCCTTACTCGCACATTCTGCTTGTGCAAGGTAGCCAGATCCTTATTGATAAACAGCTTCAGCAGGCCAAGAAGATCTCTGATTTCAGACTGAGGCCGCGACCAGTTTTCGGAACTGAAAGCAAATAGTGTAAGATATTCGATACCCAGTTCAATGGAATTCGCCACAATTTCACGAACAGCAACTACACCCTGACGATGACCGTGGGTACGGGTCAACTTGCGCTCCTTGGCCCACCGCCCGTTACCATCCATAATGACAGCCAAATGCCGAGGTATTGCCATTGTCCCTCCGCCAGAGGTTTTCGCAAAAAGCATTTGGCTCACCATTGAATTTTGTCCCCTTAGTTCAAAATCGGCCCGAACGGTTTGATAAAACGGTTCATTTTCGGGCCGACTTGTTCAGACAACCTGCCCCAAAGACATTAACAATGCCTTGAAAGCGAAGTCGCACTCGGTCTCATATGCAGCCATGCAAGCCAACTAAATTGCATTACCGAGACTGCAGACCGATTTGTCAGGCTGTAGGACCAAGCCCTATACCTGCATAATTTCAGCTTGCTTGGATTCAAGCATCTTGTCGACTTCGGCAACATACTTGTTTGTCAATTCCTGAATTTCATCGTTGTAGAGCCGAGCATCGTCTTCGCTCATGCCATCTTTCTCGGCTTTCTTGCACATATCCATGCCATCACGACGAATATGACGCACAGAAACCTTTGTATTCTCAGCATAAGAATGTGCAATTTTGACCATTTCCTGACGGCGCTCTTCATTAAGCTCAGGAATCGGCAAACGAAGAAGCTGGCCATCGGTTACAGGATTGATGCCGATGTTGGATTCACGGATCGCACGCTCAACGGCACCAACCATGTTTTTGTCCCACACCTGGATTGAAAGCATGCGAGGCTCTGGAACAGAAACAGTGCCCACCTGATTGATTGGCGTGGTCTGGCCATAGGCTTCTACCGTAATCGGGTCAAGAAGAGCAGCAGATGCGCGTCCGGTTCTCAATCCAGATAGATCAGATTTGAGAACTGACACAGCCCCCTTCATACGGCGTTCAAGGTCATCAAGATCCAGTTCTTCGGCAGACATGGTAAAGCCTCTTGTTTTCTAATTCGGTTATCATTCCGGGTCTATTCTTCGCTCATGCCCCTCACTGAGGCTCCCCTGAGCTATTTCCCCCTTTTAAGATCTGTAGCGAGAAAATCTATCCCGAACACAGATCTGATGTTCCCTTCGAACGCACCCGTCACTCAGCCGCGCCGGGTTGCATCAGCCGGAAACCACTGTACAACGCCCACGGCCTTGCAGGATTTCAATAAGGCCGTTCGGTTCATGCAGTGAATAAACAATTATCGGTATATTTGCCTCTTGAGCAAGCGCAATCGCTGCGGCATCCATAACCTTGAGCCCCTGCTTGAGAACTTCCGTGTAAGTGATCTGGTCATAACGGACCGCATCAGGGTTTTTTAGGGGATCTGCGGAATAAACACCATCAACCTGGGTGCCTTTAAGCACAGCGTCGCATTGCATTTCTGCTGCACGCAATGCCGCACCCGAATCTGTTGTCACAAACGGATTGCCCGTACCAGCGGCAAAAAGCACCACGTTGCCTGCGGCCAGATGAGCCTTCGCGCCCCGTTGTGTAAAGGGCTCGCAAATCTCGTCCATGGCAATAGCAGACATCGGAGCGACAGGAACATCGATATCTTCCAGCGCATTAGCCATCGCAAGAACGTTCATTACGGTCGCCAACATGCCCATATGGTCTCCGCGCACCCGGTCTCCACCTTTGGCAGCGACGGAAACGCCTCTGAAAATATTGCCGCCGCCAATGACGACACCCACTTCGACCCCGAGAGCCCGCACATCCGCGATTTCCTGTGCCACGCGGGCAACCATAGCCTGATCGATTCCAAACACCTGATCGCCCATGAGAGCTTCGCCAGATACCTTCAGCAAAACACGTTTGTATTTCAAATCACTCATACTGTCAGACACCTCGCGCGTTGAACCCCTCCCAAGTCAAAACAGCATAAATGAACAACCAGAGAAAGGATGGCCAGCAGGCAGCACCTACAGACCGGAAGAAAAGCTGCCCCTGCATACACGAAGGGCGCTGGTTCGTCATCCCCAACGCCCTTCAAAAGTGAATTTTTTCAACCCTGTTACTTATCAAGTCAGGGTGAACTGCAGATTAGTTGCCTGCAGCAGCTGCAACTTCAGCAGCAAAGTCTTCTTCTTTCTTCTCGATACCTTCGCCAAGAGCAAAGCGAGCGAAAGAAACAAGCTTGATAGGAGCGCCGACTTCTTTTTCTGCGTTCTTGATAGCCTGTTCAACGGTGTTTTCACCGTCAATAACAAAAGTCTGCTTGAGAAGAACAACTTCTTCGAAGAATTTGCGCATACGACCTTCAACCATCTTCTCGATGATGTTTTCAGGTTTGCCAGATTCGCGAGCCTGTTCAGAGAACACTGCCTTTTCGCGTTCAACAGCAGCAGGATCAACCTCTTCAGTGGTAACAGCCAGAGGATTGGTTGCAGCAATGTGCATAGCAATCTGCTTGCCCAGAGCATCCAGTTTCTCGGCATCGCCTTCAGATTCCATAGCAACCAGAACGCCCAGACGGCCAAGGCCCGGAGCGGTAGCCGAGTGCATGTAGGAAGCGACAACGCCCTTCTCTACAGACAGAACCTGACCACGGCGCAAGTTCATGTTTTCGCCGATGGTTGCAACCGCGTTGGTGAGAGTTTCCTGAACCGTACCACCCGTTGGGTATTTTGCAGCCAGAATGTCTTCCAGTTTGTCGCCAGCGTCAACAACAACAGATGCGATGTTGCGAGCCAGTTCCTGGAACTGTTCGTTACGGGAAACAAAGTCGGTTTCGGCATTTACTTCTGCAAGAGCAGCTTTATTGCCTTCACCAGCAATAGCAATCAACCCTTCAGCAGCAATACGGCCAGATTTCTTCGCCGCTTTTGCCAGACCTTTGGTGCGCAACCAATCGATTGCGGCTTCCATATCACCGTCGGTTTCACCCAGAGCTTTTTTGCAATCCATCATGCCCGCGCCAGAGATTTCGCGGAGCTCTTTAACCATTGATGCTGTAATCGCCATTGCAGCCTCACGTCCTTTATCAAACAAGCCAGAAGCCGCCCGAATGATCCCGGGCGGCCATTTCAATCTTATTAGGGCTCATGCCCTCAAATCAAATTTCATAAGCACTTGATTCCACGAAAGCTGACAGGCTTTCAAGACAGGAATATGTAAGTGCCATCGCCTTGAAGCGGATGCTTATTCAGCGGTAGCTTCTGCAGCTTCGACAGCAACTTCTTCTTCGCCGTCTTCGTCGTCAAGCTCAGCTTCGAGCAGGCCTTCTTCAGCAGCACCAAGATCAATGCCAGCATCGCCAGCGGAACGGGAAATACCGTCGATGGCAGCAGCAACGATCATGTCGCAGTAAAGAGAGATAGCACGAGAAGCGTCATCGTTGCCCGGAACCGGGAAGTCGATGCCATCTGGGTCGCAGTTGGTATCAACAATAGCGGCAACAGGAATGCCCAGGCGACGAGCTTCATGAATAGCAATGTCTTCTTTGTTGGTATCGATCACGAAGATCAGGTCAGGCACACCGCCCATGTCCTTGATACCACCAAGAGCGCGTTCCAGTTTATCGCGTTCACGGGTCAGGGTCAGGCGTTCTTTCTTGGTGAAGCCCTGGGCTTCGCCTTCAAGCAGCTCGTCGAGCTTGCGCAGACGCTGAATGGACTGGGTGATGGTTTTCCAGTTGGTCAGCATGCCGCCGAGCCAACGAGAGTTCACATAATACTGTGCCGCGGCTTTTGCTGCTTCGGCAACAGGACCAGATGCCTGACGTTTGGTGCCAACGATCAGCACGCGACCGCCACGAGCAACAGTATCAGACACAGCTTTCAGAGCTTCGTTCATAAGAGGAACGGTCTGGGACAGGTCAATGATATGGATGTTGTTACGAGCGCCGAAAATGTATTTGCCCATTTTCGGGTTCCAGCGGTGGGTCTGGTGACCAAAGTGCACACCTGCTTCAAGCAGAGAGCGCATGGATACTTCAGGAAGTGCCATGTATAATTTCCTTTACCGGTTTAACCTCTGCGGGGAGTGGCCTAAAAGGGCACCGGATGGATGTCAGCACATTTCTCCATGCTGCCACCCTAACCCCGCATGTGGATTCGAGGGGCCTTATAGGCGCTAAATTTCCCGATTGCAAGTCGCAGAGCCGCCTTTTTGGGGAAATTGCCGCCATAACAAGCAAGAAACACGACACTTTTCCTGTAACACCAAGATAGAATCGAACATTGTAGAGCGAATACAGGCAACGGCCTCCTGCTCTTGCCTGGAAAAACCGAACCACATGATCAGGAGAAAAGGAAGCCATATGAATAGCTCCAGCGGCAAGGCTGTCATGTTTATCCTCTCTCTCCTCCTCGTAGTAAGCCTCAACCTGACTTGCTTGGACGCAATAGCAGATCCAGCCCCTTGCCGACAAAAATATGACACCTATCTCGCAGAGCTTGAAAGCGCCTCTTCCTCACTGTCAACTTTCATGAAACAAAACACGACTTGCCTTGAAGCAAAGAATGAATGTGAGAAATGTGCCCGACTTGATGATGGAGAGATTGCCTGCGAACCGATTGGCTTTGAGTGTCAGGCTACAAAAAGCATCTGCACCAATTTCAAAAAGTCATCAAAGAAGCCCTAAGCAACAGCCTTGCGAAAAGCTGCTGGCGTGACACCTGTCCCAGCCTTGAAGCTGCGCGTAAAGTGGCTCTGGCTGGAAAAACCACATGCATCAGCGACCTGAACCAAAGGCTCTCCGGCCCGCATCAGCTCTTTGGCTTTTTTCACCCGGCGGTGCGCCACATAAAGACCTGGCGAAACACCGCAGCTCTGTTTGAAACATCTTTGAAGATGGAATTCGCTCAAGCCCGCGATTTCGGCCAGATCACGCAAGCGGATGACCTGATCGAGATTCTCTTCAATGAAACTCATCAATCTGCGTTTAACCGGCGTAGAAAGCCCGCCCTTTATTGGGGAAACATGCTCGCCATGGAAGCGCTTTTCCGAAAGAATATCGGCGATCAGATCAACCATGGCAGCCTCGGCCCCAAGAGAGTCGCCTCCGCAGGTTGCTCCAAACAAGCGCGAGAACGGCGCAATTAGCTTTTCTGGCTCCGCATATGTTACGTCAGCGAGTTCAATCAGACGCCCGTCCTTATCCATCATCTCGCTGTAGCAACGCCGCAACTCTTCATCTGGCAGATAAAGATGCATCATGGTGAGAGATCCACCGACTTGCCATTCAGAACTTTGCCCCTGCGGAAAGATACAAACAGCTCCCGGACGACCACGCACTGGCTTTTGATCTATCCGCCAGACATCCTCGCCCCCTCGAACATACATGCTGAATGCATGCCCCTGTAACTCATCATAATTCACATGATCCTGATGGTTGCTCCAAATTGCGCAAGACCGCCCAAAACCAAGATCAAGACTACCATGTCTGATCGCGGTCGAACTATCGCGCAAAAATCCGAAAACGGAATTATCTTTGGAGGTAACGGAATTCATGACGTAAAATCCGAATTACGGAAATAACTAGACCCCGGTTTATAGCATCCAGCTTCACTATCAACAATCTCCATATATCCGGCTCATGTCAGATTACAGCAAGATTATGCAAAAGTCATTCATGCGAAAAGGATAGACCAAAGGCCTAACAACAGAAGGTTTCAAGTCATGATCCCGTTTCTTTTCATTTCAACTGTTCTGATATGGGGAACGACGTGGTTCGCCATAGCCCTGCAGTCAGGACATGTCCCTGCGCTCGTCTCCATTTTTTATCGCTTTGGCTTGGCAGGTGTTCTGTTCATTATAGGTCTTGCTATCTTGGGTCGCCTTTCCCTGCCAAAGAAAGAACATCAAATTTGGCTCGCCGCTCAGGCTTTGTGTTTGTTCAGTTTCAATTTCATCTGCTTTTACTCTGCCGTAAGCTATATCCCATCAGGATTGGAATCGGTCATTTTCTCCATGGCAACGATCTTCAACGCCATCAATGCCCGCATTTTTTACAAGGAACGGATAACCAAACAGGTAATCATCGCCAGCACGTTGGGTATTTGCGGCTTGGGACTGATCTTCGGTCGCGAAATTGTCTCCAGCGGAGGCTGGGACGTTCTTCTCGGAGCAGGACTTTGTGTTCTCGGCACCATGCTCTTCTCGCTGGGCAACATGGTTTCGCGCCATAACAGCCAGATTGGAATTCCCCCAATCGACGCCAACGCCTGGGGCATGTGCTACGGAGCGCTCGTCCTTCTGGCCTTGATCGCATTGACCGGCACCCCGATTGTGGCGCCATCAGGAACAGCCTATCTTGGTGGCCTCCTATATCTCGCCATTTTCGGCTCGATCGTTGCTTTCACCACCTATCTGATATTGGTTGCCCGCATCGGATCGGCCAAGGCTGCCTATATGACAGTCCTGTTTCCAATCATTGCATTGGCTGTTTCAACTCTCTTCGAAGGCTATGTCTGGCACTGGACATCTGTACTGGGGCTGGCACTCGCCTTGCTAGGCAACATCGTTATGTTTGCGCCAAAGAAGGACAAATCCAACGGGTCCAACCCAAAAGCGCCAGACATCGAACTCACCGAAGCTGCAAGAGCGACGAGCTAGGCATTTCGACATCAGGCAACAAACAAGCTCCGGTTAGCAGCCAACGGAGCCATGAGCCCCGCACAGATTCTATTCAGATGGTGCGCGGCTCGCATCAGAAAAATCAAATAGCAAGTCAGGCAACGCCGACCTCAACATCCACGATCCCCGGAATGGCTTTCAAAGCGCGCCCCACCTCAGGGGATACATAATAATTGCCTTTCAAGCGCATCTCGACTTCGCACTCTCCCTCATCGAGCATCACGATAACGGACACCTCGCCATCACCACGATTATCGAGCTGCTTTTGCAGAGAAGCAAGAGGCTTGGGATCATTCACGAAGACGCGCATGGCCTGCCTCATTCCATCACTCTGAAGAGGCCGGACATTATTGATGCGGACCGAAACACCCTCGGGTCTTTCATCAGCACCAACCTCAAGGATGACCGTGTTCCCCGGCTCCAGCATATCGCGGAAACGCGCCAAAGCTTCGGAAAAAAGAACGGCCTCATACTGTCCTGTCGGGTCCGAAACGGTAATAATGCCCATACGATTGCCGGTCTTGGTCTTGCGCTCCTGCTTTCCGGTGATCGTTCCGGCCAGCCGCCCTGCACTCGCCCCTTGCTTGACGGCGAGCTCAAAGGGTTGCCACAACTGAATGCGCATTTTCTCAAGCTGCGGCACATATTCATCAAGCGGATGGGCTGACAGGTAAAAACCGACCGCGCTATATTCTCGCTGCAACTTTTCCTGACTGGTCCAGGGCCGGACATCTGGCAGAGGCAAAGGCGCAGCCTCTTCTTCCCCGAACAAGCCCCCCTGCCCCGAAGTCGCATCTCGCGTATGGCTCGCAGCCTCCCCCATGATAATATCGATAGAGGCGACAACCTGAGCCCGGTTCGGGTTGAGAACATCAAAGGTGCCAGCAGCGGCCAGATTCTCAATAGTGCGCTTGTTGATCACCCGCGGGCTGATACGCTTGGCAAAATCGGCCAAATCCTTGAAAGGCTTATCACCCCGCACTTCCATAATATGTTCAGCCGCAGGCTGTCCGACGCCCTTGATCGCGGCCATGGAATAGATGATTCCGCCATTCTTCACGACGAATTCCACACCGGATTCATTGATGGATGGAGGGCTAACCTCGATGCCCAGACGCAAGGCGTCTCGCCGGAACTCGGACAATTTGTCCGTATTGTTCATATCCAGCGTCATGATTGCAGCCAGAAATTCGGCGGGATAGTTAGCCTTCATATAAGCAGTCTGATAGGCCACCAGCGCATAGGCTGCGGCGTGCGACTTGTTGAAGCCATAGTCGGCGAACTTTGCCACGAGATCGTAAATTTCCGAAGCCTGTTCGCGCGGAACCCCGCGTTCCTCTGCGCCATCACAGAAGAAGACCCGCTGCTTTTCCATCTCTTCACGGATCTTCTTACCCATGGCACGGCGCAACAAGTCAGCTTGGCCGAGGGAGTAACCGGAAAGGATCTGCGCGATCTGCATCACCTGTTCCTGATAGATGATAATGCCGTAAGTTTCCTTCAGAACCGGCTCGAGCAAATCATGCAGATAATCAGGTTTTTCCTCGCCACGTTTTCGAGCGCAATAAACCGGAATATTGGCCATCGGCCCCGGACGATACAGCGCCACAATAGCGATGATATCCTCGAACTGGTCAGGCTTCATGTCCAGCAAGGCCTTGCGCATACCCATACTTTCAAGCTGGAATACGCCAACTGTCTCGCCCTTGCACAAGATCTCGAACGATTTCGGATCATCGATTGGAATTTCGGACAGGTTGAGCTTGATGCCCCGTTGTTCAACAAAGCGCACCGCCGTCTGCAACACGGTAAGCGTCTTCAGACCAAGAAAGTCAAACTTCACAAGCCCGGTCTTTTCCACCCACTTCATGTTGAACTGGGTAACCGGCATGTCCGATCGCGGATCGCGATACATCGGCACCAGCTTGTCCAGTGACCGATCTCCAATCACTACGCCAGCCGCATGGGTCGAGGTATGACGCAACAAGCCCTCAAGCTTCAGCGAGATCGAAATGAGTCGATCGACAATTTCCTCTTCCTTGCGTGCTTCAACCAATCGAGGCTCTTGCTCCAGCGCCTCCGGCAGAGATACCGAGACAGCCCCCTTCATTGGCACCAGCTTACAAAGCTTATCCACCTGACCGAATGGCATCTGCAACACGCGCCCGACGTCACGCAACACCATGCGGGCCTGCAACGTTCCGAAGGTAATGATCTGCCCCACGTTGCTCCAACCATATTTGCGCTGCACATAATGCACCACTTCTTCGCGTCGATCCTGACAGAAGTCGATATCAAAGTCAGGCATGTTGACGCGTTCCGGGTTCAGAAAGCGTTCGAACAGCAGAGCAAAGCGCAATGGGTCAAGGTCGGTAATGGTCAGCGACCACGCAACAAGCGAGCCAGCACCCGAACCACGCCCTGGCCCCACCGGAATGTTATGCTCCTTGCCCCACTTGATGAAGTCCGCCACGATCAGGAAGTAGCCGGGGAACTTCATCGAGGTGATGATACCAAGCTCGAACTCCAGACGGTCCCAATAGTGCTGTTCAGTAAGACCCGGAGCCAGCCCATGCACAGAGATGCGCTTCCTTAGTCCTTCCTCAGCCTGACGACGCAGCTCTGCCGCCTCCTGCTGTTCAGCTTCTTCGGGGTTGGCATCAGCACCGGCAAACCTTGGCAGCAATGGCGAAACAGGCCGTACGCGCGTGCTACACCTTAGCGCAATCTCGATTGTATTCTCCAGAGCCTCCGGCAGATCAGCAAAGACCTCCGCCATTTCGTCCTGACTTTTAAAATAATGTTCAGGGGTCAGTTGGCGCCGGTCCGTCTGAATGAGAACCTTACCCTCAGCAATGGCCAGCAGTGCATCATGGGCTTCATAATCCTCGCGCGTGGCAAAATAGACATCATTGGTAGCAACAAGAGGAATGTCCAACTCATAGGCTAGATCGATGATTTGCGGCTCAACGATGGCTTCATGCGGCATACCGTGACGCATGATTTCGACATAGAGCCTGTCACCGAACACACACTTCAAGGTCTCCAGCCGCGCTCGCCCCAAGTCTGCGTTATTGCTGGCAAGCATACGATCCACAGGCCCGTTGCCACCACCGGTAAGACAAATGATCCCCGCGCCAAGCTCTTCCAGATCAGCAACATTAACGTGCGGCTCTTGCTCGTCCTCAGGTGCCAGATAAGACCGGGACACCAGCAAAACCAGATTAGCCCAACCTTCATCCGTCGCAGCGAGCAGAACAATGGATGGCAGCTCGGTGTGACCAGATCCCTGAAAATCACCATCCTTGAAATTGACTTCAACCTGACAGCCCATAATCGGCTGAAGCCCCTCAGATACAGATTTCTCGGAAAATTCCAGCCCGCCGAAAATATTGCGCGTGTCGGTCATGGCGACCGCAGGCATATCCATCGCCTTGGTCTTCTTGATCATCTTGGCCGCAGGGATGGCGCCTTCAAGAAGAGAATAGGCTGTGTGAACATGAAGATGGATAAATTTTAGATCGTCCGACAGTCCATTCATAAAAGCCCAGCCTTCCCGTAACTCAATTCCATCGCACCATAAGCCGCAAGAATCAGATCGCACAAGACCACAAGAATAGAAAATGATTGGGCTTATGGCAAAGCCCGAAGGACGCATTTATCCGTTGAAAAGCAGAATATAAAGTCTCAAAACAGAAGCAAATTTGGCAGGCGGAAAACACGATTTGTCCCCAGAGTTATCAAACGATTGCTTCTGGAAAGAAATGCCCCCTCAAACCAAAACCTGCATCCACACAGCTATCATGGACATGAAGGTGATCAGGGACCCTAGCGCAAGAACATCACGAATAATCATTACCAGACCTCTAAACTGTTCGCGTTATATCCATATTATGTATTTGTTTTGTTCTCATTGCAAGCAGATTCTCTTAATCCACAAAACTCAATTTTATTACAATTTTCCAGATAGTTAGAAGATTCTGTTCCGTTTTTATTCACAAAACTCTTTCTCAGATAGCAAATCAGCCCAAAACATCCACAGCACCAATCGTGTCATGGACATCCTGTTGGCAGGAACAAACATATCCTCAGGTTTTGCACACGCTATTCACACATAGCCACAATTTACTCGGAACAAGACGGAAGATATCCACTCTTCTCCCAATCCTATCCACATTGATGGATTGGTCACATGCGCTCACTAACAGGGCACACCAGAAGTGCCCCTCTTCACCAAATGACTGGCGAGCTTGAAAACGAAAAGGGAAATAAAATTTTAAAGATCAACAATCTTGCCATCGACCAATGTAATCTGCCGATCCATACGTTCAGCCAGAAACAGATTGTGCGTAGCAACCAAAGCCGCGATGCCCGATTGCTTGACCAGAGAATTAAGAGCCTTGAAAACATATTCAGACGTATTGGGATCCAAATTCCCA
The DNA here is from genome assembly GCF_963664735.1 of uncultured Cohaesibacter sp. NCBI lineage: Bacteria > Pseudomonadati > Pseudomonadota > Alphaproteobacteria > Hyphomicrobiales > Cohaesibacteraceae > Cohaesibacter > uncultured Cohaesibacter sp. Next base: position 558,600 of record NZ_OY761553.1, on the reverse strand, counting down.
GTCGGCTCATCGGCCAGCAAGACCCTGGGTGCATTCGCCATGGCACGAGCAATAGCGACACGCTGCTTCTCACCCCCGGATAGCTCGGCAGGTCGATGCTCGGCTCGGTGGTCGATCTTCATATAGGCCAAAAGCTCCAGCGCCCTGATATGCGCCTCTTTGCGAGTTTCCCCGCGAATGAGCTGAGGCAACATCACATTTTCAAGTGCCGTAAATTCAGCAAGCAGATGGTGAAACTGATAAACAAACCCGATTTCATTGCGCCGAACCAATGTGCGCGTGCGATCTGCCGCTTGGCTCTGCGCGACGTTGGCAATATAGACCTCACCAGCCGTTGGACGCTCCAATAGGCCAGCGATATGCAACAACGTTGATTTACCCGCACCCGATGGAGCAACAAGTGCGACCATTTCTCCCGCCCTGACGGTCAGGTTAGCACCGCGCAAGACAACGAGATCCTCATCAGCCTGCTCATAACTCCGATCAATATTCTCCAGAATGAGCAACCGATCATCATCCTGGTCAGCCCCTTCAGTCCCATTCCAGTCCTGAGAGGAAGACGAGCCGACGCGATTGACAGGAGATTGTGCTTCATCAAACCGAGAATTATCAGCTGAATTATCTGCACCGAAAAAGCGGCGACCAGTTGGCGCTGAAGAGGATGGTAAAACTGGAACATCTGCCGTCAAATCAACAAAACCAGACGAAGTCTGTTCATCGCGAGGCTCTTCCGTTTGGCTTGCCATATTCTCTTCCATAATTGAGGAATTGGGAAAAGTCTCCTCTACGGGAACCTCTTGAGCCCCCTTTGAAGAGCTTTTCGCCTTCTCGGCTTTTGCGCGTTCCTCATCACTCAAGATCGGCCAGAAAAAGCTTTTCTTATTCATAGCGAAGAGCCTCCACCGGATCGAGCTTTGCTGCACGCCATGCAGGATAAAGCGTTGCGAGGAAGGACAAAATCAAGGCAATCATGAGAACGGAAATCGTCTCCGATGCGTCCATATCGGCAGGAAGCTTGGAGAGGAAGTAAAGCTCGGGCGAGAATAGTTCGGTGCGTGTGATCCATGAAACAAACTGCCGGATCGACTCGATGTTGAGACAGACTATGAGCCCCAGCACAAAACCGGCAAACGTCCCCACGACGCCAATCGCAGCCCCGGTAATCATGAAGATCCGCATGATTGAAGCGCGTGTCGCCCCCATGGTCCTGAGGATAGCGATATCGCTGCCCTTGTCCTTGACCAGCATGATGAGCCCGGAAATGATATTGAGAGCGGCCACCAGAATGATCAATGTCAGAATGATGAACATCAGGTTTCGTTCAACTTCCAGCGCGGAGAAAAAGGTCACATTGCGAAAACGCCAATCCGTGATGAAGACCTGCTTGTTGACGGCATCCTCCACCGCAGGGCGCAGTTCACCCACCTTATCTGGATCATCAAGATAGACCTCAATGGCGGAAACCTTGCCATCCTGATTGAAGTAGGCCTGAGCAGCCTCAAGCGGCATAAAGATGAAAGTGCTGTCATATTCGCTCATTCCGATCTCGAACACAGCCTTGACCGGATAGGACTTGATGCGCGGCGCAACCCCCATCGGCGTAACAGCCCCCTTCGGAGAAATCAGCGTCACGCGGTCTCCCGCGATCACGCCAAGGGAACGAGCCAAGCGTGAGCCCAGAGCTACGCCTTCTGACTTGTCGAAATCATCAAAACTGCCCTGAAGGACGTTTTTGGAAACCAAATTAAGCTTGTCGATGCTTTCCTTGGTCATACCGCGAACCAGAGCTCCCACAGAGCCCCCCGGAGCGGATGCCAGAATCTGGCCCTCTACAAAAGGAACCGCGAATTTAACCCCATGCACCGCTTCGATGCGTTTGGTAATGTCGCCAAAATCCGTCAATTCGGTATCCATGGGCTGAATGACCAAATGCCCATTAATACCAAGTATCTTGTCAAGTAATTCCGCACGGAACCCGTTCATCACGGCCATAACGATGATGAGCGTTGCCACGCCCAGCATGATTCCAAAAAAGGAAAGCCATGAAATGACCGAAACGAAAGCATCCCGCCGACGAGAACGCAGATAACGGAACGCCATCATCCACTCGAACATTGCGAATGGAGATTTGACCTTTGGCGTTGACATATAATTCTCCAGACAGAACCGTCACCCGCTCAAGACAGCCTGAGCAGGCGACATATTCTTGATTTATCGAATCATTTACCAGCGATGATACGATCAACGACCCCATCGAGGGAAACCATTTCACGTACGCCCGTCGCGCGATCCTTGATTTCCACTTCATTCGACTTGAGGCCGCGAGGTCCGACAATGATCTGAGTCGGCAACCCGAGAAGGTCCATCGTGGCAAATTTGGCGCCAGCCTGACCGGCGCGATCGTCATAGAGAACATCAAATCCGGCATTTCCAAGGCGCTCATAAAGAGACTCGCTGGCTGCCGTCGTTTCTTCGTTATCAACCTTCATGTTGATCAGGCCAATATCAAACGGAGAAACAGATTTCGGCCAGATAATACCGTTTTCATCGTGGCTGGCCTCAATGATGCCGCCCAACAGACGGGACACACCAACACCGTAGGACCCCATATGAACCGGATATTCCTTGCCATCGGCAGCCATCACGTTTGCGCCCATCTTGGCGGAATATTTGGTGCCAAAGTAGAAGATATGGCCCACTTCAATACCGCGGGCAGCGATTCGATCTGCTTCAGGAATTGCATTGAAAGCGGCTTCATCATGCATCTCGTCAGTTGCCGCATATTCATTGGTCCAGTCAGCAACCACACCGGAAAGATCACCTGAGAAGTCGATATCATCTCCCGGAACTTCTTTGGTGAGATAGTTCTTGTGACAGAAGACCTCGCTCTCGCCGGTATCTGCAAGAATGATGAACTCATGGCTGAGATCGCCGCCGATCGGGCCAGTATCAGCCTTCATCGGGATCGCCGTCATACCAAGGCGCTTGAAGGTGCGCAGATAGGCAACGAACATACGATAATAAGCTTCACGCGCCCGAGCCTCATCCATATCGAAGCTGTAAGCATCTTTCATGAGAAATTCACGACCGCGCATCACGCCAAAGCGCGGGCGGATTTCGTCGCGGAATTTCCATTGGATATGATAGAGATTGAGCGGTAGATCCTTGTAGGACTTCACGAAAGTACGGAAGACATCCGTAATCATTTCTTCGTTGGTCGGCCCAAAGAGCATGTCTCTGTCGTGACGGTCGACGATACGAAGCATTTCCTTGCCGTAGTCGTCATAACGGCCACTCTCTTTCCAGAGCTCGGCAGGCTGCATGGTCGGCATGAGCAGCTCGATTGCACCGGAGCGATCCTGCTCTTCCCGAACGATCTGCTCAACTTTGCTCAGCACTTTCAATCCGAGAGGCAACCAAGTGTAGATACCGGCCTGCTGCTGACGGATCATACCAGCGCGAAGCATGTAACGATGGGAAACAATTTCTGCCTCTTTTGGAGTTTCCTTCAGGATTGGCAGAAAATAACGGGAAAGACGCATGGATCTGGCTCTTTCATTTAAAACAAAAAACGGAACACGCACGCATGCAATTGATCGAAGGCCAAAAAACGACCCAGGAAATTGACCGCATATCACTCGTGGTCTTTATAAACCGAGAATAGGACTTGGACAGCAAATATCGAACGAGAGCCCCTCTGTTTGACTTTTTACACAGGCTAATCAGTCCAACATCAGTATAATTATCCGCTCGCTTATTCCAAAGGGGAGCAGTTCACGCAATTTCACTTTGCCGTTGAATTCGAAAACCCAAAAAAAGCGAAAAAATACGCAATTGCTTAAAAATGTTGATGACAAATTGGGCGATTAGGATTAGTCTCCCTGACATAACGATAAGAGATACGCTCACCACCGTTATCTCACTTCGCGCAGTAATGTCTTGGGAGGATACATATCTCTGGCGCGCTTTTTCAAGCTGCAGCCGCTCAACTATAGCAAAACCACAAATGCAGGTTGAGCAATGAGATGACGACGCGATTACTAGAAAAACAAGGCTTCGGCCTTGTTTTTTTTTGCCCGGTTTCATTCTACCTTTGTATATGTTGTGACGATGGATATCCATTTCAAGTGACATCCATGTGACAATTTTACTTATTGCTGTTCAAACCGCTAGAACACAAGACCACGCATCCCAAAATCAGGACTTCCAAGCGCAGTAATCCGGTCATCCGCTCGCGATGACGCCGAACAGGACAAGCACACAGATTCGAAACGAGACGAGAACTTCCCGGATGCCTATTTCAGACTATCCGGCATGGGCAGGAAAGACAGCAGATCAATGCCATAACCCTTGATCACAACAGCCCAGTAGAAAAGACCAAACAGCACTGTGGCCAAAATGGTCGTAGCAACGGCCTTGCGTATCATCATCGCCTTTGCCGGAGCGCTTGGCGTGGTTCCCAGCAACTGATCATCCTCTTCCGCCTGCGTGCGAACGCCAAATGGAAGAACGATGAACAATGAGAGCCACCATATGATGAAATAAACAGCAAGGCCGCTGACTAAACTCATAAAGTCTTACCTTTATAGGAAAGGCTTATACCTGTTCCAGCTCTGTCAGAGTTCCGCAGAAATCTTTCGGATGCAGGAAGATAACAGGTTTGCCGTGAGCACCAATCTTTGGTTCGCCATCACCCAGAACGCGAGCGCCTTCAGCTTTCAGCTTGTCGCGAGCAGCGATGATGTCTTCAACTTCGTAGCAAACATGGTGGATGCCGCCAACGGTGTTCTTTTCAACGAACTTGGCAAGCGGGCTATTTTCCCCGAGAGGTTCAAGCAGCTCGATTTTGGTGTTTGGCAGTATAACAAAGACTACTTTCACGCCATGTTCAGGAATTTCCTGTGGCTCAGAGCATTCTGCACCCAGTACGCCGCCATAAGTGGCAACAGCTTTTTCAAGATTTGGTACGGCAATAGCCACATGGTTCAATCGACCAATCATTTCCATGCTTCCTTTTCACTATGGTGTTTACCGGTTTGGACCTGTCAACGCGACAAGCCTTTAGTCTTACCGACAAACGCATTCTTCATTGTCATACAAGGTTGATCATGACCGCGACAACTGGCTTTTTGGACCACTTTTGGTTCACTTCAGACCGGACAGACCGCCTGACAGCCTCGCGCAACACTTCAACATCCTTGCGTTTCTTGGCTGGCATCCCTTTCAGGGCGCCAAAGATTCCGGCCTCCACGATTTCAACAAACAACTGATCGTTTGCATCCCTCTCAGGTATACCGGCCAGGGCCATTTGCGGATGCCCCAGAATTTCCCCCTTGCGGCTAACGGTAATAGCCACAGAAATATGCCCCACGTAGGAAAGCTTGCGCCGCTCCTGTATCCCCATCTCCTCAAAAGTGCCAACCAGCGATCCGTCCTTGTAAAGACGGCCGCCAAAATATTCGTCCCAACTTTTGACCGTGCCTCCGGCCAGACGAGCCATCCAGCCATTGCGCACATGTAGAACTTCACCGACACCCATTTGACGTGCCAAGGCCGCGTGCGCCTTGAGATGCATCTCTTCACCATGCACTGGCACGGCAATTTGCGGATTTATCCACTCATAAAGTTTGCGTAGGTCACCACGGCGAGGATGTCCGGACACATGAATCGCCGCATCTTTCTCTGTGATGATGTCGACATCCAGAGCAGCCAGATTGTTGATCACCTCATTGATGGATCGTTCATTGCCCGGAATGGGCTTTGAAGAGAAAATGACCTGATCGCCCTTGGAGAGTTGCACGGTCGGGTGTTCCTTGGCCGCAATCCGCGCGAGCGCAGCACGCTTCTCCCCCTGAGAGCCGGTGAGAATGGCAACGACCTTGTCCCGAGGAAGGTAGCCATAATCATCATCGGACACAAACTCTGGAACATCGGTCAAATAACCCTGCTCCTGCGCCACTTCGATAAACCGCCACAAAGCCCGGCCGACCACAACGCATTGCCGGTCATTGGCCCGCGCAGCTCTGGCAATGGCCTGAACACGAGCCACGTTCGATGCAAAGGTTGAGACAGCCACCCGATGCGGCGCTTTTGCGATGAGATGCGTCAGTTCCGCTTCCACATCCTTCTCGGAAATGGATGATCCCTCCGATAGTGCATTTGTCGAGTCGCAAACAAGAGCCAGCACGCCCTCCTTGCCCAGTTCTATCATTCTGGCAATATCGGTTCCCGGCCCCACTCCGGGAGTTGCGTCCAGCTTCCAGTCACCTGTATGCAGTACCAAACCATGTTCCGTGCGGATCGCCAATGCGCAGGCTTCGGGGATGGAGTGGGAAACAGGCACAAATTCGACATTGAATGCCCCAATCTGCACCCGAGCCCCCTGTTTCACTCGATGAACGGGAATATCACCAGAGTCGGGCTCGGATTCAGCCTTGGCTTCAATCAGATCTGCCAGAAAGCCACTCGCATAAATCGGTATTTCCAAGCGGGGCCAAAGCGAAAAAAGCGCGCCAAAATGATCTTCATGCCCATGAGTTATGACGATACCGTCAATGCGATCTCGTTCCTGCTCCAGAAGTCGGATATCAGCAAAAATAAGGTCTGCTCCTGGATGGGCTTCATTGGCAAAGGCAACACCGAAATCCACGATCAGCCATCGCTTGTCCCCCTCTGGCCCGACACCATAAAGAGCCATATTCATACCAATTTCGCCGACACCGCCCAGCGGCATGAAGACCAGTTCAGAAGACGTCATATTCTCTCTCATCGCGGCGTTTACAGACGCCATCATTTTTGCATTGCAGCAGTCATTCCGGGCAAAAAGACATCGCCCGCATAAATAGTCCGCATCTGACCGTCGGCCAGACGCATAATCAGAGCTCCGTTTTCATCCAGCATCTCGAAGGTGCCTTCAACGGTTTCGTTGGGCAAACGCGCAACCACATGCTGACCAAGGCCTCGCGCAGCAGAAAGCCAGTCGTCTCTGATCGCTGCGAAATTGGCACCCTTCTGCCAAATAGAAATCCTGTCAGCCATCTGCCAGATCAGCCGTTCGAGCAATTTTGCAGGCGAAACATCATAGCCTGTTTGCGCGATATCAGCTGCGGCAAGACCATCGGTCTTTTCCGGATGCTTGCGGCAATTGACACCGATACCGACAGCGACAGCCTGTCGACCATCAACCAGAAAACAGCTTTCCAGCAGAATGCCGCAAATCTTCTGGTCGCCCCATAGCAAATCGTTAGGCCACTTGATGCGCAAAGGTGCCTGCATATGCAGCGGCAGCAAATCACAAATCGCCCGATGCACCGCCGTTGCGGTAAGCAGCGGCAATTGTCCAACATGGCCGACTGGCGCTGGATTGATCACCAACAAGGTCGCAGCCAGATTGCCCTCTTCCGAACTCCAATGCCGACCACGACGCCCTCGCCCGGCGGTTTGCTCACCAGCCCAAATCCAGACCCCGCCATCATCCCCCTTTTTGGCGGCATCCAAGGCATATTGATTTGTAGAATCGATCGTATCGAAGTGGATCAGTCGGTATGGTTCGGGTAATTTAATCAATGCGATTTCTCAATCTGCAGAACCGAAGGGCACAAGAAAAATCTAGCCGTTTTGCGGCAAAGGCCCAACAAAAACTGCCCGAAAAGCATTCGGGCAGTGTCTACATATCATAACAGTCTGTCACTGTCTCGCAAAAGACTCACAAATTTATCTGGCGCCAAACACCACCGGATCAGAAGAAACTGTTCGCGGCCAATTCAGCAATCGAGCGGATTGGACTGACATAGAACACCATCGTTGCCATGAAGACGCCACTAATGACCAACACGAAGCGCAATTCGTTCGATGGCCGCTCGAACACCGGAGCCGGATCATCAAAGAACATGATCTTGACGATCCGCAAATAATAGAAGGCACCAACCACAGAGGCTAGAATACCGATGATCGCCAGCGGATAAAGACCGGCCTCAATGGCGGCAGAAAAGACAAACCACTTGCCGATAAAGCCGCCCATCCATGGCACACCAGCCAGCGAGAACATCAAAGTACCCAACAGAACCGCCATGGGCAAATCGCTTCTCGAAAGCCCGGCCAGATCGTCAATCCGCTCGACCACACCATCGCGCCTGCGCATTGACATGATGGCGGCAAAAGTGCCGAGTGTCATGGCAAGATAAGTGATCAGATAGATGATCACGCCGACAACCCCCGCCGAGCTGCCCGCAGCAAGGCCAACAAGCGCGTATCCCATATGGCTGATTGATGAATAGGCCATCAATCGCTTGATGTTGCGCTGCCCGATGGCAGCAAATGCCCCGAGCACCATGGAAAGAATGGAAACAAAGGTAATCACTTGCTGCCACTGCAGATCCATCGGATCAAAGGCCGTCATCACAACACGAACAATAAGCCCCATAGCAGCCAGTTTAGGCGCAGCGGCGAGGAAGGCGGTTACAGGTGTCGGAGCGCCTTCATAAACATCAGGCGTCCACATATGAAATGGAACGGCGGAAATCTTGAAGGTCAACCCGGCCAGAATGAAGACCAGACCGAAGATAGCACCAATACCAACGCCTTCTACATGCAACGTTTCTGCGATGCCCTCAAAGGACGTCTGGCCGGTAAAGCCATAAACAAGGCTCATGCCATAGAGCAACAACCCCGAAGACAGCGCACCAAGCACGAAATACTTTAGCCCCGCTTCAGTGGCTTTCGCACTATCTCGTTTGAAAGATGAAAGCACATACAGAGTCAGCGATTGCAATTCCAGCCCAAGATAAACCGCAATGATGTCATTTGCCGAGAGCATCAACATCATACCCACGGTAGCCAGCAAGACCAGAACCGGATATTCGAACTTGTCAAACTTCTCCACCTGCGCGTAGCCGACCGACATCGCCAAAGAAAAGCCCGAACCAATCAAAACCAGAACCTTCATCAAGCGAGCAAAAGGATCCTGAATGAAGGCATCATTGAACGTCGTCACTGTTCCACTCGATGCCAACATCACAATAGCGCCCGCGATAATGAGCAATGCCACGGCAAGTCCGCTAACGGCCTGAGAAGTTTTAGAACCGCCAAAAGCTCCAAGCATCAACAACACCATGGCCCCGACAGCCAGAAGGATTTCTGGCAGTGCGGGCATCAGATTGGGAAGCGTAGCCAACTCAGTGGTCATCTTTCACTCACTTCATGTTTCACTCGCCAACCGCCGCTCTATTGAGCCAGCAGCGCAAGTTTATCCGCAGCACTCAGGGCTGCCTGGTAATTGTTGATCAGGTTCTCGACAGCAACCGCCGTCACATTCTGAATGGGTGCAGGGTAGAAACCAAACAGAATGGTCAAAACGGCAAGAGGAATGAGGATTGTCTTCTCGCGGATATCCATATCGAGAATACCCTTGAGGCTCTCCTTCTCAAGCTTGCCAAAAATTATCCGGCGATAAAGCCAAAGCGCATAGGATGCCGACAGAATAACCCCTGTCGCCGCAAACAGGGCAACCCATGTGTTGACCTGAAACACGCCGATAATCGTCAGGAATTCACCCACGAAGCCAGACGTACCGGGAAGTCCGATATTGGCCATGGTGAAGATCATGAACAGCGCAGCAAATACCGGCATCCGGTTGACCAACCCTCCATAGGCCGAAATCTCACGTGTGTGCATGCGGTCATAGACCACACCGACACACAGGAACAGCGCGCCGGAGACGATGCCGTGGGAAATCATCTGGAAGATACCCCCCTGCACGCCCTGCTGTGTCATGGAAAAAACGCCCATGGTCACATAGCCCATATGGGCAACCGATGAATAGGCGATCAGCTTTTTGATGTCCTGCTGAGCGAGCGCCACAAGAGAGGTGTAGATGATGGCAATGACCGAAAGCGTATAGACGAGCGGAGCAAACATGTCCGATGCGATCGGGAACATCGGCAGGGAGAACCGCAAGAAGCCATATCCGCCCATTTTCAACAAGACACCAGCCAGAATAACCGACCCGGCAGTCGGCGCCTGAACGTGCGCATCGGGCAACCAAGTGTGAACCGGCCACATGGGCATTTTGACCGCAAAGGACGCAAAGAATGCGAGCCAGAGCCATATCTGCATTTCCCGCGAGAATGGATGAGCCAGCAGCGCAACGATATCCGTCGTGCCAGCGTCCCAATACATAGCCATGACCGCCAGCAACATGAGCACTGAACCGGCGAGGGTATAGAGGAAAAACTTGAAGCTGGCATAAACCCTGTTCTGCCCACCCCAGATGCCGATAATCAGGAACATCGGAATGAGACCTGCCTCAAAGAACAGATAGAACAGCAGAAGGTCGAGCGCGCAGAAAACGCCAATCATCATCGTTTCCAAAACAAGGAAAGCGATCATATATTCCTTAACCCGCTTCTGGATCGAATTGCGGCTTGCATAGATCGCAGCAGGCATCAAGGCCGTTGTAAGGATGACAAACAGGATCGATATCCCGTCGACCCCCATGCGATACGAAATCGAAGCGCCGAGCCAATCAGCGGTTTCCTGCATCTGGAAACCAGGATTTGAAGCATCAAACTGGCTCAAAACAAGCAGGGAAATCAGGAAGGTAACAACCGTCGTCCAAAGCGCCACATTGGTTATGTTGCGCCGGGCGATCGCGCTGTCTCCCTTGACCAGCAGGATCATCAACGCACCGACCAACGGCAGGAATACGACCGTAGAAAGTAATGGCCAATCACTCATCAGTGCGTTCCCCCGCTAAGCATTGAATAGGTAATCAGGATCGCCACACCAATCATCATGGCAAAAGCATAGTGATAAACATAACCGGTCTGCAGTCGATTGATCTTGTTGGTCAGAGCAATCACGCGCGCGGCAACGCCATTCGGGCCAAAGCGATCAATGATCCTCTCGTCGCCCCCCTTCCATAACAACGCACCAAGACCTTTGGCTCCGCGAATGAAGATAAAGGTGTATATCTCGTCGAAATACCATTTGTTGAGCAGGAACTTGTAGAGCATGTTGTGCCGCTCGGCCAATCTCTTTGGAATGATCGGCGACAAGATGTAGAAAACAAAAGCCACAACAAAGCCGGTCGCCATCATAACAAATGGCGCAAGTTTGACTTCCATCGGCACGTCGTGTGCGTCATGCATGACATGATTGTCCGCACCAGTGAACAGAGCACCCTTCCAGAACTCATCATAGTGATGGCCATAGAAGTAACCGGAGAAAATCATACCCGCAAACACCGCCCCCATGGCCAGCACCATCAATGGCATGATCATAACTGCCGGGCTTTCGTGGATATGGGCTTTAACATCGGCACTCATGCGCTCACGTCCATGGAAGGTCATGAAAATCAGTCGCCAGCTGTAGAAGCTGGTGAACAGCGCTGCAATCACCGTCATCGCGAAGGCATAATTCGCCATGCCGTTATGAGCAGCGAAGGCAGATTCGATAATCGCATCTTTGGAATTGAAACCGGCAAAACCAAGGATCGTGCCCGGAATGCCAACGCCAGTCAGCGCAAAGGTGCCAATCAGCATCATCAGATAGGTAAGCTTGATATGCTTGCGCAACCCGCCCATCCGGCGCATGTCCTGTTCATCGGACACCGCATGGATAACGGAACCGGCCCCAAGGAACAGCAGCGCTTTGAAGAAGGCATGGGTGAAGAGATGGAAAACGGCCGCGCCATAAGCACCAATGCCCAATGCCACAAACATATAGCCCAGCTGTGAACAGGTCGAATAGGCAATCACGCGCTTGATGTCATTCTGCACCAGACCAACCGTCGCAGCAAAAAAGGCAGTCGTCGCGCCGATAAAGGTCACGACTTCCAGAGCGGTTGGCGACAACTCGAACAATGGCGAAAGCCGCGCCACCATGAAGACACCAGCGGTCACCATCGTTGCAGCATGGATCAGAGCAGACACAGGCGTCGGCCCCTCCATGGCATCTGGCAGCCATGTATGCAGCAGAAACTGCGCCGACTTGCCCATGGCTCCCATGAAGAGCAACAGACAGATAGTGGTCAATGCATTGAAATCTGATCCAAGGAAATGGATCGTTTGGTCCTTGACCGCAGCCGCATTGGCGAAAATATTGCCAAAACTGACACTGTCAAACAGTACATAAATGCCGCACAGCCCCAATAGGAAACCGAAGTCACCAACACGGTTGACGATGAAGGCCTTCATTGCAGCCGCATTGGCCGATGGCTTCTGATACCAGAAGCCGATCAGCAAATAGGAAGCAAGCCCCACCCCTTCCCAGCCAAAGAACATTTGCAACAGGTTGTCAGCGGTAACCAGCGCCAGCATTGCAAAGGTGAACAGCGAAAGATAAGCAAAAAAGCGCGCGCGATGCGGATCGGCATGCATGTAGCCGATCGAATAGATATGGACGAGCGCGGAAATCGTATTGACCACCACAAGCATGACCACAGTCAGTGTATCAACGCGAATGGACCAGTCAATGACAAGATCGCCAGAGCTGAGCCAGGTGAGGATATTCACCGTTTCGGTTTTCCCCTCACCGATACCAACAGAAAGAAAGGCGATCCACGACAAGATGGCGGCGATAACCAGCAACGTGCTGGTAATGATTTCCGAAGCCTTGTGCCCGATGGAACGACCAAACAAGCCCGCAATCAGAAAGCCAATCAACGGCAGAAAGACAATGGCCGAATACATGATATCCCTCAGCCTTTCATCATATTGATGTCTTCAACCGCGATGGAGCCGCGATTGCGATAGAATACGACCAGAATGGCCAGCCCGATTGCTGCCTCGGCAGCGGCAACAGTGAGGATCAGCAAGCCGAATATTTGCCCGGCCAGATCCCCCAGATATGAAGAAAAGGCGACAAAGTTGATGTTAACTGCCAAAAGGATCAATTCGACAGACATCAGAATGACGATGACATTCTTTCGGTTGATGAAAATACCGAACATCCCGATCACAAAGAGGATCGCTGCAACGGTCAGATAATGGCTAAGCCCGATTTCCATCTCTCTGTCAGTCCCTTCCTGGTCTCACCCGCGTCTCTCAAAGCTTGCGGGCCTTTAATCAAAAGCGAATGCGCTCGGCTATATGCCGCTGCCAGATTCCACTTCAACAATCTCGATTGAATTTTCAACGGTCCGCGCAACCTGCTTCTCGATATTCTGGCGTTGAACATCTCTTCGGTGATGCAACGTCAACACGATGGCACCGATCATCGCCACAAACAGGATCAGCGCAGCAATCTGGAAATAGAAGATATATTTGGTATAGAGCACCGCCCCGATGGCTTCGATATTGGAAACCTGCGCCATGTCCGGAATCGGCTCGCCAAGATGGGCCACAAGATCAGGACTGATCGCCCAGCCCCCCAAGGCAACGAGCAGTTCTGCAAGCAAAACCACGCCCAACACAAGGCCGATCGGCATATATTGCAAGAAGCCGGCACGCAGCTGAACAAAATCCACATCCAGCATCATGACGATAAACAGAAACAAGACCGCCACCGCACCCACATAGACGACGATGAGCAGCATTGCCAGAAACTCTGCACCAAGCAAAACAAACAGCGCCGCAGCATTGAAGAAAGCCAGAATGAGAAACAGCACCGAATGCACAGGATTGCGCGCGCCGATCACCATCAGCGCCGAGATCAGCAGCACCGCTGAAAAAAGATAAAAGAAGATGCTTTGAAGAATCATGTCTTTGCTTTCCTGCCCTTCACAAAGGGCACCTCTCCTTGAAGTCTCCCCTATCGCCCTCAGCGATAAGGTGCATCCATCTCTATATTTCGTGCCAATTCCAGCTCCCACCGTTCGCCATTGGCCAACAGCCGTTGCTTGTCGTAAAACAATTCTTCTCTGGTTTCCGTCGCAAACTCAAAGTTCGGCCCCTCGACAATCGCTTCCACCGGGCAGGCCTCTTGGCAATAGCCACAGTAGATGCATTTTGTCATGTCGATGTCATAGCGCGTTGTCCGCCGCGAGCCATCGTCCCCGCGGGGGCCTGCCTCGATCGTAATGGCCTGAGCCGGGCAAATGGCTTCGCACAATTTGCAGGCAATGCAGCGCTCTTCCCCGTTTGGATAACGCCGCAAGGCATGCTCTCCGCGAAACCGCGGAGAAACCGGCCCTTTCTCGAACGGGTAGTTCACCGTCGATTTTGCCGAGAAGAAATAGCGCATCGACAACATGAAGGCCGAAACGAATTCCTTTAGCATCAATGACTTTGCAGCTTGCGCAAGTGCCATTTAGTAACCTCCAAACGCATTCAGGCCAACAAACCAGCCGACAAAAGCAAACATCACCGGCATGGGAACGCGATACATGAAGCGAGTAAAGCGCGCCATTGCTTCCGGCCCCATATTACTGATCGTCGCTTTGCGCCCCAAAACGAAGCCGTCCTCCTGCGCTTTGAGCACATAAGGCAAGACCACGATATTGGCGAACACGGCAATCATCAGCCCGACGACAGCACCAATAGAGCCCGCAATGAAAGGCGCAAAGACCATTCTATTCTCCAACCACACCTAACCGGCCAAGGACGCACCAGCCCAATAGCCGATGACAGGAAACAGAAGCTGGGTACAACACCAGATTACAAACTGTATCCAATCACCAAATTTCTTAGTGTCCGGATGGGCGCCAAGTCCCTTTTCCGAACGGGATTTCATCCATTTGGCGCCGACAAGACCACCAATCATCTTGAAGTCAGCCCAACCGATTACGCCACCGATCACAGCCCCGACCATACCGGGCAACGACAAATCGAACATACGCGCCCTCCAAAAACCGTTACGGCGCCCAGCCGGCAAATTGCAACACACCAGCTACCAGCACGACATAAAAAAGCGAAAGAGGCAGGAAAACCTTCCAGCCAAGGCGCATCAATTGATCATAGCGATAGCGGGGAACAAATGCCTTCACCATGGCAAACATGAAGAAGACCAAACCTGCTTTCAGAATGAACCAGACGACACCTGGCACCCACGTCAGAGGAGCCACATCAAGCGGAGGCAACCATCCGCCCATGAACAGGATCGTCGTCATGGAGCACATCAGCGCGATCGAGACATATTCGCCCAGCATATACATCATGTATGGCGTCGAGCCATATTCGACCATGAAGCCCGCGACCAGCTCGGATTCGGCTTCTGCCAGATCAAACGGCGGACGGTTGGTTTCTGCCAAAGCCGAAATGAAGAACACAACGAACATCGGGAACAATGGCAACCAGTACCAGTTCAGGAAGCTGATTGACGGCATGCCCAACTTGGTAGCAAGCCCCGTCTGCTGCGCCATGACGATGTCCGTAAGGTTCAGAGAACCGACACACAGCAGAACCGTTACAATGACGAAGCCGATGGACACCTCATAGGAAACCATCTGCGCAGCCGAGCGCAAAGCGGACAAAAAAGGATATTTAGAATTGGACGCCCATCCCCCCATGATGACGCCGTAGACACCGAGCGAGGAAACCGCGAGCAAATAGAGGATGCCGACATTGATATCCGAAATCACCCAACCATCAGCCACAGGCACCACAGCCCATGCGGCCAAGGCGACGGTCACCGTGACCAGCGGGCCAAGAAGGAAGATGACCTTGTTAGAACTTGATGGAATGACAGGCTCTTTCAAGACAAACTTCAAAAGATCAGCAAAGGACTGCAACAAGCCAAACGGGCCGACCACATTCGGCCCACGGCGCATCTGTACAGCGGCCCAGATCTTCCGATCAGCCAAAAGCACATAGGCGATGACCACAAGAAGCACGACCAGCAACAGGAGCGATTGCCCCACCATGATGGCGCCGGGGATCAGCCAGTTAGCGACAAAATCATTCATCTAGCAGTCCTCTCACTCCGCAGCTTCGCTCTTTTGTGCCTTTGCCAACGCACTGCACTCGGCCATGACAGCCGACGCACGGGCGATGGGGTTGGTCAGGTAATAGTCAGATATTGGACAAACCAACGCCTGTCCCTTAGCCTTTTTGGCCTTCTGAGCCAATACTTCAATCGATGAAGGGCTCCCGACGAGAATTTCATCAATGGCATCAAACTGAGGATGATCGACAAGCAAGCGAGCCCGTAACTGATCAAGACTGTCAAATGGCAGCGTTTGACCAAGAACCGCTGAAAGCGCCCGCAGGATAGCCCAGTCTTCCTTGGCATCACCGGGTGCGAAATTGGCACGCAGAGCAAGCTGTATCCGTCCCTCGGTGTTTACATAGAGCCCGGACTTCTCGGTATAGGTCGCGGCGGGCAGAATCACGTCCGCAGCATGGGCACCGGCATCACCATGCGAACCGATGTAGATCTTGAAGCTATCTGCGAAGGTATCAAAAGCCAGCTCATCAGCCCCCAGGAAGAACAGAACATCAACACCGCCCCCCTGCATGGCCGCAATGTCCTTGCCATCGACCTGAGGCTCAAAGCCGACCTCAAGCGCCCCAACAGCACTTGCGTCCGTATGAAGAACCGAAAATCCATTCCATTCATCAGACACGGCACCACAGGCCACGGCCAGCTTAGCCGCCTGACAAAGAACAGCCTCGCCATCTTCATGATTGATCGCGCCCTGCCCGATCAGGATCAGCGGCTTTGCGGCTCCCTTCAGCACATCGAAGAAATCGCCTTTGCCTGAGGCAAGCTCAGCCAGCACATCTGCACTGGCGCCCAGATAGTCATAGCCATATTTGAGATCAGCTTCTTCGCCAATCACGGCAATCTTTGTACCGCCAGCAAGCCATGTCTTGCGGATACGCGCATTGAGCACCGCAGCTTCCATACGAGGATTGGAACCTACAATGAGAATGGCGTCTGCCTCTTCGATGCCTTCAATGGTCGCGTTGAAGAGATAGGCAGCCCGCCCCATGGCCGATGTCAGGACCGAGCCATCCTGACGCGCATCCAGATTACCTGAGCCCAGCGATGTCATCAGCTTCTTGAGGGCATACATTTCTTCAACACTAGCCATGGAACCGGCAATAGCACCAATCCGGTCTCCGGCCTGCCCATTGAGCTTTTCAGCGATGGCATTGAAGGCTTCATCCCAGCTTGCAGGTGTCAGCTTGCCATCCTTGCGCACATAGGGCTTATCAAGCCTCTGTGCTCTAAGGCCGTCCCAGATAAAGCGGGTCTTGTCTGAAATCCATTCTTCATTCACCGCATCGTTTATACGCGGCATAATGCGCATCACTTCCCGCCCACGGGTATCAACGCGAATGTTGCTTCCCACGGCGTCCATCACATCGATGGTTTCTGTCTTGGTCAATTCCCACGGACGAGCGGTGAAGGCATAGGGCCGCGAGGTCAGGGCACCAACCGGACACAGGTCTATGACATTGCCCTGAAGTTCAGACGTCAGCGCAGCTTCCAGATAGGTCGTAATCTCGGCGTCTTCTCCGCGACCAATCAGCCCCAGTTCCTGAATACCGCACACCTCGGTGGTAAAACGAACGCAACGGGTGCAGTGGATGCAGCGTGTCATGGTGGTCTTCACCAATGGACCGATATATTTGTTCTCGACCGCACGCTTGTTTTCATGAAAGCGAGAACCTGCCTTGCCAAAAGCCATGGCTTGGTCCTGCAGGTCACATTCCCCACCCTGATCGCAGATCGGACAATCAAGCGGATGGTTGATGAGCAGAAACTCCATCACCCCTTCCCGCGCTTTCTTGACCATCGGCGACTTTGTGAAGATTTCCGGCGGCTCACCATCGCGCCCCGGACGCAGATCACCCACTCGCATCGCACAAGAAGCGGTCGGCTTGGGCGGTCCGCCCTTCACCTCGACAAGGCACATGCGGCAGTTGCCTGCAATCGACAAACGTTCATGATAGCAAAAACGCGGAATCTCTGCCCCCGCCTCTTCTGCGGCTTGCAGCAGGCTATATTCCTTCGGGACGTCTATCTCAATTCCGTCAACGACCAGCTTTGCCATCGAACGTGTCTCCGTTGCGTTAAACTCTATCGGCCTATTCAGCCGCATCCAGCGGGGCCAAATCGTCTTTCGGATTGGCCGTATACTGGTCAATTCTCTCTTCGATCACATGCCTGAAGTGGCGAATGAGGCCCTGCACCGGCCAAGCCGCAGCATCCCCAAGGGCGCAGATCGTATGACCTTCCACCTGCTTGGAAACCTCGAACAGCATGTCGATCTCTTTCTTCTGAGCTTCGCCCCTGGCCATGCGTTCCATCACGCGCCACATCCAGCCAGTTCCCTCACGGCATGGCGTACACTGGCCGCAGCTCTCATGCTTGTAGAAATAGGACAGTCGGGCAATTGCCGCGATAATGTCGGTGGACTTGTCCATGACGATCACCGCAGCTGTCCCCAGACCGGAACCAAGCTCCTTGAGACTATCGAAATCCATCGGGCAATCCATGATCTGGTCAGCCGGAACACAGGGCACCGAAGAGCCGCCCGGAATGACCGCCAGAAGATTGTCCCAACCGCCGCGAATACCGCCACAATGCTTGTCGATCAACTCCCGGAACGGGATCGACATGGCTTCCTCGAAGGTCGCCGGCTGATTGACATGGCCGGACACGCAAAACAGCTTCGTGCCGTGGTTATTCTCGGCACCGAACCCCTTGAACCAGTTCGCCCCGCGCCGCAGGATCGTCGGTGCAACGGCGATGGATTCCACATTATTGACCGTCGTCGGACAGCCATAAAGGCCGACATTGGCCGGAAATGGCGGCTTCAGGCGCGGTTGTCCCTTCTTGCCTTCCAGCGATTCCAGCAAGGCCGTTTCCTCGCCGCAGATATAGGCACCGGCGCCATGATGAACGATGATATCGAAATCATAACCGTGAATATTATTCTTGCCGATCAGGCGCTTCTCATAGGCCTGATCAACGGCGGCCTGTAACCGCTCGCGCTCGCGGATAAATTCGCCGCGCACATAGATGAAAGCCGCGTCAGCATTCATGGCAAAACCGGCAATCAGACAACCTTCCACCAAATGATGCGGGTCATTGCGCAGGATCTCACGGTCTTTGCAGGTTCCGGGCTCTGATTCATCGGCATTGACGACGAGATAATGCGGACGGCCTTCCTGCTTGGGCGGCATGAAAGACCATTTAAGTCCTGTGGGAAAGCCTGCCCCACCGCGCCCGCGCAAACCGGACGCTTTCATCTCGTTGATGATCCACTCGCGCCCCTTTTGCAGCAGCCCGCGGGTGCCATCCCATGAGCCGCGCTTCAGCGCCCCTTCCAGCCCCCAGTCATGGATGCCATAGATATTGGTGAAAATCCGGTCCTGGTCTTCAAGCATCACGGCCATTATGCATCACCTCCGCTCTTGCTAGAAGAAACCTCACCGGCTTGAACTCGCTTGGAAAAGTCAGTTTCCTCGCCGGACGCCAACAGCTTGGCCTGCTCGATCCATCCCTCACGGGCAATCCGCCCTCGGAATGCAAGCTGGCTATCGACAAATGCAGCATTGTCATCGCTCCAGCTGGCAATCTGGGCGAAGTGAAAAACACCAAGCGCATTGAGTTTCTGCTCGATCTTGGGGCCGATACCGCTGATCTCTTTGAGGTTGTCAGCCTTGCCATCAATCGGCTCTGACAAAAGCTCAGGCGAGCCATTCTCACTATCCGCTTTTGCGGTAGCTACTTCTTCAGGCTTTGCCTCGGTTTCTTCAGTCTTAGCCTCTGGCTCTGCGGGCTTTTCTTCTTCCGGCTCGACGATCTCGGCACCAAGCCCCCATTTCACGCGGGACCCGTCATAAAGCGATGGATCAATCAGTGTAACAGGACCAGACGCTGGAGCAGACCCTTGCCGACCGATTTGACTCCCCGGCTTGATTTCCTCTCCGGCTTCGATCTTGTCGATCAGGTCTTCAAGGATTTCCGGCGTCAAGTCCTCGTAGGTGTCTTTTGAAATCTGCACCATCGGAGCATTCACGCAAGCCCCCGCGCACTCCACCTCTTCCCAAGAGAAATTTCCGTCTTTGGAAAGAGCAAATTGCTTGTCGGCAATCTTGTTCTTGCAGACGCGGATCAAGTCGCCCGCCCCGCGCAAGCGACAGGGCGTGGTGCCACAAACCTGAATATGAGCTTTCTTGCCCACAGGTTGCAAAAGGAACTGGGTGTAAAAGGTCGCCACTTCAAGCACCCGAATATAAGGCATGGACAGCATGTCGGCCACATATTCGATCGCAGGCTGGGTGACCCAGCCTTCCTGCTCTTGCGCCCGCGTCAAAAGCGGAATAACCGCAGACGCCTGACGCCCCTCGGGATATCGACCAATTACAGTCCGGGCCCATTCGAGATTCTCGGACGAGAATTCGAAGCTCTCCGGTTGTTCGCTATGTAGGCGACGGACACTCATGTCTGCCGTTCCTCATTATTGGTTCGACCCGACCGCAAGGCGATCACAAGCCGATGTTAAAATCATGCAGGCCCGAAAGGGGCCAGACTGTTTTGACCTAACGGTCCACTTCACCAAACACCAGATCCAGAGACCCCAGAATGGCAGACACGTCGGCCAACTGATAACCGCGCGACAGAAAATCCATTGCCGAAAGATGCGCAAACCCCGGCGCCCGTATCTTGCATTTGTAAGGCTTGTTGCTACCATCCGAGACCAAATAGACCCCGAACTCGCCCTTGGGCGCTTCCACTGCGGCGTAGACCTCGCCAGCTGGCACATGGAAGCCTTCCGTGTGCAGCTTGAAATGATTGATCAGCGCTTCCATGGAGCGCTTCATTTCAGCACGGGACGGCGGCACGATCTTGTCATTTTCGGCACAAACCGGCCCTTGCCCCTCTGGCTCGCGCAGCTTGGTAATGCACTGGCGCATGATCCGCACCGACTGGCGCATTTCTTCCATGCGCATCAGATAGCGGTCATAATTATCGCCATGCTTACCGATCGGAATGTCAAACTCCAGCTCCGAGTAGCATTCATAAGGCTGGCTCTTGCGCAAATCCCACGGCACACCGCATGAACGAACCATGGTGCCGGAGAAGCCCCAAGCCCATGCATCATCCAGAGCAACCACACCGATATCAGCGTTACGCTGCTTGAAAATGCGGTTGTCGGTGAGCATCGTATCGATATCACCGACCACCTTGAGGAACGGATCACAGAAAGCTTCGATATCGTCGATCAACTCTTCAGGCAGGTCTTGGCGAACACCGCCGACGCGGAAATAGTTGGCATGCATGCGCGAGCCGCTGGCCCGTTCATAAAAGACCATCAGCTTTTCACGCTCTTCAAAGCCCCACAGAATCGGAGTAAGCGCACCAACATCCATCGCCTGTGTCGTGATATTGAGAATATGGTTGAGAATACGGCCAATCTCGCAATATAGCACTCGAATCAATTGCCCTCGGCGAGGAACCTCCAGACCCAACAACCGCTCAACAGCCAGACAGAAAGCGTGCTCCTGGTTCATCGGCGCAACATAGTCCAGCCGGTCGAAATAGGGCGTTGCCTGCGCATAGATCTTGTGCTCGATCAGCTTTTCGGTACCCCGATGCAGAAGGCCAATATGCGGATCGACACGCTCTACGATCTCGCCGTTCAGCTCCAGCACCATGCGCAAAACACCGTGCGCGGCTGGATGCTGCGGTCCAAAGTTGATGTTGAAATTTCTGACCTGTGTTTCAGCCATGTCGCATCAGTCTCCTCTCAGTCCCCTTCTCAGCCATCGGCCTTTTCGTCTCCGGGCAGCGCGTAATCAACGCCTTCCCAGGGACTGAGAAAATCAAAGTTGCGAAATTCCTGATCCAGTTTCACCGGCTCATAAACGACACGCTTTTTCTCATCGTCATAGTGAACCTCATAATAACCTGTGAGCGGAAAATCCTTGCGGAGCGGATGTCCATCGAAGCCGTAATCGGTCAGCAGACGGCGCAAATCGGGATGATCAGAAAACAGAATACCGTACATGTCATAGGCTTCGCGCTCGAACCAATTGGCTCCCGGATAGACTCCACAAATCGAATCCACCTGCGTTGTTTCATCCGTAGAGATCTTGATCCGAACCCGCGCATTCTGCTTCGGGCTCAACAAATGATAGACCACATCGAAGCGCTCTTCACGTTCAGGATAATCAACTGCAGTGAGGTCAATGAAGGAAACAAACTTCAAGCGAGGATCATCCCGAAGCACCCGGACAACCTCAACGATTTCGGCACGCTTGGCATTGATCGTCAATTCGCCAAAAGCAATTTGCCAATTGACGATTTTCCCATCCAGCACCAGATCGATATAGTCGCCGAGATCTCGTAATGTCTCGTCCATTGCGTATCATCCTCATCAAAGCCAAACAGGCTTCTCAATAAAGTGGTGGCACATCTCTAATGGGCCGACTTGCAATTCATTTGCCGACAATCAGCGTTCAATAGACCCCGTACGCCGTATCTTCTTTTGCAACAGAAGCACACCATAAAGCAGAGCCTCCGCCGTTGGCGGGCAACCGGGCACATAAATATCGACCGGCACAACCCGATCACAACCTCTCACAACACTATAGGAATAGTGATAGTATCCGCCACCGTTCGCACAAGACCCCATGGAAATCACATAGCGCGGCTCTGGCATCTGATCATAAACCTTGCGCAGCGCCGGAGCCATCTTGTTGGTCAGTGTGCCAGCAACAATCATCACGTCCGACTGACGCGGAGAGCCGCGAGGAGCAAAACCGAAACGCTCGCAGTCGTAGCGCGGCATCGACATCTGCATCATTTCCACCGCACAACAGGCCAGACCGAACGTCATCCACATCAACGACCCCGTACGCGCCCAGGTGATCAGATCATCGGTCGCGGTAACAAGGAAGCCTTTGTCGGACAGGTCCTCACGCATCTGCGTAACAAAAGGATCATCATGTCCGATCGGTTTGCCGGTTTTCGGGTCAATGATGCCTTTGGGCTGCTGGGCAATCAGCGGCTGATTTTCGTTACTCAATCCCATTCCAGCGCCCCTTTCTTCCATTCATAGACGAATCCGACAGTGAGAATCGCAAGAAAGATCATCATTGATGTAAATCCGAATATCCCCAAATCGCCGAAAGCCACGGCCCACGGAAAGAGGAACGCGACCTCCAGATCGAAAATGATGAAGAGAATCGCAACCAGATAAAAGCGCACATCAAACGGCATGCGCGCATCATCAAAGGCGTTAAAACCGCACTCATAGGCTGACAGTTTTTCGGGATCGGGGTTCTTGAAGGCCACAATAAAAGGAGACACCAGCAATGCCAGACCGATGAGCAGAGAAATGCCGATAAAGATAATTATGGGAAGATAGTCTTTTAGCAGCTCTTCCATGACGGTCCGTCCTTTTTGAAAAGGTCCTTTGTATTTCAAGGCCCTTAGGTTTCAATCCTGTTATCGCTTTCGTCAAGAGAAAATTGAGACAGCTATAAGCTTGGTCAGAGCAGGATACAAGATCAACCTCAACGGCTGCACGATTACCTCAGCAGAAACACTTAAGCAAGGCCGACAGGGCCATTTTGTCTCAGATAGCGACTAACAGCTGAGATGAAAAGGGAACTGATTCACAGGCCGAATCGAACAAACAAACAAATTTTATACGTTGGTCATATCCCGATCATTACGCTTCACGTAGCATTAAATTTTGGAGAAAGAGGTGAGCTTTACTCAATCGTAAATAGCGCTGTGCAATTTTCTCATCCATTCTCGCAAGAAAGGCACAATTCAATCATCTGGTGTGAAATTTTATACTATAGTCCTAGTTCTAACAAAATAACTCTGTGAAATTCACGGATTCTATTGTAAGCCGGACTGCAAGTTTGATTTTTTTCGGAGCGAGAATAAAAAAACCAATTTATAGGGTTGCACAAGCTGAATACCAATTGGGCGACCACAATCTCGCTCGCAGTCTTCCAAGACGAACAACCAAAAATGAGGCTAGTCTGATGAAAACAGCAACAATCGGCTCCGCAATGATCGACATCATTACCATTGTTGCCGACAATGACATTGAACGCATTTCCATGACCAATGCGCACAATTCATTTTTGATGCTTGAGCAGGGTCGCAAGATTGACGCGCTGAACATCTCTACTCATGTCGGCGGCGGCGCCATCAATGCCGCAGTATCCCTCTCTCGCCTTGGCAACGAAGTTACGCCAAACGTTAAAATCGGTGAAGACATCGAAGCAGAAATGGTGCGCCATCTGCTGGAGAAAGAAGGTCTTTCCGATAAGGGCTTGATGACAACCGATAAGGCAATCACAGGCTGCTCGGTCATGATCGCATCGCACGACCGCAACGCATCCATCTTTACAGCACGCGGCGCTAACTGCCGTGTGACCGACAAAGACATTCACGAAGGCATTTTCGAAGGCGCCGAGCTTTTGCATATCGCGCCAATGTCCAATGAATCAGCTGAAGCATTCCCAATCATTTGCCAGCGCGGCAAGGAAGCCGGAGCTTTTGTTGTTGCCAACCCTGGTGAACGTCAGATCAACCGCCGTGCCAAGGAATTTCTCGACACAGCAAAAAACATCGACCTCATCAACATCAACCGCGCTGAAGCAGAACTGCTGATGCCTGCTCTGCTGGATTACACAAAGCACTCCAACATGCGCGCTGTTAAAATGGACGAAAGCGCAAACAAGAGCCTGATGACACGCGGTCTTATCATGGATCACGTCCACTGCTCGCTGTCCGGCTTTATGTCCTTGCTGATGTCAATCGGTCCAAAATATATCCTGATCACCGATGGCACCGGCGGCGCTTATTTGGGCTGTGAAACTGGTATCTACCATTGCCCGATCAAGAAAACCAACGTTCGCGGCACAGCTGGCGCAGGTGATGCCTTCACCTCAACCTTTGGAGCCATTCTGGGCGCTGGCGCAACGCCAGAGAAAGCCCTTCAGATCGCGACGATCAACTCCTCATCCGTTTGTGAGTATGTTGATACCCAGAGCGGCCTGTTGACCATCAAGGAAATCGAAAAACGCTGGGAAGCAGACAAGGAAAGCCTGCCAGTTTCACTCTGGACATGGCAAGACTAAGAACTGGATCAAATATCTTTCAGTCCTGAAATCAAGAACCCGTTTAAAAGGCCGCAGACGTCCTCTGTGGCCTTTTTCATTATGTAGCCAAGACTTGACAAGAAACCTCAGAGATCGCGCCAATACGGCGGCTGAGGGCACACAGCAACTCTCTGAGCACAAATCATGCTCGCACAGAATAATGCAGCAAGCAGTGTCACAACAATGTCAAATGAAAATGTAATGAGAAAATGGCGAGAATGACGGGACTCGAACCCGCGACCTCCGGCGTGACAGGCCGGCGCTCTAACCAACTGAGCTACATCCCCGCATTTTATGCCAACAATCTGGGCGATTATCAGCGCGGTTTCGGGATGGCGAGAATGACGGGACTCGAACCCGCGACCTCCGGCGTGACAGGCCGGCGCTCTAACCAACTGAGCTACATCCCCATTACCCGAACCACACTCACCGTCGCCGAAGCGACATGTTCCGTGTGGAGTGGCGCTGAAATACGACGCGGGAGATGGTAAGTCAAGCGCAGAAGAAATTCTTTTTGTGAAAATTTCACAATCCTTTTGCAGAACCGGCCTATTCCTGCGGTTTCCCTTGTTGGAAACCCGATTTTATCCAAAGGCATCTTCTATATCTGCACAAACAGCAAGGTCATTTTGTCGGAAATTTCTCTTGAAAGATCAGGAACAACGAACTTTCCGCTCCTGGAGAATCCGACAAAGCCCGGCCACAAAAATGTTGCCTGTTCATATCTAACCCGATTTCCCCAGAGAATGATTTTAACTGTCATTTTTTTGTTGCATGCCCGGCACTCAGCATCTAAAAGCACCTCACGCACATTGGCGCACGGGTGATTAGCTCAGCTGGTTAGAGCATCTCGTTTACACCGAGAGGGTCGGGAGTTCGAATCTCTCATCACCCACCATTCTTAAAGCTTTCGTTTATCGAAAGCGCTCGAAGTCAAATCAGCAGATTGAATTCGGTGCAGCAGGTGATTTTCTAAAGAAACTCGCCAGACGCTTTTGGAACGGAGCCACTTGCGAAAGGAATGTTGGACGGGTGATTAGCTCAGCTGGTTAGAGCATCTCGTTTACACCGAGAGGGTCGGGAGTTCGAATCTCTCATCACCCACCATTCCTCAAACCATTCGCATGGAAATTGCGGCAAAGACTCCTCTAAAGATAGAATTAGCCATTGCTGGTTCCTTTCAAATGAAACCTACGTGATCTTTGCGACTTGCACCACTGTTGCAAATAGGCTGCATATTCGCCGTTGACGGCCCTCAACTCAAGCCACATGATGCCGTAGCGACTGCAGAAAGGCATGAACGACCTTTTCTGTGCCCTGCCCTTCAAATTCCCCCAGAAGCTCCTCTGTCCAGCCCTCAGGCGGTGTCAGGTCACTCATGAGCACATCATAACGATCCATTTCATCGTAAGTCAGCGGCAGCTGTGACGCCGTTTGCAGCAAGCCCAAAAGCTGGTGGATTTTGAGCATGATGACAAATGCACTCGTCATTGGCCCCACGAGCTTCGGCTCTGCACGCCAGTTCTTGCCAGCGAAAACTTCCTGCGTCACCCTTTGGCCTGCCCCCAGACAATCAAAATGCATACATCCCCGATAACCTTGCTGCTCGCGCTCATTATAAATCTTGCAGGTCTGTGTTTCCGACAGATTCGGGCAGGCCTCGCCATTCGGTTTATCGATCGGGAAATCATCCGATTTATCGAACGCCAGACTAATACAGCATAGCGCTGCGCACTGTTCACAATCGGGTACTAGAAGAGCATCGCTCATGATCGTCTCGCTTCCTGTCGCTTTTTGCGTAGTCACTATCGCGGGGAACAAAAACCCCCGATTCTTTGGAGAACCGGGGGTCAAATTCTTATCAAGAGTAGATCAGGTCCACCCCTATTAGCTGTTAACAGCGTCCTTGAGACCCTTACCAGCTTTGAACTTTGGCGTTTTTGATGCAGGAATCTGGATCGTGTCGCCAGTGCGGGGGTTACGGCCTTCAGTCGCAGCACGTTCGGTGACAGAGAAGTTACCAAAGCCGATGATACGGACTTCATCACCGCTCTTCAACGTGTCGGAAATGATGTCAAACAGCGCATCAACTGCTTCGCCAGCCTGAGCTTTGGTGAGTTCTGCTTTTTCCGCCACAGCAGAGATCAGTTCGTTCTTGTTCATATTTTTTTCCTTTTCGGTTCAATCGCAAAAGCCAAAAGGCCCCACGACGCTTCACCACTAAGAATCAACACACCTTGGGAAATACCAGACGCGGAATGCGACAATCTGGCGAATTCGGATAGAAATCAAGAGTAAATATCGCAGAAATCAGCCATTTCTGACGGTTTAAACAGGAATTAACAGATAGAAATAAAAAAATGGCTCTCCCAGCATTGGAAGAGCCAATAATTTTATTATCTGTCACAATCGACAAGGGTCAGACCGGGCGATCGAAACCGACCGATTCTCCGCAATTAATGAGCGACTGAGGCGCTTTCTTCGCTCTCCTGCTTAAGGGCAGGATCTGGCATTTGGCTTTCATCCCACTCGATCGGTTCCAGCTTTTCAACCAGCGCCTTTTCGAGCACCTGGCCAACATTATTGACCGGAATGATTTCCATGCCGTTCTTCACATTATCCGGAATATCCACCAGATCCTTGGCGTTTTCTTCAGGAATGAGAACGGTTTTGATGCCACCACGCAGAGCAGCCAAAAGCTTTTCTTTCAGTCCACCAATCGGCAAGACGCGACCACGCAAGGTGATCTCACCAGTCATTGCGATATCCTTGCGCACCGGAATACCGGTCATGATTGACACGATAGCCGTTGCCATGGCGATACCGGCCGATGGCCCGTCCTTGGGGGTTGCCCCTTCAGGAACGTGAACGTGAATGTCCTTCTTGTCGAACAACGGAGGTTCGATACCGAAATCAACCGCACGGGAGCGCACATAGGATGCGGCAGCCTGAATCGATTCCTTCATGACGTCGCGCAAGTTGCCCGTAACGGTCATCTTGCCTTTACCCGGCATCATGACGCCTTCGATCGTCAGCAATTCGCCGCCAACTTCTGTCCATGCAAGACCGGTAACAACACCAACCTGATCTTCCGAATCAATTTCGCCAAACCGGAACCGTGGAACACCGAGATAGTCCTCAATATTCTTGACGGTCACGTCGACCTTGTCGAGCTTCTTCATGATCAGGTCTTTGGTCACCTTACGAGCAAGCTTCATCAGCTCGCGCTCAAGGTTACGCACACCAGCTTCACGCGTATAGCGCTGGACGATCATTCTCAGGGCTTCTTCATCCAAAGTGAATTCTTTGTCTTTGAGGCCGTGATCCTTCAGGGCTTTTGGCAACAGGTGACGTTTGGCGATCTCGATCTTTTCGTCTTCCGTGTAACCTGCGATGCGAATGACTTCCATACGATCCATCAAAGGAGCCGGAATATTGAGCGTGTTCGCCGTGGTGATAAACATCACGTTGGAGAGGTCATATTCCACTTCCAGATAATGGTCCATGAAAGTGCTGTTCTGTTCCGGATCGAGCACTTCAAGCAAGGCTGACGATGGATCACCACGGAAATCCATACCCATTTTGTCGATCTCATCGAGAAGGAACAATGGGTTGGCCTTCTTGGCCTTTTTCATGGACTGAATCACCTTGCCCGGCATGGAACCGATATAGGTCCGGCGATGGCCACGAATCTCGGCTTCATCGCGCACACCACCAAGTGCCATACGAACGAATTCGCGACCGGTCGCCTCAGCAATACTCTTGCCCAAAGACGTTTTACCAACGCCCGGAGGACCAACCAGACAAAGAATAGGACCTTTGAGCTTATTGGTACGGGTCTGCACCGCCAGATACTCGATGATCCGCTCCTTGACCTTTTCAAGGCCATAGTGATCAACATCAAGCACCTGCTCAGCGCGTTCCAGATCAACCTTGACGCGCGACTTCTTGCTCCATGGAATACCCAGAAGCCAGTCGAGATAGTTGCGCACCACGGTTGCCTCAGCGGACATCGGGCTCATCTGCTTGAGTTTTTTGAGCTCGGCTTCAGCCTTTTCTTTGGCTTCCTTGGAGAGCTTTGTTTTCTCAATCGTCTGTTCCAGCTCGCGAATTTCGTCGGCGCCTTCCTCAGAATCACCCAGTTCTTTCTGAATGGCCTTCATCTGCTCATTCAGATAGTATTCGCGCTGGGTCTTCTCCATCTGACGCTTAACACGACTGCGAATGCGTTTTTCGACCTGGAGCACAGAGATCTCGCTCTCCATCAGACCGAGCACCTGTTCCAGACGCTCAATCACACTGACGATGCCAAGAATTTCCTGCTTCTCCTGAATTTTGATAGCAAGATGAGAGGCAACGGTGTCGGCCAGTTTGGAATAGTCGTCGATCTGGGACACAGCCCCGATCACTTCCGGCGAAACCTTCTTGTTCAGTTTCACATAATTTTCAAATTCTGTCGCAACAGAGCGAGCCAACGCTTCCACTTCGACGCGCTCGCCATCTTCGTCTGGAAGAACCGTTGCGGTCGCTTCATAAAGGTCGTCGCGCTTCGTAAAATCACCAAGCTTGGCGCGATTTACGCCTTCCACCAACACTTTTACAGTGCCGTCTGGCAACTTGAGAAGCTGCAATACGCTTGCAAGCGTTCCAATTTTGTAGATGTCCTCAGCTGCGGGATCATCATCGCCAGCATTCATCTGAGTTGCCAGCAAAATCATTTTGTCAGATTGCATCACTTCTTCGAGCGCGCGGATGGATTTCTCGCGACCCACAAAGAGCGGAACAATCATATGCGGAAAGACAACGATGTCTCTCAGTGGCAAGACCGGATAAGTATCCGAAGCCATTGGGTTGGCAGTGCCAATCACAGGTCCTTCGGTCATTCTTTCCTACCTTTCTTGTATCATTGACCCTTCCCGACAGAGACAGGGTACATATGCGGCCCTCGGCCCGCAATAAAGCCGGCACAATTTCCTTCGCTCTTATAGAGCCGTTGGAAAAGCAACGTCACCAGCTGACGAACGTGGTGAGACTCACACACACAAACAAACGGCCTCACGGTATCACTTAGTTGGTGCTTCGTGACAAGCTTTTCAACCCACTCCACAAGCCTGATCGAACTTTATGAAAAAAGGCTTGAAGCAATAAGGCTAATTCCTGAAAAGAACTAATCAATAGTTCCTGCAAGAACAGAGCCAACGCACCACGAAACTCCGACAAAAAAGGCGACCTCAGGCCGCCCATTGATTTATCGGGGAAATTTTCTCCCATTAAGCGGAGGTTGGTTCAGCTTCGCTCTTTATCTCACCGTAGATATAGAGCGGACGTGCCTCACCTTTAACCACATCGCCGGAAATGACCACCTCCTCGACACCTTCAAGGCCAGGAAGCTCATACATTGTATCGAGCAGAATGGCTTCAAGAATGGAACGAAGACCACGCGCGCCGGTTTTGCGTTCAATTGCCTTTTTGGCAACACCGCGCAGAGCGTCATCGTGGAATGTCAGGCGGACGCCTTCCATTTCAAACAAAGCCTGATACTGCTTGACGATCGCGTTTTTCGGCTGTGTAAGGATGGAGACCAAAGCCTCTTCATCAAGATCCTCAAGTGTCGCCAAAACAGGCAAACGGCCTACGAATTCGGGGATAAGACCGAATTTGAGCAAATCTTCCGGTTCCAGCTCTTTGAACAGTTCGCCAACACCGCGATCTTCAGGATCTTCAACACGAGCACCAAAGCCGATAGAGCTGTCTTTGCCACGAGCCGAGATGATCTTGTCCAGACCAGCAAAGGCGCCACCGCAAATAAACAGAATGTTCGAGGTATCGACCTGCAGGAACTCTTGCTGCGGATGCTTGCGACCACCTTGTGGAGGAACCGAAGCGACGGTGCCTTCCATGATCTTCAGCAAAGCCTGCTGCACGCCTTCACCAGACACGTCGCGCGTAATCGAAGGGTTATCCGACTTGCGAGAGATCTTGTCGATTTCGTCGATATAGACAATTCCGCGCTGCGCCTGTTCGACATTGTAGTCAGCAGCCTGCAACAGCTTGAGAATGATATTCTCAACGTCTTCACCGACATACCCGGCTTCAGTCAATGTTGTTGCATCAGCCATCGTGAAGGGCACATCCAAAATGCGCGCCATGGTCTGGGCAAGAAACGTCTTGCCGCAACCGGTTGGGCCGATCAGCATGATATTGGACTTGGCAAGTTCAAGTTCGGAACTTTTTTTGCCATGAGCCAGACGCTTGTAATGGTTATGAACGGCAACGGAGAGAACTTTCTTCGCCCTGCCCTGACCAATCACATAATCGTCGAGCACGTCGCAAATTTCCTGCGGCGTAGGGATACCATCCTTGGACTTCACCATGGAAGATTTGTTTTCTTCCCGAATGATATCCATGCACAATTCAACGCATTCATCACAGATGAACACAGTTGGACCCGCGATTAATTTGCGCACCTCATGCTGGCTTTTGCCACAGAAGGAGCAGTAGAGCGTATTTTTGCTATCGCCACCACTAGCCTTACTCATGTATGTGCCTCTTTTTCGTTGCGATCAGTAGCCTAACTTTATCTACCGACCTTCTAGTTTATGATGCTGAGCAGGCTCTGCAAGCAAAATAAACCCATTCTAAATGACGCATAACGCATATTTTTGCCA
Organism: uncultured Cohaesibacter sp.; assembly: GCF_963664735.1. Lineage (NCBI taxonomy): Bacteria > Pseudomonadati > Pseudomonadota > Alphaproteobacteria > Hyphomicrobiales > Cohaesibacteraceae > Cohaesibacter > uncultured Cohaesibacter sp. The sequence continues at coordinate 526,910 of NZ_OY761553.1, read as the reverse complement.
AAACAGCGACTTTACGCCAGTTTTACGAAAGCATGTACCCGAAAAGATCAAAATAGGTTTAACAACACCCTTTCAGGATACCCAAAACGGCTTCACCATCGAACCGGATTAGGCAAACGCGCCTCCATTAGCTCTTGCCTTTGGATTTTTCATCCTCAGAGGCCAAGGACGCGCGGTTTTCAACCACCTTGTCCACGAGCCCCCATTCCATTGCTTCCTGTGCAGTCATGAAATGGTCGCGATCCAGGGTCTTTTCGACCGTTTCATAATCCTGACCACAGTGCTTGACATACACTTCATTCAACCGGCGTTTCATCTTCATGATGTCTTCGGCATGCCGCTGAATATCTGAAGCCTGTCCTTGAAAACCGCCAGACGGCTGATGCACCATGATGCGCGCATTGGGAAGCGCAAAACGCATGCCCTTTTCGCCAGCACAGAGCAACAAAGACCCCATGGAAGCAGCCTGTCCCAAGCACAATGTTGCAACAGGAGGCTTGATGAACTGCATGGTATCGTAGATCGACATACCCGCAGTCACAACGCCACCAGGAGAGTTGATGTAAAGCGAGATCTCTTTCTTCGGATTATCAGCCTCCAGGAACAGAAGCTGAGCGCAAACCAGCGCCGCCATGTGATCTTCAACTGGCCCTGTGATAAAGATGATGCGTTCTTTGAGAAGGCGGGAATAAATGTCATATGCGCGTTCACCGCGGTTTGACTGCTCCACCACCATTGGAACCAGATTCATAGTGAGATCGAGAGGATCCTTCATTCGTCTTTCCTTATCAACACCAGTTGGGCACAGGAATCATCCACCCTTTGCACCCACGTCAAACCTTCATCACAAACCCAGATTAAGGCCAATTGGTGGCAACGCCGCCACCTTTCACCTTGCCTTGCCCCCATCGGGAATCTCAAGCAATGCCTATCGTTTCGCAATGACTACAGCCGAAACTGCTCTTCAAACTCCATACCCAAAGGGCATTCAGGAATCAAAAGAGCAAACCGTCTTTAATCCCAATAACACCGCGACAATGAATATTTTACTGACAAATACCCAAAGTTTTGGGGAATCAAGGAACCAATGCGCCTCTTGTGAAGCCTATCCGCAAAAACTGGGCACTGACCAGCCTATTCGGTTTCTAAAATGAATAGATATGGTTAACCGGGATAAATTCAACATGTTGTAAACAGAAAGACGCCCACCGTCATAAACCGTGGGCGTCCCAAATTTCGGCATACAAGCTGTTAAGGCTTATTCTTCGTCTTCAGTAACCAGCTTTTCCAGCTCTTCCTTGGTAACGGTCTTGTCTTCAACCTTTACCAACTCAAGCAGATAGTCGACCACTTTTTCTTCAAAGATCGGCGCACGAATGGAAGCCAGAGCTTCTGGGGTCTTGGTGTAATATTCGAAAACCTGACGCTCCTGACCAGGGAACTGCTGAGCGCGCTGCATGATGCCGCGCTGCACTTCTTCGTCAGTGACAGAGATTTCGTTTTTCTCACCGATTTCAGAAAGAACCAAACCAAGGCGAACACGACGTTCTGCAATGGTTTTATATTCTTCCTTGGCTTTTTCTTCAGTGGTGTCTTCGTCTTCGAAGGTCTTGCTTGCTTCATTCATTTCAGCAGTGACCTGACGCCAGATATTCTCGAACTCCTGATCAAGAAGGGTTGGCGGCACTTCAAATTTGTGCAGCTCATCCATTTTGTCCAGCAGTTGGCGCTTTACGCGCTGACGGGTCATCTGGCCATACTGGGAAACGATCTGGTCCTTGATCAACGCTTTCAGTTTATCAAGTGATTCAATCCCCAGTTTGGTAGCAAATTCATCATCAAGTACCAGCTCACCCGGAGCCTGAACTTCCTTGACCTTGACTTCGAATTCGGCGTCTTTGCCAGCAAGATGCTCTGCACCATATTCTTCAGGGAAGGTAACCTTCACAACGGTTTCATCACCAGCGGAAACGCCGATAAGCTGATCTTCAAAGCCCGGAATGAACTGACCGGAGCCAAGAACCAGCTGGCCGTTTTCATCAGCACCACCTTCAAAGGCTTCGCCATCAATCTTGCCCAGATAAGACATGACAACGCGATCGCCATTCTCGGCTTTGCCTTCTTTGGTCTCAAACGGACGGGAGCTATCAGCGATCTGGTTGAGGCGTTCCTCAACTTCGCTGTCTTCAACTTCCACAACCGGACGCTCGATTTCAACGCCGGAAACGTCTGCGACTTCGATGGTTGGCAGCACTTCGTAAATGATGCTGAATTCGAGATCGGCTTTGCCATCCATGATCTGGGCAGCTTCGGCTTCATCTTCCGTCAGCTTGTACTGAGGCTGCATGGCCGACTTTTCGCTACGCTCCTCAAGAGAGGTACGAGTGGTGTCGTTGATCAGCTCCTGGATGATTTCACCCATCAGAGCCTTGCCGTGCAGTTTGCGGACATGAGATGCCGGCACCTTGCCTGGGCGGAAGCCGTTAATTCGGATCTGACCCTTGATTTCATCAATTTTGGCGACCAGCTTGGCTTCGAGATCAGAAGCAGGAACCACGACTTTCAGTTCGCGTTTCAGACCTTCGGACAGGGTTTCAGTGACCTGCATATCAATCTGCTTTCGTTCTTTGTCAAATTAGTTTGGTTCGGGGCGCGCCGAACGGCTCGAAAAATCTTACTGTTCAGTTCGTCCAATTTCTTTTCGATCTGCTGTCGTCAATTAGCGCAGCAGCTGCCATGCCCCAACAAAGAGAGGCCGCGACAGAGGCAGAGCCTACTTTCGGGCGGCCTATACATGCCACTTCCCTTTAACAATCTCATCAGAGACAGGAAGCTATGGTACGGGTGGAGGGACTTGAACCCCCACGACTCTCGCCACCAGAACCTAAATCTGGCGTGTCTACCAATTCCACCACACCCGCACAGTGCAGCGCCCGTTGCGCCAGCAAATCGAGCGGAGCCTCTATACCACCCGATCCGGAAAGCGCAAAGGAAAATTCACAAAATGTGCAAAATTCCCCCTGAGCTCTGGGGGTATTGCCGGAAATTCACGGTAAAAACCCACAGCCCGCACCAGACCTCGTGCAAAAGTTTGGCTCAAGAAGCGCGTTTGGCAACAAATTCCACTCGATATGATATAAATGAAGCATCCGTCAGCAAATAGTCGAAGACAGCCGCTTTTCTGCCTCCCTTGCATAATTTTGGAAAGCATATCAATGCCCACAATTATCGTGATCAATGGCCCGGCAGGTGTTGGCAAAAGCACTATCTGCCAACACCTGAAAAATGAATATCCAGAATTCATTCATATATCGGGAGATTGTCTGCGCTCCTTCGCGCCAGAGAATGCCAAGAAACTGCTGGGCCCCGGCTCAACCTATGCAGCAGCAGTAGCTCTCATCATTGCATATCTCGACATGGGGGCTGAAAACATACTGTTTGACTATATTTTCACGTCGCCAGAGCAAGCCAAAACCTTCCGCAACCGTCTGCCATCTGACGATATTGCACAATGCCACTTTGTCACCCTATGGGCGCCTTGGGATACGGTCAAAATGCGTGAAGCAACGCGGCAGGAAAGAGAAAGGCTCGGCTCACAGGTCAAGCAAACCTATGAAACGATGCAGGCAAATCTGGCCGCCTTCGGCAAGCCTTTAGGCATGGTGATCAACAACACCGACAAGCCTGAAACAACCGCAGCCGTAATTCTTCGCAATTTCGGAGGTAAAGAAGAAGATTCGGCCTGAGACAAAGCCCCGGCATTCATTTCCCTCAGAACGGCAGCGGAACAGAAGCCCCACCGCCGGTTTTCCGAAACGACCAACTCAGCCAAGATTAGTCATCATCGCCATAAGCATCCATCTCCGAGCCATTGCCATCGGCATCGTAATCCTCAAACAATAGCTCGTAGACTTTCGGCAAAGCATCCACAATATCTTCTGATATCAGGCCTGGCCCAAGCATCATTCCAGCTTGGCTATGAAGCCACACACCGGCACAACCAGCATCAAGCGTCGGCATGCCTTGCGCCATCAAGCCACCAACAATGCCAGCCAGAACATCGCCACTGCCCGCCGTTGCCAGATAAGGAACACCCTGCGAATGAATGACCGCAGATCCATCCGGGCTCGCAATTATGGTATCAGCCCCTTTCAGAACAACGATGGCGCCGCTTCGTTGCGCGGCTGCCACGGCGCAATCAAGCTTGGAGAGACGTTTTTCTTCACGCATCCGATAGGACAAATCCGGAAACAGACGCGCAAACTCACCTTCATGGGGCGTCAAGATCAACTGACCAGACTTGGCTGCGGGACTATCATGCATACCCTCAAGCGTCAGCGTTCCATTTGCGATGCAATCGGCAAAGCAGGTAATGGCGTCAGCATCAAACAACAAGCCCATATCCAATGTAAGAGCGTGCCGGATCAATTGCTGTTGCTCTTCGTTTGTCCCCAACGCGGGGCCAATAACAAGAACGTCACAAGCCCGCTTGTCAAACAGCCCATCGAGCCTGCCAGCATTTTTCAATGGCTCAACCATGATTGAGGTCACCTGCTGAGCAACAGCCAATGCTGAATCTTCAGGCGGCGCAAGCGTGACCAGTCCTGCCCCGGCTCTCAAAGCGGCACGCGCGGCCAATCGCGCAGCACCACTATGCAAAGCATTCCCGCACAGAACCACGCAATGACCCCGATTGAATTTATGATCCGATAGTCTTTCGGCCTGAATGACATCAAGAGGCTTTAGCGCCTCGGGCCAATTGCTCAGCCATAGCGAGGTAGAATTCTCGAATGCGCAACAACCGGTTTCATCTAGAACATCGGCCTCTATTCCAATGTCGGCGACGACCAGATTTCCACAGGACGCCTTGCCCGGATAAAGCAAATGCCCCGGCTTTTTGCGGAAAAACGTCACAGTCTGATCGGCACGAACAGCAGCACCACCGATATGGCCACTGGCTCCTTCGACGCCGCTAGGCAAATCAACCGAGAGTACAGGCAATCCGCTCAAATTGAGCTGGTCGATCAGATCTGCCAGCTCTCCGGTAATCGGCCTGTCGAGACCGGCTCCGAACAGGGCATCAATCACAATGTCCGAATCATCCCAAAGGCTGTCTGACAGACCATAGACCTCGTCGCCCCATTCTTCAGCAGCCCGACGGGCATCCCCCTTCAAATCCTCGACGTCTACAGAACAGCCGATAATGACGCTCCAGCCTTCCTCTTCCAGAAGCTGAGCCGCAACGAACCCGTCGCCCCCATTATTGCCAGGACCGCACAGGATGCAAACCATGCCGGAAGCACCAGAGCCAGTCTTTTGTTCCAACAGATTTATTGCTGCCGTAGCGACGACTTGTCCGGCGGATTCCATCAGCTGATAGCCATCAATGCCCCCTTCAATCGTCAGTCGGTCCGCCTCCCCCATTTGTTCAGGCGTCAAGATTTCTATGGCGTTGTCTATTGGTTCTGACATTTCAAGGTCCCTTTTCAAGCGGAATCGGTCGCTCCGCCGGAGCACGCCTCAAAGACTAGCCAGCACCAGATCAAGACACAATCAACAAACCAAACTGTTCACTTGATTCAATGTGGAACAATCGGACCAGCCCCCCCCCTCTTTGAAGGCCGGAACAAGACGGCACCCCTTAGAGCACAAAGAAGCGACCGAAAAGCAGCCTTGAAGAAGAACAAGGTCGCACCGAAGACCGGTTCGAATTCAGGCAACAAAAGAGAAAGTCAAAAAAACGAGGAAGATGACAACTTTTCCTCTGAATTTTCTGCCCGAATATTATGCAAAAGTCGACACGCCACGGAAGAAGTGGCTTAAAAATAACCATAGAACTCAACCAATCAGACACCATCACGAAGAGCTATTTGCACATATTTAGCGCAATTGCCTATTTTTACACCATTTCATTTCCCCAAAATGCCTGAAAATTCGACCTAGAGCTACTGGTTAATTGGCAGAAATCCTGCTTTTATTCCGAACAACACAATTGGCACATAGAATGCATAAATTTTCACAAACCGGATAGCGGCAAAAGTTGCCCCAGATGGACCTCAAATGAGTGAGGGGGTCCCGATGAGGTAGGCAATCCGGGTTATAATTGATCAGGGTCACAATGCGTAGTCCGCACATGCGCTCTGGTTAACAGGGGCTCCAACGCACAATAGTTTGGGAAAGCGAATAGCCATGAAAAAAGTCGAGGCAATTATCAAACCTTTCAAACTCGATGAAGTTAAAGAAGCATTGCAGGAAGTAGGCCTGCAGGGCATTACCGTGATCGAAGCTAAGGGGTTTGGCCGTCAGAAAGGTCATACAGAGCTTTATCGCGGTGCTGAATATGTCGTCGATTTTCTTCCCAAAGTGAAGGTTGAGGTCATCCTCGCTGACGAACAGGTAGATGACGCTGTAGAAGCAATCCAGAAAGCAGCTCAGACCGGCCGCATCGGCGATGGCAAGATCTTCATCTCCACAGTGGAACAGGCCATTCGCATTCGTACCGGCGAAACGGGCAACGACGCTATCTAATTTTATAAATACAAAGGGTTTCGGACTTTCCCTGCCCGGAACTTAAAAACACCTTCCGAGGGAACAGTTCAAAAAATTCGGAAAATGGAAAACGGAGTGCAAGACGTTTCTTCCTTTTTCCAATTCACAGACAGTAAAGGATACTGGAATGAGCACACCAGCTGAAATCGTTAAATTGATCTCAGAGCAGGAAGTCAAATATGTTGACATCCGCTTTACCGATCCACGCGGTAAACTGCAGCACGTAACCGTAATTGAAGACCAGGTCGACGAAGACTTCCTCGAAGAAGGCTTCATGTTTGACGGCTCCTCCATCGCTGGTTGGAAATCCATCGAAGCTTCTGACATGAAACTGATGCCAGACTGCGACAGCGTATATATCGATCCGTTCTATGCAGAAAAAACTCTCTGCATCCACTGTTCTGTTGTCGAACCAGACACCGGTGCTCCTTACGAGCGCGACCCGCGCGGTACCGCACAGAAAGCCGAAGCTTACCTCAAAGCAACAGGCATTGGTGACGTAGCCTATTTCGGCCCTGAAGCCGAATTCTTCATCTTCGATGACGTGCGCTATGCCAACACCATGAACAAGGTTTCCTACGAAGTTGACGCCGCTGACGCAGCATGGAACACCGACACCGAATATGAAACCGGCAACACCGGTCATCGTCCGGGCATCAAGGGCGGCTACTTCCCTGTAAACCCGACCGACTATGCTCAGGACATCCGTTCCGAGATGCTTTCCACCATGAAATCTCTCGGCATGAAAGTTGACAAGCACCACCACGAAGTGGCTTCCTGTCAGCATGAGCTAGGCCTGATTTTCGATAGCCTCACCAAACAGGGTGACGAGCTGCAGAAATACAAATACGTCATCCATAACGTTGCTCAGGCATATGGCAAATCCGCCACCTTCATGCCAAAGCCGATCTATGGCGACAACGGCACCGGCATGCACTGCAACATGTCCATCTGGAAAGACGGCAAGCCGCTCTTCGCTGGCGACAAATATGCTGACCTGTCCGACGAAGCCCTGTATTTCATAGGCGGTATCCTCAAGCATGCGAAAGCCCTGAACGCTTTCACCAACCCGTCCACCAACTCCTACAAGCGCCTGATTCCGGGCTTCGAAGCTCCGGTTCTGCGTGCCTATTCCGCACGTAACCGTTCTGGCTGCATCCGTATTCCTTGGACCGAATCTCCAAAGGCAAAACGCGTTGAAGCCCGCTTCCCGGATCCGTCCGCCAACCCGTATCTCTGCTTCGCAGCCCTGCTGATGGCTGGTCTTGACGGTATCAAGAACAAGACCCATCCGGGTGATGCAATGGACAAGAACCTGTACGATCTGCCACCTGAAGAACTCGAAGGCATCCCGACCGTTTGCGGTTCCCTGCGTGAAGCCATCGAAGAACTCAAGGCCGACAGCGACTTCCTGCTGGCTGGCGACGTATTCACCAAAGACCAGATCGCTGGCTATATCGAACTGAAGGAAGAAGAAATCCAGCTGTTCGAACACACCCCGCATCCGGTTGAATTCCAGATGTATTACAGCTGCTAATTCAGCAGTGCTTGGCCTTGCCAAGTGCAGCGAAAGCAAAAGAAAGGGCCGGTTTCCACCGGCCCTTTTCTCTTGGAATTATCTCTATAAATGCCACCCGCTCCCTGAAGCACAGAATAACTAATCAAGGCCTATATCGAGTTAGGCCTTCTATTCCATAGCCTTCCAGCCATGCAGCATCTTTCGAGAGCCCCAGTCGTAGGTGAAATAGTGCCCCGGCGAAGGTTGAGTGAATTCTTGCCCGATAGATTGCCCTGCCAGATAACAAAAAAGCAGCGCCCCTACACGCTCATGACCAACCATGAGTACATCGCCGCGCATGCCGCTTGACAGCACCCGTTCCATCGCCATCTGATAGGCCGCAGCAATCCGGTCCTGCGCGTCCATGGCCGTTTCCTCGCCCTCACCGGCAGGGACTTCCGGTTTTGAAAAGAACCGCGTGAAATTGCCGAGAAAAGTCTCTTTGGGCTGAAAGCTCGTGACCATGTTATCGCTCTCATCCATTTCAGGATAGGAGATCGGCAAGAGTGAGAGTTTCTCACCAATAATAGAGGCAGTTTGACGGGCTTTCTTTTGTGAACTCGCAAAAATGTAGGCTGTGCCTTCCAGCAATCCGTCCATTGCAAAGGCCTCGGCCCTTGCTCTTCCCACATCATCCAGCACCCATTCGCCCGGAGAGACCGATGGATCTTGAACAGCCTCAGGATGTGTAAGATATCGAACCAGCATAATTGATGCTCAACCAAATGCGGCTGCGCATGATAGGTCAGTAAAAGCGCGGCCTTAAATTAATAGAAAAAACAATGCCAACACGCAGGTAGCTGTTGCGTTAAGCCAAGGAGCAATGACTGTACCGTCTTGATATTGCGAACGGACTCTGTCGGCCCTGTAAAGAGTTGTTTTCAGCTCAAATACCGACGTTCGCAGATTGTCAATTTCAGCCTCAATCTGTTCCATGAAAAATCCATTCGTTTTGTCCCCACAACTACCAAATCTACCGCCTCAATGGTTAACAAAGATTAACCACAACACGAAACATTCAGCAAGATTGACGACAGGTGGCAAATCGCACAGACAGGTTACACACCGGCTTGTCCAAAAGCAAAAGGAAGCTCTTCATTTGAGTTGTTTTGCCAAAAATTTGGCCACATTCACTCATAGATCCACATTTCAGTTTGCAGAACACTTGACCACGCCGGATTAGCAAAAGACATTATGGGAACAAATCAGAGCCTGATTCGCGCTTGTTTCTGCGCATCATTTGCTCTTGCGAACAGCCCGAAAACTGTTATGACCGAACGAAAAGGATTGGTAACGACCAAGACCATCGTTACCGATACCAGAACTGTCCTGTCGGAACCAAAGAGTAGTCTATGTCTGCGTCTGACGATCTTTTCGCCTCAGTGCCCACGCAAAAGGGCAGCACTCCTGCAACCAAAGCCAGCAATGCTGCTGCGGCAGCCGCTCAACCCAAAACACAGAACAACGCCTCCGCGTCTGTGCCCGGAGTGAAGGCTGACTACACAGCTGCAGATATCGAGGTTCTGGAAGGACTGGAGCCTGTGCGTCGGCGACCGGGCATGTATATCGGCGGCACGGACGAAAAGGCTCTGCACCATCTTTTTGCAGAGATCATCGACAACTCCATGGACGAGGCCGTTGCTGGCTACGCTTCATGGATCGAGGTTGAACTGCTCCCCGACAACGTCATTACAGTTACAGATAATGGTCGCGGCATTCCGGTTGATCCGCACCCCAAATTCCCGAACAAGTCCGCCCTGGAAGTGATTTTCACGACATTGCACGCAGGCGGTAAATTTGATTCCGCTGTGTATGAAACGTCCGGTGGTTTGCACGGCGTGGGCGCTTCTGTGGTGAACGCTCTGTCCGAAACCATGGTTGTCGAAGTCGCAACGAACAAGAAGCTATATCGTCAGAGTTTCTCGCGCGGTATTCCATCGGGCTCGCTGGAATTCCTTGGCGACATTCACAACAGACGCGGCACGAAGGTTACCTTCAAGCCGGACTACGAGATTTTCGGCAAGAAAATCCGTTTCAAACCTGAACAATTGCTCAACATGGCGCGGTCGAAAGCCTACTTGTTTGGCGGCGTTGAAATTCGCTGGTCTTGCGCCCCCGAGCTTTTGGAAAACAATTCCGAAGTCCCGGCCAAAGCGACGTTCCACTTTCCAGATGGCCTAAAAGACTATCTCGCTTCCAGCCTTGGCAAAACGAATCTGGTTACGCAGGAGATTTTCGCCGGGCGCACCGAAAAATCATCGGGTCACGGCGCGGTAGAATGGGCCGTCTGCTGGTTCGGTGGAGACGGCTTCAGCAATTCCTACTGTAATACAGTCCCGACCCCGGAAGGCGGCACCCATGAAAGCGGGTTGCGCACAGCCCTGCTTCGCGGCCTCAAGAATTACGCCGAATTGACCAACAACAAGAAGGGCGCTGTCATCACGGCAGATGACGTTATGACCAGCGCCGGTGCCCTGCTCTCGGTCTTCATTCGCGAACCGGAATTTGTGGGCCAGACCAAAGACCGTCTGGCCACCACAGCGGCAACACGCATCGTCGAGCAGGCCGTCCGTGACCAGTTCGACCACTGGCTAACCAATGCACCACAACAGGCCAACCGCCTGTTGGAATGGGTGATTGATCGCGCTGACGAACGTCTCAGACGTCGCAAGGAAAAAGACGTCAGCCGCAAGTCCGCAGTGCGCAAATTGCGCTTGCCCGGCAAGCTGGCCGACTGTTCGCAAAACGCCAAAGGCGACACCGAACTCTTCATCGTGGAGGGCGACTCCGCTGGCGGCTCTGCCAAACAGGCGCGCAACAGAACGACACAGGCCGTCTTGCCCTTGCGTGGCAAGATCCTCAACGTGGCCAGCGCTTCGAGCGACAAGCTCCACGCCAACCAGCTGTTGGCAGATCTGGTGCAAGCCCTCGGCTGTGGCACCCGAAAAAACTACAATGATGAAGATCTGCGTTATGACCGAGTCATCATCATGACAGATGCTGACGTGGACGGCGCGCACATTGCGTCGCTGCTGCTCACCTACTTCCAACGCGAAATGCCTCAGTTGATCCAGAATGGCCATCTGTTTTTGGCCGTTCCTCCGCTTTATCGTATCAGCCAAGGGGGCAAGACCCTTTATGCCAGAGACGACATGCACAAGGATGAGCTGCTCGCCCAGGAATTCAAGGGCAAAGGCAAGATCGAAATCGGTCGCTTCAAAGGCTTGGGCGAAATGCGCTCGGATCAGCTCAAAGATACAACCATGGACCCCAAGAACCGCACATTGCTGAAAGTGCAAATCGTTGATATGGTTCCCGGACAAACCAAAGATGTCGTAACCCGGTTGATGGGAAACAAACCAGAAGCCCGTTTTGAGTTCATTCAGGAAAATGCCGAATTTGCGACCGACCTCGACATATAACAAGAAGGCTTTGGCCTTCCTGTTGTTTTGGACTTTTTCCTTAAGCCTTGCCACGCTACCCGCAAGAGCGGCTGATAACAACCTGCCCCCTTATGAACAAAGCCTGAGGCGCCTTAGCGCCGTTGTCGGAGCGTTGATGTATCTTGATCCACTATGCAATGGCAGCGATCCGAAAAACTGGTATTTCCAGATGGCTGCTTTGCTCGAAGCGGAAAACGCAGATGATTCTCGTGCGCGGCAATTCAAGGATCGCTTCAACAAAAGCTACCTCTCCTACTCGAGAACCTATAAAAGCTGCAACGCTCAGGCCCGCAAAATCACTCACATCTATCATGAGGAAGGGCAAGCCCTTTTGGCGACTCTCAAGCTGAAGCACGCGCGTTAACTATATAAGTTAATTCCTCAGGAAAACCTTAACCTTTCGGTAACGAATCTCCCTCTCTTCGGCAAAATTTGCTAAGTCTTAGTCAACAAATAGTGAATCGAAGTCTTGAAAGGCAGGATTCGCGAGCAAAAAGTTAACAGCTCTTTGTTGCGGCGGTCCCAATAAAATCTCAAGATAAGAAAACGGACGTTCGAGGAGATCCGCGCACATGGCTGACCAAACCATTCACAATCAGGAGACTATCCTGGATAAAGACGCGTGTGACATCGACCGCCAGAAACAGCAGGCCCTCTCCATTCTTGGTGATGTGTGGGATCAAGCATCAGATGATGGTGTCAACATAGACTGTCTGTCTCATGCAGCCCTTTTCCAGGCATTGAGCAGCCTTGTACTCGCCTATGGCGAAGAAACCGTTGCAAAATATTGCTCTGAGCTGCCAAATCGCGTTCTCTGCGGAGACTACACTCTGGACCGTCGCATTCAGTAGCTCCGATTAAGCTGTGGGCTAGCCAGAGCGTAAAAGAAAAATGGTTTTCGCTCACAACCACCAGACCTGGCATTTGCATTCTTTTATGAAACCTGCTTTCCTCAAGGTCTACCCATGAGAAAGCATGAGTGATCAGGTCTGCTATGAACCCTTGGCCCCTTTTCAGTAAAGCATTCATCGCATGCATTGTTGCGATCCTGGCTCTCGCTCTGCCCAACACTCCACTCCATGCAGGTAGCAGTGTCACCATAAATGGCGTTGTACCCCTACCCGACTATTCCGCTTCAAGCACAGACAACAGTTATTCGTTTGGTCGCAGCCAGTCACGGGCGACAGTCAATGGTCGTTCTTTGAGCGAACAAGGTGGACATGTCTATTCAAGCCGGTCAGTAACCGGTCCCACAATTTTACGAGATCTTGACGCTCTGCCAGCCCCCGTTTGGCGCATGGTTATGGAGCTTCTCAATGCCAGTCAATCAGACAGTCTGGAAGCGCTCCGGGTAGCAATCGAAATGAACGAAATGCCGCCAAGCTTCGGCGCGACACCTGCAGATATATCTGACCCGGTCGGTCAATTGCGTTCTCTCTCGAGTAGCGGAAAAGATGATGAAATACTCAAGGCGCTGGAAGATATCCTGAACAGCGGTTTTGTCCATGTGGGCGTGAACACCCCCTATGAAGCCTATGTCTGGCCGTATTTTGCATATTACACAATTGCGACCCTCAACAGGGCACAAGATAACGAGCTGCGCCAATTGCTAAGCGATGAAGCCTATCAATCGACCATGCAGACAGGCCAATACACCTATTTCATGCTAGGCATCAGCCCGGACGGGATCTGGCAATATTTCATCAAAGAGCAATAGCCCCCCGTTGGCTCAAGTTTCAATCATCCAGACCTTGAAAAGTGCTGTAATCTTTCCATATCCCAGGGTATACTTTCAGACTGGTATTTCACTCTTTTTAATTGAATTTGAGATTGCGCGGGAGAGACATTATGGGCCGATCATCCAAAGCAAGGCGAAGCCGCCTTCTCGCCCCTCTGCATGCGGATCGATACGAAAGAGTGCAACGAGAGAAGAACTGCCCCAAACCATTCGGAAGTCAAAGCTACGGTGACGTAGTACGCCGCACACTCTTTTTTCAGTTCAGGCTGGCGGTAGACAACCTTCGAGACCTGTTGCTAAGCCCGATCGCTATCGTCGCAGCCTTGCTGGGGTTGCTTCGGCCCGATAACCCATCATGGGCACTTGATCGCTTGATGATGTTCGGGCGTGCCACGGATCGCTGGATCAATCTCTTCGAAGAGCAAGAGACGGAAACGGCTCAAAGTTCGAACAAAACCATCGATGATCTGTTCGACCAAATGGAAACAAAGATAAAAACCAAGCTCGATCCCGACACGCCGGCAGAGGAATCCACCTGGGCAAGCAGCTTCGCCGCTTTTCAGGCGTCTCAACATTCACGCAAATAGACAGCCAAACTACAACGCCTGGTTTTATTGAAAGCAATTGAAATTTGGGGAAAATTGTCCAAATTGAAGAATTCGCTCATCAAATAAACCCTATTTGCTGCATTGCATTGACAAATTCGCTCAAAATCGTATGGTTCGGCCAACTTCTAACACCTATGCTCGCTTTTAGGCCTACCTGATCGTACTAGACTTCAAAAGCCGTAGCGCAACAATTGGTTCCATCATCTGATGAATTTTTCGGATCTAGGTCTGAGTGAAAAGGTTCTCGCTGCCGTGCAAACCGCAGGCTACGAAAAACCAACCCCTATTCAAGAGCAAGCAATTCCACATGTGCTCGCTCGACGAGACGTCTTGGGGGTCGCCCAAACCGGCACTGGTAAAACAGCCTCTTTCACCCTGCCCATGCTTTCCTTGCTCGAAAGCGGGCGCGCAAGAGCGCGCATGCCTCGCACGCTTATTTTGGAACCAACACGAGAATTGGCAGCTCAGGTTGAACAGAGCTTTTCTGTTTACGGACAGAACCACCGTTTGACTGTATCTCTGCTAATCGGCGGTGTCTCCTTTGCCGATCAGCTCAAGAAGCTGGATCGCGGTGCAGATGTACTGATCGCTACGCCGGGCCGCCTGCTTGACCACTTCGAAAGAGGCAAGCTTTTGCTGACCGGTGTTGAAACCTTTGTTGTAGATGAAGCTGACCGCATGTTGGACATGGGCTTCATTCCAGACATCGAGCGCATTTGCAAATTGCTGCCTTTCACGCGCCAGACAGTCTTCTTCTCGGCAACCATGCCGCAAGAAATCCAGCGTCTGGCCGATCAGTTCTTGCATAATCCGGTTAAGGTTGAAGTATCGCCTGCCGCTTCCACGGCTGAAACGATCACTCAGCGTCTTATCTCCTCAGGTCCAAAGCCTTGGGACAAAAGAGCGGTCCTGCGCTCTCTCATCAATAATGCTGAGAATCTTAAAAATGCGATCATTTTCTGCAACCGCAAAAGAGATGTTGCAACCGTTTGCCGGTCTTTGACCAAGCACGGTTTCAGCGCAGGCGCACTGCATGGTGACATGGACCAAACCTCACGCATGGCAACACTGGACGGCTTCAAGCACAATAACATTGCTCTGCTTGTTGCCAGTGACGTTGCCGCTCGTGGCCTCGACATTCCAAGCGTAAGCCATGTATTCAACTTCGACTTGCCAACTCATGCCGAAGACTATGTTCATCGCATTGGCCGCACGGGACGCGCGGGCCGCGAAGGAGTTGCAGTTTCGATCGCAACCAAAGCTGACAAGAAATATATCGACGCCATTGAGGCGCTCACCGGTGACACAATCGAGTGGATCGGTGAAGTCAATTTCTCGTCACCTTCTTCCTCATCTGAAAATGATGAGCAAGAGCAAGGCAAGTCTCGCAAACCACGCCGTGGACGCGGAAAACCAAAAGCAGAAACCTCAGGCAAAGACACTCAGCCTAAGGAGAAAGCAGCAGCACACAACCAAGCTGAACCGTCCAACCGCCAACAGGCGTCTGCGTCTGGAGACAAGAAATCCTCTGCATCCAATACATCGCGCCCAGAACGTTCAGAAACCTCGAATTCCAACAGAGGTCGCTCCAAAGAACGAAAAGAGCGCCAGGTTATTGGTATGGGTGATCACGTACCAGCCTTTTTGCTGCAACCAATTCGCCCAACCAAAAGCAAATCACAGAATAATGGGGCGGCAGACTAACCCTGTTGACCATTTGTTGTTTAAAGGTGCCATTGTTGAGTCTGTTTATAGTTTTGCAGACTCAACAATGGCACCTTTTTGTTTGCCTTAATTGAAACAACTAAACAATAAATCTGCATATATCGATTTATTAACCAATTGTATAATTAAAGATTCAAAAGAAAAGCGAAGAAACGCGCAGAAGCTTTTAGCGCTGCATTTGTCCAAAACATTTAATGTTTAACGTCGTTTTAAGCCTTATTCCTCTAAACTCAGACACAATTTGGGGCGAACCGAGGGGATTGCGTGACTGATCACGTAGCAAACGCGATGGACAATAGCGATTTCAAACGCACATATATTTATGGTGAGTCAGCGCTGGGGAATCTGAAAAAAAATCAGATGCCGGCTTACCCACGCAATTATGAAATTTGGTATACTTACGCCGCAGGCTTCAACCGCGGCCTAAACAAAGCAATTAATGACATTTTGCGCACGAGTGGCTCAATCACACTTTCGCAACTCGACGCAATCTACAACGAACATCTTGCTCCTAGTCGACTTGGAGATCGAGTTGATGAGGTCGGCGGCAAAATTTCAAACGAAATTCGCTCGATCGTGCGGGAAGTGGAAGGTTACATTTCAGCAACCAGCCAGTATGGCAACACGCTGATGGGAGCGTCGCATAACCTCTCCCAAACCGAAGACCGTAAGGTAATCCGGGAGATTGTCACCCAGCTTATTGCCGAAACCAAGGAAGCTGAGGAACAAAACCGTACACTCAGCGAACAATTAGCAGCCTCTCAGGCTCAGGTGCAGCAATTACGAGAATCTCTCGATACAATTCGCTATGAATCCCTGACCGATGACTTGACCACATTGGCCAACAGAAAGCACTTCGACCGCTCTCTGGAACAGGCAATGGAAGAAGCAGACGAAAGTGGCGAGCCACTTTCCCTTCTGATGACAGACATCGATCATTTCAAAAAGTTCAACGACACATATGGACACCAGACCGGCGATCAGGTTTTGCGCCTCGTCGCAGTTGCGGTGAAACAGAATGTCAAAGGCCGTGATATTCCTTGCCGTTACGGCGGCGAAGAATTTGCCGTTGTCCTGCCAAACACCAATTTGCGCCAAGCTGTTGCCGTGGCTGAGAGCATTCGCAAAGCCGTGATGGCCAAAGAATTGATCAAACGCTCCACCGGTGAAAACCTGGGTCGCATCACCATCTCTATTGGTTGCTCGACCTTTGCAAAAGGCGACACCATGCAAGACCTTATTGAGCGCGCAGACCAGAGCATGTATGCCGCCAAAAGAGGCGGACGCAATTTGGTCAAATGCGAAACTGACCCGGATGTCAGTGTGCTTTCAAGCACATCTGGCGCAGCGTGAGCTAACGCAACCGAACAAACAGAAAAAGCGGCATTTGCCGCTTTTTTCAATCTCGAAGAGTTAAAACAGTAGGCAGCCTGAGCCCGGCATCAATTTGAGCTTTTCATCGCTTCCAGAGCTGAGGGATCAACAGGCGTCAAAGATACGGATTCCCCACAGCCACAAGCAGAAGTTTGGTTAGGGTTATTAAAAGTTAGCCCTGAGCGAAACTTGGTCTGCTCATATCCAAGCTCTGTTCCCAACAAAAACAGCACAGCCTTCGGGTCAACAAAAACCGAAACACCCTTGTCTTCAACAACGTCGTCAGCCGGATCGACCTCTACGACCTTGTCCAGCACATATTCCATGCCGGCACAACCGCCGTTCTTAACACCGATCCTTATGCCTTTTACGGCATCATCTGACCCATCGACAACGGACCGGATGAACTCCGCCGCCTCATCTGAAATCGTCAAAACCTGAAATTTGCCAGCCACAGCCGCACCTTCTTTCTAAAATTGCCGTTATGACCTTTATGTGAGAGTAGCAAGCCCGCCATCAGCGATAAGACCGGTACAAACGAGCTACAAGCGACATATCCCTTACAGCAGGAATATGGCGATTGCGCCCCGCCCTTACCACGGGAAGCCTTATTGCGTGAGGCCATTCACCCGCGCTTCCTTACAACGCATGAAAGAACAAAATACGCGCCGCTAATCGCAACATGAAAACTCAATACCAGTTGATGGCAATTTTGGCTTCTTCGCTCATTCTGTCCGGTGTCCAGGGCGGGTCAAAAACCATATTGACCTTGACCAGTCCAACCCCGGCAACCGACCCGACCGCATTTTCTACCCATGCCGGCATCTCACCAGCAACCGGACACCCCGGCGCAGTTAGCGTCATGTCGATTTCGACATTACGATCATCATCAATATCAACGCGATAAATCAAACCAATCTCATAGATATCAGCAGGAATTTCCGGATCGTAAACCGTTTTAAGAGCACCTACGATTTCAGCACTCAGCTGTTCCAATTCGGCTGCGGGAATACCCGAGGCAGGTGCCATACTTGGAACATTCGGCTCTGCAGTCTCACTATTCGTCACTGTTTCGCTCATCATTATGAACCCATTTCTTTCTCTTATTCTAAAATATCTCACCTTTCGGCTGAGCTACTCAAGAAAAGAAAACCCGTGCCTTTACCAATGCATCAGCAAGGATGTCGATCTCTGCCTTGGTGTTATAAAGGCCAAAAGAAGCCCGGCAAGTTGATGTTACGCCATACCGGGTTAAAAGCGGCTGGGCACAATGAGTGCCAGCACGAACTGCGACACCGGCCCGATCGATAACCATCGAAACATCATGCGCGTGAATCCCCTCCAGCTCGAAGGATACGATAGCGCCCTTGTTTTTCGCATGGCCAAATATTTTCAGAGCATTGATCGCACCCAGCTTTTCATGAGCATAGGCACGCAAGCTCTCTTCATGGGCAGCGATCCGTTCACGCCCGATACTATCCATATAGTCAAGCGCAACGCCCAATCCAATAGCCTGAACAATTGGCGGCGTTCCAGCTTCAAATTTATGCGGGGCAACACCATAGGTCACGCCATCAAGTGTCACGTCCTTGATCATTTCCCCACCGCCCATAAATGGAGGCATGGCGTCCAGCAGCTCAGCCTTGCCATAAAGTGCACCGATGCCTGACGGGCCATACAGCTTGTGGCCTGTGATCGCCAGAAAATCGACATCCAGATCCTGCACGTCAATCGGCATATGCACCGCGCTCTGGCTGGCGTCCACCAGCACCTTCGCCCCGACAGCATGAGCCTTGGCAATCACTTCCTTGACCGGCACGATCGTGCCAATGGCATTGGACATTTGCGTTATGGCGACAATCTTTGTCTTATCCGTCAGAAGCTTCTCGAACTCTTCCATGAGGAAATTGCCGTCTTCGTCAACAGGAGCCCACTTGATAACAACACCGCGCTGTTCGCGCAAAAAATGCCACGGCACAATGTTGGAATGGTGCTCAAGAATGGAGATGATCACCTCATCGCCTTCTTTCAGAACCATGCCACCATAGGAATGAGCAACCAGATTGATCGCCTCAGTCGAAGACCGCGTAAAGATGACATCGTCAACCGATGGCGCATTGAGAAAGCGGCGCACGGTTTCGCGCGCCTTTTCAAACTTGTCTGTCGCGAGATTGGAAAGAAAATGCAATCCCCTGTGCACGTTGGCATATTGGTTTGAATAAGCCTCAGAGATAGCGTCAATAACCACCTTCGGCTTCTGCGCTGACGCACCGTTATCAAAATAAACCAACGGCTTACCGTACACTTCCCTTGATAAAATAGGAAAGTCGGCGCGAATGGCTTCAACGTCATATTCTTCGTTAGCAGCCACTTGGGAGGAATGCATCATGGTCCTTACATCCAATGTTGGACACCCATTTAAGGGTGCCCTTTAAAATTATCACATCACTCGGAAAGACCCAGACGGTCTAGAATGTAGCCTTCCAGAGCTTCTACAAATTGTTCGTTTGAAACCTTTTCAATGGCTTCAGCCAAAAAGGCCATGACCAACATTTTCTTGGCCACGTCTTTGGGAATACCGCGAGCCCTGAGATAAAACAGCAGATCCTCGTCCAGATCGCCGCAGGTCGCGCCATGCCCGCAGACAACGTCATCGGCATAGATTTCAAGCTCGGGCTTGTTGTTGAAGGAAGCATCTTCAGACAACAGCAAGGCCTGGCTCATCATCTTGGCATCGGTCTTCTGAGCATATTGGCGAACGATGATCTGTCCCTGGAATACGCCCTCGGCCTTGTCATCAAGCACCGTGCGATACTGCTCCTTGGAATTGCAGTTTGGCACTGCATGATCCATTTTCAGCGTAATATCACTATGGCGCTTGCCGTTGACCAGAGAGGCTCCGAATAGATCGGCATCGCTAAATTCGCCCAGCATGGCCACAAAAGACTGGCTGCGCACAAACTGACCGCTTGCTGACAGGGTGAAATGCTCAAAATGCACCTTGCCGCCCACGATAGCCGTGGTTGACCCAAGGTGGATCGCATTGTCGCCCTCGTTGATGATGCGCAAAACATTGAGCTTGGCTTCATCGCCGATGCGGTAGTCAATCGCACTGTTGAGCTGATAGGAAACATCATCGCCCACGAAGGTTTCAATAACCCCCACAGTGGCGCCTTTACCGATTACAACGCGGTTGCGCAAGGTGGCAAGACCACCGCCCAGCATCACATGGCGAATTTCAATCGGCTTGCTGATCTCGGCCCCTTCGGCGATCTCGACAATGACACCATCCTGAAGCAGAGCTGTATTAAGCGACAGAGCGATATCACCCTTTGCAATTTCAGGATCATCAAGCGAAAACTCACCGGCCTGAAGCGCATCGGCAACAGAGCGCACCAAGATCGCATCTTCCAGACCATCAAGGTCAGAAAGCTCAGCAGAGAAACTGCCATTGACCAGAACCAGCCGGTATGCATCTACATCACTGAGAATATTGGAGCCAGACAAGTGCTCCTTGGCCGTCTCAGCCGTTACCGGCGCAGCAAGTGCGAGATCAGCAGGCATCACGCGTTTGAGATCGGAATATTTCCAGTCCTCGACCCGGCGCGTTGGCAGCCCATCTGTTTCAAAAGCAGAAACTGCAGCCGACCGCAATGATGAAAAATCAGCATTGCCCGGCAGGCCGTCCAGAGCAGATTTCATCAAGCTTTCCAGAGCCTGATCTGCTGGCATTTTGATTGCAGGTTGCGTCATAACAGTCCTCCCAATCAAGCCGCTGCTTCGCCGGTATATTCGGCATAGCCTTTTTCTTCCAGCTCCAGAGCCAGAGATTTATCACCGGTCTTGACGATCTTGCCCTTATACATGACATGCACCACGTCAGGCACGATGTAGTTCAGCAGGCGCTGATAGTGGGTGATGACCAGCATGGAGCGTTCCGGCGATTTGAGCGCATTGACGCCTTCGGAAACGATCCGCAGCGCATCAATATCGAGGCCGGAATCGGTCTCGTCGAGAATACAAAGCTTCGGCTCCAGCAGAGCCATCTGCAAGATCTCGTTGCGCTTCTTCTCACCACCGGAAAAACCAACGTTAAGCGGACGCCGCAGCATTTCCTGCGTAACGTTGAGCTTGGCAGACAGTTCCTTGACTTTCTTCATGAAGTCGGGAGTCTTAAGTTCCCCCTCGCCACGCGCTACGCGCTGGGCGTTAAGCGCAGTCTTCAGGAAGGTCATGTTTGCAACACCGGGGATCTCGATCGGATATTGCATGGCCAGGAACAAGCCGGCAGCAGCACGCTCATCGGGCTCCATTTCCAGCACATTCTCACCATTGAAGAGAATTTCCCCTTCTGTAATTTCATAATCATCCTTGCCCGCCAGCACATAGGAGAGCGTGGATTTTCCCGAACCGTTCGGGCCCATGATGGCATGGATTTCACCCGGTTTAATGGTCAGGTCGATACCACGGAGAATTTTATTGCCTTCTACTTCTGCATGAAGATTCTTGATTTCCAACATTGTGTCTAATCCTGTGTGGGTGTGGTCATCAGGCGCTGCGTGTCTTACGCTTCGCCATCCCAGTAATCATATTTGTCTGTAACCCCGTCCAGAGGGGCCAAGCGCAATGGCGGAACAACATTTCATGAAACATGAAATGTGCCTAGCCAACTGATCCTTCTAGAGAAATATTGATCAGCTTTTGCGCTTCGACCGCAAATTCCATCGGCAACTGCTGGATCACATCCTTCACAAACCCGTTGACGATGAGCGCCACAGCTTCCTCTTCGCCGATGCCGCGCGCCTGACAATAGAACATCTGGTCGTCGGAGATTTTCGAGGTCGTTGCTTCATGCTCAAAGATCGCCGAGGCGTTCTTGCTCTCCACATATGGCACCGTGTGAGCACCGCACTGATCGCCGATCAGCAAGCTGTCACACTGGGTGAAGTTACGGGCGCCGGAGGCCTTTTTGTGAGCGGAAACAAGACCACGGTAGGTGTTGTTGGAACGCCCTGCAGAGATGCCCTTGGAAATGATCCTCGACGAGGTGTTTTTGCCCAGATGGATCATCTTGGTTCCACTGTCAATCTGCTGATAGCCATTGGAAATGGCAATCGAGTAAAACTCGCCGGTGGAGTTCTCTCCACGCAGAATGCAGCTCGGATATTTCCATGTGATGGCAGAGCCTGTCTCAACCTGCGTCCACGAGATCTTGGAGTTTTTCTCGCGACAGTCGCCACGCTTGGTAACGAAGTTATAGATACCGCCCTTGCCTTCGCTATCGCCCGGATACCAGTTCTGGACCGTCGAATATTTGATCTCGGCATCTTCCAGAGCAATCAGCTCGACCACAGCAGCATGCAACTGGTTCTCGTCGCGCTGAGGTGCCGTGCAGCCTTCCAGATAGGACACGTAAGCACCCTTGTCGGCAATGATCAGCGTGCGCTCGAACTGCCCCGTATTCTGCTCATTGATGCGGAAATAGGTAGAAAGCTCCATCGGGCAGCGCACCCCTTCAGGCACATAGACAAAGGAGCCATCGGTAAAGACAGCGCTGTTGAGCGTTGCATAGAAGTTATCCGAGACGGGCACAACAGAAGCCAGATACTTTTTGACCAGCTCAGGATGCTCGCGGATCGCTTCTGAGATAGAGCAGAAGATAACCCCGGCCTTTTTCAGCTCTTCCTTGAAAGTCGTTGCAACTGAAACGGAGTCGAAAACAGCATCAACAGCCACTTTGGAATATTGGCGGTTCTCTTCGGTCACACCGGCCAGAATTTCTTGCTCCTGAAGCGGAATGCCGAGTTTCTCATAAGTTCTGAGAAGCTCCGGATCTACTTCGTCAAGGCTCTTTGGCCCTTCAGCAACTTTCGGCGCGGAATAATAATAGATATCGTTGAACTTGGGTTTCGGATAGTCGAGCTTTGCCCAGGTTGGTTCCTCCATGGTCAACCAACGCTTGTAGGCATCCAGACGCCATTCCAACATCCATTCCGGCTCATTCTTTTTGGCGGAAATGAAGCGGATAACCTCTTCACTCAGTCCTAACGGCGCTTTTTCAGATTCGATATCCGTCACAAAGCCGTATTTATACTGGTCAACGTCGATCTGTTTGACTTGATCGACCGTCTCCTTAACAGCAGCCATTCGTTACTCCATTCCTGAGCGGTTTCAAAGACCGCCGGTCAGGGCTGCTCGCCCAGTTCCTGCATTATCGTGGGATCCAACACTGGTCTGTTGGCAAAACAAAAGAATTCCAAGATGCCCGATCGCAGTTTTTAACTCATCTTGTCCTTGCTTAAATGCCACCAGCCCCGGACCGATGGCACACCCGTTTTGAAATCAGAGCACGTCCCTATCGCACAATGAGATCAGTCCTTGCCCCATATATAAGCGTGCTCAACGCGCCTTCTCAATGCCCCTTATACTATTTTTTGAGTTTTTGACGCATATTTGTTCAAGAGCCTCAAAAAGTGCATTAATTTCAGGCTCTTTGCTTGCCCAGCCAAGGCTCATCCTGATGGCCCCAGCCGCAATTTCGGATTGATATCCCATCGCCAACAGCACATGGGAAGCCGAAACCTTGCCTGACGAACAAGCCGATCCGGAACTGACAGCAACCCCGGCCAGGTCCAGCCTTATGAGTGCCATTTCGCCTTTCAATCCCGGAATGGCGAACTGAGAGGTGTTACCAACCCGAGGAGCAGTTCCCCCGAAGATGACAGCCTCTGGCACGAGCTCTTTTAGGCGAAGTTCAAACTGATCGCGCAAGCCGGACAAACGCGCATACCCATCTGGGCGTTTCAAATCCTCATTTGCCAATCGACAGGCAATTCCAAACCCGACGATACCAGCAACATTTTCCGTACCTGCCCGCAGCCTGTTCTCCTGAGGACCACCGGTAATCAGGGGCTCGGGCTCCGTGCCTTCTTGCGCCATCACCAATGCTCCGACACCTTTCGGACCTCCGAGCTTATGAGCGGAAAGCGAAAGGCTCGAACAGCCCAGACTAGTCATATCAAGCGGAATACGGCCCGCAGCCTGAACAGCATCGAGATGGAAATAGGCATTAAATTCTTTAGCTATCTCAGCGAGATCGGCAATCGGTTGAATAACACCGGTCTCGCTATTTACAGCCATAACAGCAATCATCGGCCGCCCGGACTGCGGGTCATGCTCTTTAAGCAATTGACGCAAAGCATCAAGATCAACCAGACCATTTTGCAACACAGGAATCACCCGCCGACTATCGGCATCGAAACGACCACCAGACAAAGCGGAAGGATGCTCGATTGCACTCACATAAAGCACGGAAGCAGGATCTGGCTGATATTCAACTTTCATGTTGGGGGTCAGCGCCAGCATATTGGCCTCGCTCGCACCAGAGGTGAAAATCACCCGACGCGCAGAGCCCCCCACCAGATCAGCCACATCTTGTCTTGACCGCTCGATGGCAGCGCGAGCCTCTCGGCCTTCTTTGTGAACGGATGACGCATTGCCAACAAGATCCCAAGCGTCAACCATTCCGGCCTTGACCTCGGGACGCAAAGGCGCTGTCGCATTGTAATCAAGATAAGAACGCACCATCTTTATTCCTGTATTCGCCCTGCCCAAGCACTCCTGGAAGGATAGCTATCTTCGGCTAGAACCATAAATCGACCCGTTTTAAGCCAAAACGATAAAGTATTTCGTCTGACAGGCTCGAAAAGACTTGAAATTCGACCATCCACTTGTGTTAAGAAGGGCAATCAAATGGATCGCACGCTAGCTAGTTTTGAATCGTTCTAAACCAAGACATATTAAACTTGTATCAATTAGTCAAGTTTAATCCCCCTTCTAATCCAAGAAGCGGGCAGTTGTAAATAACGACCAGAGCAATTTCAGACGAAACGTGCCGGATTCACCAAACAAACCAATTTGAAAGAGAACGGGCAACCTATGCCAGAAGTGATCTTTAATGGCCCTGCCGGGCGTTTGGAAGGACGGCTGCACCCTGCCAAAAACCGCAAGGCACCAATCGCACTGATTCTTCATCCACATCCGCGTTTCGGTGGAACCATGAATAACGAGATTATCTACAATCTCTATTACATGTTCGCCCGACGTGGATTTACCGTCCTTCGCTTTAACTTCCGTGGCGTTGGAAGATCTCAAGGCACCTTTGATCATGGTGTTGGCGAGCTGTCAGACGCAGCCGCAGCATTGGACTGGGTCCAGACCTTCCACTCCGAAGCTCCCGGCGTTTGGATTGCAGGCTTTTCATTCGGCGCCTGGATCGGAATGCAATTGCTTATGCGCCGCCCTGAGGTGGAGGGCTTTATTTCCATTGCCCCTCCGGCCAACCTTTATGACTTCTCTTTCCTTGCCCCTTGCCCTTCTTCGGGGCTTATCACCCATGGCGGCATGGACAAGGTTGTGCCACACAAGGATGTTCAGGCCCTCGTCGACAAACTCAAGACCCAAAAGGGTATCGTTATCGATCAGGAAATCATTCCGGGTGCCAACCACTTCTTCAAGGAAGAGACAGACCAGCTGATCAACGTTTGCGCCAACTATCTGGACAAACGCATCGGCTTTGATCCCTCTCAGCTAGAAGAGATCACCGAGGTTGACGACCAATCGGATTCGGCAATCAGGCTCTAGAAGTCTTCATTGCCAACACCCATTAAAAAGGCCGCTTTCAAAGCGGCCTTTTTTTGTTTTTCAGACAAGAATGAAGGTAAAATTACCCCTTACGGAAGGCAAAGCGGCTCCATGTAATGCCCTTAGCTCTATTGAGGGGTTGAGTTGATTCAACATTGGCATGACTAACCAGAGAAAGCCCCAACCCGCGCGCAGCTTCAATAATTTCCTCGTCGGGCACTTCGAACATCAAGCGCCCCTCTGGCGGCTCACCGTGACGAACAGTCATTGCAAGAAAACCGCCAGGATTGAGCAGATCAAACAGGCGCACGATTCCTTCTTGCCGCTCATCCATATCCAGATGCATCCAAACCGCAATCAGCGTGATGATGTCGAAAGATCGCTGTTCCAGAGAAGCGAGCTCAGGAAGGGTATCTTCGATCCATTCAATCGCATCAGCCCCATCCTTGGCCATGGCGATCTTCCTGAAAGCGTCCGTTGGCTCTACCGCCGTAACCTTGTAGCCTTTTGCGGCATAGTGGAGCCCGTCTCGCCCCGAACCAGCTCCAATATCGAGAACGCTCATTGGAGCTGGTGGCAGCATTTCGAGAAACCACCCGTGTGTTTCTTCAATTTCATAGCCATCATATCGCTTTGATAGGCTCGCTGCCGTTATTTCATATCCCCTATTGCTAGGAACACTGACCATGAAAAACCCCCGTTTCCTGTCGTGTTTCAGCCTTGGTCTTGGTTCAAACCGGCGGTGACAGAACGCCGCCTGTAAGAGGCTCCTTTATCCCGGTCGTTCCGGGAAATGTAAGTGGCATTTTTTTCACAGACCGAACCGCGAGATATCCGAAAGCCTCAGCTTCCAGACCATCCCCGTTCCACCCAAGATCATCGGCCAACATGACAGGACTATCCAAAGCCTCGCCAAGTTGGGCCATCATATAGTCATTATGCTGGCCTCCGCCACAAACGACAACCATTTTAGCGGGCTCACCTTCCATAATCTCCATATGCTCTAGTCCAAGGCAGAGCGTTTCGACCGTAAAGGCCGTCAGTGTCGCGGCTCCATCTTCAAGCGAGAGGGCCTCAATAGGGGCCAGACCGAAGGCGTTCCTGTCCAGAGACTTTGGTGCGGCTTTACGAAAATACGGGTTGCCCATCAAACCAATCAGAGCCAGAAAATCAACCGAACCTTCGGCGGCAATCGCGCCATTTTCGTCCATCGACAGCCCTTTCTTACCAAACACCCAATCGTTGATCAGGGCATTGCCCGGACCGCTGTCAAATGCCGTCAGCGCCCCGTCTTTGCCAATCCAGGTGATATTTGCCACCCCGCCAATATTGATAATTGCCAAAGGTTGTTGCAAAGGAATGACGCTCGATGCCTGCAAGGCCTTGTGGTAGATCGGCACAAGCGGGGCTCCCTGACCGCCCTTAGCCACATCCGCCGCGCGGAAGTCATGCACGACAGGGATCTTGACCGCATTGGCCAGTGCCTGCCCATTACCGATCTGCACTGTCACACCTGCGGACGGATCATGCCAGACAGTCTGACCATGAAAACCGATTACATCGGGCTTTAGGCCAGAGGCCCCCTTTTGTGACAAGAGCTGCGATACAGCCTCCTTATGGGCGCGGGTCACCAGCGCTTCAGCTTCCACCAGACATCCGGGGCGGGCCTTTCTGTCCTTCATGCCTTTGGCATCGACGAGCGCCTGCCGCAAAAGCACCTGCTCCTGATAATCATAGGGGCGAAATATCGAGGCAATCGATCGAACCAGCCCCTCCCCGTCGGTTTCAATAAGCGCAGCATCCACCCCGTCACAGGACGTTCCACTCATCAGACCTACAGCAAGCGACAGTTTTTTCTCATTTTTTGCCATTTTTGTCCCCGTCTCCCCAATCTTGTTAGTGATCTTTGCCATGATCTTTGATAGACCAACTCCCCGAGAGGCCAATGCATCCGGTGTGCCCAACATCAAAGACATCAGGCCAGACTAGCAGTAACAACCGTATCTTTAAGGAGAAAAAGCGGCATGACCGCCTTCAAATCCGAATTTCTTCACACTTTGAGTGAGCGTGGCTTCATTCATCAGTGCTCAGACCCGGAAGGGTTGGACAAACTCTTTAACTCGGAGACGGTAACTGCTTATGTGGGCTATGACTGCACGGCGCCATCTGTTCATGTAGGCAACCTCGTTTCCATGATGATCCTGCACTGGATGCAAAAGACCGGCCACCGCCCGATCGCCTTGATGGGTGGGGGAACCACCATGGTGGGCGATCCATCCGGACGCGACGAAACCCGCCAGCTCCTGACGCCTGAAAAAATCCAGCAGAACAAGGAAAGCATCCGCGAGGTCTTCTCCAAGCTGCTCGAGTTTGGCGATGGTCCGACAGACGCCATTCAGGAAGACAATGCACGCTGGCTGCTCGAACTGAACTATGTTGAGTTTCTGCGTGATATCGGCTCCCGTGTATCGGTGAACCAGATGCTGGCCCGCGATTCCGTTCGCCTGCGCCTTGAGCGCGAGCAAGCCCTTAGCTTCCTCGAATTCAACTACATGCTTCTGCAAGCCTATGACTACACGCAGCTGAACAAGCTTTATGGCTGCCGCCTGCAAATGGGCGGGTCTGACCAGTGGGGCAACATTGTCTCCGGCATCGATCTTTGCCGCCGCATCAACAATGCAGAATGCTTTGCCCTCACAGTGCCGCTGATCACCAAGTCTGATGGCTCCAAGATGGGCAAGTCAGTTTCCGGCGCCATCTGGCTGCGCGGTGACATGTACAGCCCCTACGACTACTGGCAGTTCTGGCGTAACGTATCCGACGCCGATGTCGGTCGCTTCCTCAGACTGTACACCACACTGCCAATCGATGAAATCAAACGTCTTGAAGTGTTGGAGGGCAATGAACTGAACGAGGCCAAGAAAATCCTGGCAACGGAAGCGACGGCTCTGATCCACACGCGCGTAGAAGCAGAAAATGCTGCAGAAACAGCATTCAAGACCTTCGAAGCGGGCCAAGCCGCCGCGGCCAATCTGCCAACCATCGAAGTGCCCGCAAGTGATCTGGAAGCCGGAATCGGCATTCTCAGCGCCTTTGTGACCGCCGGTCTTGCAAAGTCAAACGGAGAAGCTCGCCGCTCCATCAAAGGGGGAGCGCTGAAGCTCAACGACGAAACCGTATCCGACGACAGCATGTCCGTAACAAAAGCCGACCTCAATGAAGACGGGGTTATCAAGCTGTCCATGGGCAAGAAGAAGCACGTCCTTCTGAAAATGTCGTAAGATAACGGCAAGCCTCAGATTAGGGGTTGCAAATCAGGAAAAGCAAAAGGCTCCCGAGGGGAGCCTTTTTTATAAGCGCTTGTTAGCATGTTGGCACGACACAAGACTGTTAGTCGGTCGAACCCTGTCAATATTCAAATATCTTTCGCAACACACCAGGAGCCAAAAGGGACGCCGGGTTCACGATCAGCGTCGGATTGCTCATTTTGCCTTTGACCACGTAGGTTATTCCCAGCAGTCCTTCATTCTTTCTGTTGCCAAGAGCGCGACCAATAATCGGAAGTCGGCTGAAAATATTATTGACCTTGTAGGCAGGAAGATAGGTGCCAGAAAGATTCATGATACGAGATTTCATATCGATAGAACCATCTACCGTCGCCCCCAAAACAGGGCCTTTCAATATGCCACGCCGAAGATCGAACAATCCGTTTTCGCCCTTGAAATAGAGAGAGAAGGAGTCAAAACCGCTATTGACGGTTTGAGTGGTTGATTTCGATGACTGTTGTTTATTGACCTGTCCGATGATCTGAAAATCTTTCAAATACAAAGAACCGGATATACTGGAGAGACCCTTTTTAAGTGCAGCCGACAAGGCCAGCCGCCCCCCCTCAACCCGATCAACTGTGCCCAGCAATCTGAGGAAATTACCCGCGTTGCGCACATCAAGATGCAGCGTTGGAAATTCCTCCATTTTCGTAGTCAGCTCGACGGGGCTGGTTCCATCCAACATACCGTGGGCATCGATCTTGGTTATATCCCCTTTGGTCATGCGCACCGACGCATTGAAGTCAGAAATGGAATGCCCGGACAAGCCGATGACCCGATCAATCTTGGCGTGAAGCATCAGGCTGTCTTTTCCATCGCCCTTCTTTGTTTCATTGGCAATGAAAGACCCTCCGAGCAGTTTCCCTCGAAGATCGAGCAGTTTCCCGCGAACAGTGACATTGTAAGGTCCGGCCTCATTCCGAGACACATCAATGGCCAAACTGTCTCCACGACTTAACACCAGCTTTGAAAAACTAAGCGCCTGCAAGCCGTGATCCTTGCTAATGGAAACTGTGCCCTCAGCATCAAAGCCATCACCCGAAACGGCGATATTTTCAACATCAAACCGATCACCATTATCAATCAGTTCGAATGTTGCCTGACCTCTTACATTTGGCTTTTTGCTCCACCCCAGTTCATTCAAATCAAGCTCGGCTTTTGTAATATCAGCTTCAATCCCCGTAACCTTGGGCTTGGCGCCATTCTGGGTCACACGAACAGATATCGGACCACGCAACCAGCTTTCCAGCCCGAGACCAAATCTGCTCCTGTCCTTGTCTGACACAAGAATGTCAAACACCGCCGAAGAGTCCTTGGCGTCTGTTTCCGATGACATGATCTCAAGTCCGGCCTTCATGCCATCCAGCATCGCGGTGCCGCTGATTTCCATGCGCTTGCCATCTGTATTGATGACCACATCCGCATCAGAAACCTCATGCCCCCGTATCGGGGCCTTGCTTGCCCCTGCTTTCAGCACAATCTGGGCGTCATATTGAACATCATCAATCTTCAAAGACTTGATGAACGGGAAACTGAGGCGAACCTTGGCGCTTGCAGTACCGGAAAGATCGGAGACTTTCTGCTTTTCTTTCTTCAAGGTGTTCAGAGGGTCACTATCGACAATTTCGCCAAAAGCAAGCGCACTACCCTCGCCTTGCAAGGTAAGAATCCCGGTTGCGGGCTTTTGTGAGTGATCGGGTATCTCAAAGCGACCATCACTAATGGCGAAGTAGCGCTTGGATTTGGTGACAAACCGACCGGTTTCGATGCTCGTCTGGAAGGTTCGCCCTGTTACAGTGCCCGTACCGGAAAGCTGGTCGCTGGAAGGCAAATCACCAAAGTTCTTCAACATGGCACCTTCAAAACCGAACTTACCTTGAACAGAATCATCGGGTAAAACAAGGCGCCCTTCCTCATTGCGCTTGAGCATGCTCTCTGTAAGTGCAACGTCAAAGTGAGCACCGGTCGTGCGTCCGCCCTGCAAATTTTCCAAAAGCCATTTTCTGGCTCCGTTAGCGATGTTGACCGGCCACATATGCAAGAGCAAATCATATGGCATCGCAGAAATGTCAAAGCCCATCTTCAAAAAAAACTCGCCGCTAACCGGTTCTATCGTGCCACGCCCTTCAACTTGCCCGCCATCCGCAAACATCCCGAAGTCATCAATGGTGACTATGCTGCTTTTTCGGTTCACGCGCGCCTGCAACAGCAATTGGTTGAGCATCCTCTCAGGGTAAGGGTTGTCTCTTGCAGCCAGAACGATATCGTTGCCTTGAAGCTGAACGATGATGTTTCCGTCAACAGTATCTGGCCAAACCACTCGGCCAACAAACGAACCTCCGGTCTTGCCGAACAGAATATTGCTGCTAATCAGGCGCAGCTCATGGGTTTCGGAGCCCCATTCAACGCGGAAGGAAGCACTGTCCAGATAAGCATTGTCCTGCTCCCCAAACTCCATGACGCCCTTGCCGATCTTGAGATCGGCCCTGAAGCTGGACAAAGCATCAGCATCATCGAAATTTAGCTGGGCCCAACCGGCAAACGCAGAGCTGAAATTGAAATTATTGTTTTCTCCCGAAAAGCGCGGCAGCAAGTCCGGCAAGGAAACATTCTCAAAAATGAGCTGGATATTCCGCTTCTGCTCGGCCTTGTTCTCAGAATCGACAGCGATTTCACCCATGGCAGAATGGATACGACCATGGCGACCATCATAGGCAAAATCGATACGCCAAAGATTGTCTTTTTCACCAAGCGGCGTATAGGCGAATGCCGCATTCTTATAATCTTTACTGTGGCCCGTAACCTCGTCCCTCAAGGCTACCTGCGTGTTACGAATCAAGATTTGCGGAGGCCGTTTTTCAGGGTCCTCATCAGCCAATGGCTTGATAGCCCTTCGCATCGCATTGAGAACGGAGACAAACTGAGGCTCATTGGGATCATAAACCCGAGTATTATCATCAGCATTTTTACCAAAACGCCCGGGATCCTGCCCCGCGATGAGCAGCCGCCCAGTCTGATCGCGCAGAACATTGAGCTTCATACTCAAAATCGTGATTTTCCGAACGCGAATTTCCTGCTTCAGGAGCGCAAGCAAACCGACTTCCAGATCGATTCTGGGGGTCGAAAGCAAGTCACCATTGGCGTCAGACAGCTTCACATCAGAAAGCTGCAAAGATAGACGGTGATCTTCAGAAATACCCACTCTCACATCTGCAATTTGCAGACTTTGACCGACTGGCAAATATTGGGAAGCGAATGCCTCAACCTGAGATCGCAACTCTCCGATAGAAAATGGCGCATAATAAAGCCGCGCGGCAAGACCTCCTACAAGAAGAAAGACGACAACCATCAGCGCGGCAACAGCAATAGCCAAGGGCTTCCAAACTTTGGACTTCCCTTTTTCCTTCTCTAAAGATTGTGGAGATCTTATCTCTGGGTCGGACTGAGCCTCCTGCTCTGGTGGCATCTCCAAGCGATTAGCCAAAGTAATATGCCTCCATATTTACGAAATCAGGCCTCAAACGCCCTGCCACCCACAGATATCCTGTAGATTTGTTAGGCTAGATTCGGTTGACCAGCAAGTGGTTTCTAGCTGCAAAAGTTCAAATTTTTGAATAAAATCCAATCGAAAACAGCTCTAGAAACACCGCAACGCCACAAACCAGAGTATGCTGCAAATCGGGATCTGACTTGCACTATCTACAACCACAAATCATTATGTAGAAAAAAGACGAAAGGATGGCCAATGTCTAAAGATAATCTGCAGCTGGAAGTGGGAAGCCGAGCACCCGACTTCACCCTGAAAACAAACGGCAATGGAGAATTATCCCTAAGCCAATTCAAAGGAAATCCGGTCGTTCTTTATTTCTACCCCAAGGACAACACGCCCGGCTGCACAACAGAAGCTTTGGATTTTAGCGCCCTTTCGCAAGATTTCGCAGCATTGGGCATCAAGATCATCGGCGTTTCTCCCGACAGCGCCCAGAAACACGACAATTTCGTCAAAAAACACAATCTCTCCATCGACTTGGCTGCAGACACCGAAAAGGAAGTCTGCGAGGCATATGGAGTGTGGGTGGAGAAAAAGATGTATGGAAAAACCTATATGGGCGTCGAACGCAGCACGTTCCTGATCGATGCCGAAGGAGTGCTTAACGAAATCTGGCGCAAGGTGAAGGTCAAGGACCATGCAAACCAAGTGCTACAAGCTGCCAAAGGCCTGGCCTCTTCAAAATAGAGCAACAAGCACCGACATCGATTCGAGGACGAAATGACACGTCCTCGATTTGTGAATTATAACCACACAGACACATCGAGAAAAATAGCGCAACACGTTAAAAATAAACAGCTTCACCCCCTCAGGGAAGCATCCATCGCCGGAAATGTAAACGAAATATTAACCATATTCCTAGCCTAATAAACCGACAATATTGGTGTCTATTAGCTGGGTGTTGGATGCTGTCTGGAGCAAAAAGTAAAGAGTTTGGTCGCCGTCGTGAACCGCATCGCATCATCATTGCTCATGGTGATACGGTTCAGGACTTTGTCGTCAGACCGTGGATCGTATCCTGTCTCTTCATAACAGGCCTATTGTTCAGTGCCCTTTATTTGTCCGCGACAGCCTATCTGGTTTTTCGCGACGACATCATCACCTTCTCCCGCTCGGAACAAGCTCAAATAAAGAGCGAATATGAAGACCGCATTGTTCAGCTGCGCAGCCAAATTGACAGAATAGCCAGCCGCCAGATGCTCGATCAGCAAGCGCTGCAAAGCCATGTCCAAAACCTCATGCAGAAGCAAGCCGATTTTGAAGCCTATTCTTCTGTACTAGAACCGATCATCTCCAAAGCACGCAATGCTGGCTTGCCCATTCGCACCGAACTGAAGGTCCCTCTCCCAAGAACAGCCCCTTGGCGCAAGAACGGCAAGCAGGCGTCTGCAGAAAGTGAAAAACCCGCCGCCAGCAATCAAATTGCAATGGCAAACACGACGCCAGAAGCCATTTCCAATCGATTTGCTGAACTCACCAAGCTTGGCTTCAGAAGCACAAATTCATTGACTGAAGAAGATGGCGAAACCGACGTAGCTTCGCAAGCGGATGAATTGACCACGCCTCTATTGACAGATGAAACCATTCAGCTTGCTCAAAATGATGAACGGTCGGTCATTGATGCGCCTGAATTACCACATGGCGAGAACAAGACCATCGTTAAACTGGCTGATGCAGCTGGCCGGCTAGAGCAGGAAATGCTTGATAGCAAAATGATCCTGCATAACTTGCTGCAAGATCTCAGATATAAATCCAACCGGGTTTCAGAGCGCATTGCATCATTGGGCATCAAGGTTGATGCACCTTCGGAAAATGCCGCAGTCGGTGGTCCTTACATCCCGATTTCCGCTGAAGACTATGATCATGATCAATTGGCTGAAGATGCCGAAAAGGTCGAAATTGAACTTGACCGTTTCGTGCAGCTAAAGAATCAGGTCAAGAAGTTGCCGATCACCCATCCTTTGCCAACAGGACATCTGTCCAGCAAGTTCGGCATTCGCAAAGACCCCTTCCTCGATCGCATGTCCATGCATTCGGGCATTGACATAGCAGACCAATATGGCGCGCCCATTCGTTCTGCCGGTTACGGAACCGTAACCTATGCCGGCCCACGCTCCGGATATGGCTTGATGGTTGAAATCGACCATGGCAACGGCGTCGTTAGTCGCTATGCCCACATGAGCAAGACCCTTGCCAAGGTTGGAGATCGTGTAAGAACCGGCACGATCATCGGGAGGGTTGGCTCGACAGGACGCTCCACCGGACCGCATCTTCACTTTGAAACTCGCGTAGGCAGCAAGGCAGTTAACCCCTATTCCTTTCTTATCGCAGGAAAAGAATTGCAAAAGTTAATCTAGGGTTATTTTCACTTACCCTAGGCATCCAATTGCAAAGCATCTCCATCAGAACAGCCAAATGCATTTGCTAAGCCGCTAACCCTAACGTCCTTGTTAGCCGGTTTGATGTGGTCAGCATAGGTTTGCGCGGTTTGTAAAAAGCTCAAGAAAAGGCCTAAGCCTGAGCACCGCTGCAAATGAGACAAAAAAGTCTCGTTGCGCCAAAAGCTTCAGCTTCAGAGCTTTTGATAACCCAAATCGAAGAAACCAAAACTTGATCTGTGGCTTGCGAAACAAAAGACAGCCGCGGTGAAATAGTCGGTAGCTATTCTGGACGAACAAAGTGCGTGGGGTCAGTGTCTGGCAAGCTTTTGTCCGAGTCCCCAAGTGACTTTTGCATCATAACGCTATCCACCCAGCGACCGAATTTGAAACCCACCGATTTCAGCGTCCCGACATTCTCAAAACCTGCTTTTTCATGCAATTTGATCGAAGCGATATTTTCGCTATTGCCGATTACAGAAATGACTTGTCGATAGCCGAGCAGTTCAGCCTCGTACAGGAGACGGTTTAGCAAGGCAAGACCAATGCCCTTCCCGGCATGATCCTTATGCATATAAATGGAATTCTCCAAGCTATAGCGATAAGCAACGCGTGTACGATAGTCGCTCATATACCCATAGCCAACAACCTGACCAGCAATAGTCGCTACCAGGTAAGGGCGTTTGCTTTTGGCAATAGCTGCAAAACGCCGCCCCATTTCAGCAACACAGGGCGCGGTCTCTTCAAAAGAAGCAAGGCCGTTCATGACATGATAGGAGTAAATGGCGTGAATGGCAGGAATGTCTTCCAAACGAGCATTCCTGATTTCAACAGTTTCATTATTTTCGCTCATGGCAGGCTCGACTCGAAATTGAAACAAATAAAAAGCCCGATCAATGCCGGGCTTTTAAAAACATAACGAAAATTAGACCAGATCGTCTACGGGAGCATCTCCCTCTGTACCATAGGCCCGCTGAGCAAGAGCGGCTTCCATATATGGGGTCAAAGCACCGTCCAGCACATCTTGAGGGCTGGTGCTTTCAACACCGGTGCGCAAATCCTTGACCAACTGATATGGTTGCAAGACATAGGAACGGATCTGGTGGCCCCAACCAATATCGGTTTTTGAAGCCTGCTCAGCACTGGCCTTGTCTTCGCGGATCTGCAATTCGCGCTCATACAGACGAGCCCTCAGCATATCCCAGGCTTGTGCCCGGTTCTTATGCTGACTGCGTTCGTTCTGGCATTGAACAACGATACCTGTTGGATGGTGCGTAATACGAACAGCAGAATCCGTCGTGTTAACGTGCTGACCACCCGCACCTGATGCGCGATAGGTATCAATCCGGCAGTCGCTTTCGTTGATCTCGATGTGAATGGTATCATCGATAACAGGATAGACCCACACCGACGAGAAGGACGTATGCCGCCGCGCCTGACTGTCAAACGGCGAAATGCGCACCAGACGGTGAACACCGGACTCCGTTTTCGCCCAGCCATAGGCATTCTCG
Source organism: uncultured Cohaesibacter sp. (assembly GCF_963664735.1). NCBI lineage: Bacteria > Pseudomonadati > Pseudomonadota > Alphaproteobacteria > Hyphomicrobiales > Cohaesibacteraceae > Cohaesibacter > uncultured Cohaesibacter sp. The sequence continues at coordinate 490,507 of NZ_OY761553.1, read as the reverse complement.
CCCTTGACCATGATGGTCGCAGCCTTGATGCCCGCCTCTTCGCCAGCCGTTACTTCGAGCACATCGACCTTGAAGCCAGCCTTCTCGGCCCAACGGGTATACATCCTGAGCAGCATGGAGGCCCAGTCCTGACTTTCTGTACCGCCCGCACCGGAATGCACTTCTATGTAGCAATCCATACCATCAGCTTCGCCAGAGAGCATTGTCTCGGTCTGCTGGTGATTGATGTTTTCCAGAAGGGCGTGAAGAGTTTGTTCCGCTTCAGAAACAATATCTTCGTCTTTTTCCATTTCACCCATTTCGATGAGTTCGATAGAATCCTCAAGCTCCTGATTGGCCTTGAGATAGCCGTTGATTGCGGACTCCAGCTTCTGGCGTTCCTGCATCAGCTTTTGTGCATTCTGCGGATCGTTCCAAAGGTCAGGATCTTCAGCGAGATTATTGAGCTCTAAAAGGCGTTTTTGTGCGACATCCCAGTCAAAGATGCCTCCTCAGCAGAGCAAGACCCTGCTTGATTTCGTCGACTATATTCTGGATTTCTGCGCGCATGCTTATCTCTTCGTTCGTCACAGAGAAGGCAGGTCACTGCCTTCGAATTCAAAAAATCTTCCGACACAATAATAATAAAGCGGGCACTGGCCACGCCGCACCCGCTCTATTGGATCAGCTTTCGATTTTAATACAAACCACCCGTACCTTGCGTCAAGGCCTGTTCAGCTTCTTCAGCCGTTACCGGGCGCCCCATGTCATCAGAGAAACCAATGACCGAGTAACTATCCGGAGGCAAAGTGCCTGGTTTGAAGGCCTCAAGAATGACTCCATCACCCTGTGCTGACGCCCGCAAACCGGTTCGGCGATCAATCGGGATGAGCTCAATACCCTCAGGAACCTTGAATGGTTTCTTGGGTTTGTCTTTGAGAGCCACCTTCATGAATTCGGCAAAGATCGGCGCAGCCAAATGGCCACCCGAAGCAGCGTGCCCCATAGGGCGCGGGCGATCATAACCAACATAGACACCAACAACGAGATCCGGTGAGAAGCCCACAAACCAAGCGTCTCGTTCATCGTTGGTCGTCCCCGTTTTACCGGCAATCGGCTTACCGACAACCTTTCGAACGATCGTACCCGTACCACGCTGAACCACGCCCTCCATCATGGACGTAATCTGGTAGGCAGTCATCGGATCAAGCACTTGCTCGCGCGTATCAATAACCTCGGGTTCGCTCTGATGCTCCCAGCGCTGGACATTACAATTCTCACAGATGCGCTGATCGTGTTTGTAAATTGTCTTGCCGTAGCGGTCCTGCACCCGGTCCACAAAGGTTGGAGTAATCCGCCTCCCCCCATTGGCAATCATCGAATAGGCAGTCACCATGCGCAGAACCGTCGTCTCCCCGGCACCCAGAGCCATAGAAAGCACCGGCATCAAATTATCATAGATGCCGAACCGCCTTGCATATTCGGCAACGAGCGGCATGCCCATGTCCTTGGCCAGACGCACAGTCATGACGTTTCGAGACAGCTCGATACCAAGTCGCAAGGTCGAAGGCCCATAAAATTTGCCGCCATAGTTCTGAGGTCGCCAAACACCTTGCCCATTGCCCTGATCAATTTCAATCGGAGCATCCATCACTACGCTCGATGGGGTATAGCCATTATCAAGTGCTGTCGCATAAACGAATGGCTTGAACGAAGAACCCGGCTGACGATAAGCTTGGGTGGCTCTGTCAAACTGGCTCTGTTCAAACGAGAAGCCACCAGCGATAGCCAAGATACGCCCGGTCATCGGATCCATTGCAATCAGGGCACCGGAAACTTCAGGGATCTGTTCCAGTGTAAAATTGCCATCTTCCTTGGCAGAGACATAAATCACGTCACCTGGCGAGAGAACATCGGAAACCTTTTTGACAGCCTTACCCTTGCGCTCTCCTTTGGCCCACTTGGCCCATGTCATGTCCTTGACGGAAAGGGTAGTAATCTGTCGCTTGTCAGAACCTGCAGCGTCGCCCTCTTCGGGTCGCAGTCCGATTGTCGCTTCACCACCTTCTGTCGCCAGAACAACAGCCATTTTCCATTCTGGCACGTCAGAAAGCGGTTTCTGATCAAGAAGCTTTTTGCCCCAATCACCAGTGATATCAATCGTGGTCAGTGGACCGCGCCACCCCTTGGTCTTGTCAAACTGTTCCAGACCGTGATTGAGCGCTATGCGCGCTTCTCTCTGCAATGACACATCAAGAGAGGTACGAACCGAAAGGCCACCATTGTAGAGCTTTTCTTCACCGAATGATTTATCAATCCAGCGACGAACCTCTTCAGCGAAATAGTCGGCAGCAAAAATATGCGCCCCTCTTGGACGGAACTTGACCTGCAAATCCGTTGCTTTCGCTTTATTGGCCTCCTCAACGGTAACATAACCGTTACTGACCATCTGGTCGATAACCCAGTCACGACGTTCGATTGCAGCCTTCTTGTGGCGGAGCGGATGATAGTTATTCGGCGCTTTCATAAGTGCAGCCAAATAGGCCGTTTCTGCCAATGTCAGCTCATGAACAGATTTGTCGAAATAGTTGAGCGCAGCCGAGCCGATACCATAGACACCGATCCCGAAATACATTTCGTTGAGATAAAGTTCCAGAATCTCGGGCTTTGTAAAGGTCTGCTCGATACGCATGGAAAGCAGAGCTTCCTTGATCTTGCGCTCATAAGACTGTTCCGAGGTCAAAAGAAAGTTCTTTGCCACCTGCTGCGTAATAGTCGAAGCGCCAACAAGACGGCGATTCCGCCCCATATTCTTGACGTTGGTAACGACAGCGCGCGCAATGCCTGTAAAATCAAGACCGGCATGGGTGTAAAAATTCTTGTCCTCAGCAGAGATAAAAGCCTCTTTCACGCGATCGGGAATAGCCTGAATAGGCAGGAACAAGCGGCGCTCTCTGGCATATTCTGCCATGAGCTGCCCGTCAGCGGCATGAATACGCGTCGTCACTGGCGGCTCATAATTCCTCAGAGCCGTGAAGTCCGGCAATCCGGCCATCATGGAGTTCAGGAAGACATAAACAGCTGTCGCAATTACGATGAACAGAACCGAACCTGCGGCAAAAAGAGAGCCGAAGAAGCGCCAAATTATCATATCTGTTCCTATTTATCCCGTTCTACAAATGCGTCTTGTTTTCAAGCTGTTCAGCTCAAGAATAGTTCTCGTCCCACAATGCCGATTCAAGCATTGCTGATGATTGGCGTGCGAAGTGCATAATAGTCACATCAACAACACTGGCTTAAAGCGATCAAATTCGACAAGTCCCGGCGAGACTATAGTTGCAGGTTCATTTATGAGCCAACAGCGACACCACCAAAGCCTTAGAGGCAACCGCCCCACCAAACTACGAGAAGACTTATTCTGCTACCAAACATTTTGCAACCGTCACATGACATTGGGGCAGCAAAAGGGCTTTGTTAAGAAATTTATCCGCACCTAATCGTTATCACAGCAAACCATTAGAGGCATGGCTCGCCTTCACAACGGCGAAACTTGGGATTTTTGCGAAAAAAGCAACAATTAATCTCAGATGATTCTATCCCGGCTTGCGCATCAGGAATGCACCAGAATTGACCGTTCGCCTTGAAAAATAGCCATTGATCGACTTGGTAATAGAAAGAATGGCCTTTTCGCGCCATTCCTTGGACAACAAATCTGCCCTATCTTCCTTATTCGAAAGATAGCCCAATTCAAGCAGAACGCTTGGAATATCAGGAGCCTTCAGCACCCGAAAGCCAGCCGAACGCTCTGGTGTCTTGGACAGGCGAATGGATGCTTTCAGCGCACCAACCAGCGTGCGGGAATAAAGAGATGAGTGGTTGGCCGTTTCCCGTCTTGTCAAATCGATCAGGATGTCTGCGACAACATCATCCGTGTCCTCGATTTCCAGACCCGCCAGCAAATCGGACCGGTTTTCCTGCTGCGCCAACTTGTGCGCCACAGCATCGGACGCTTTATCAGAAAGCGTATAGACAGTTGCGCCTCGAACGTAATGCTCCTTGACGATATCTGCGTGAATGGACAAGAAAAGGTCAGCCTTGTGCTTTTGCGCAAAAGCAACTCGCTTCGAAAGGGAAATGAACCGGTCGTTGTCCCGCGTTAGCAAAACGCGATATTTCCCTTGTTTTTCTAGTGATTTACGCAAGGATTTTGCAAAAGAAAGCACAACTTTACTCTCTTGCACTCCCGGAGCGACTGCGCCCGTGTCGATCCCGCCATGGCCGGGATCAAGAACAATCAGAGGCCGGGCATCTGTTGCCTCTAAATCATTTGTCTGTTCTTTGGGTTCGACCAAAGCAGCTTTAGACTGCGGCTTGCCGTCCGCATCGATGCGAATAACATCTCTGAGGGCCTGCTCGGCAAATTCTTTCTTGCTTACAGCTTCCAGATTGATAACCATCCGTGCGGGATTGCCATCGACGGGTGGCAAAGTGAAAGCCTTTGCCACTTTTGCAGGGCCAGCCAGATCCAGCACCACGCGCGCGCCCGAATGCCCAAAGCCGCCGAAGCGAAAATTCTGAACCATTGCCCGTTCCACATGACCCAGCCCCTGCTCCATCTGGAATGACATTTCAGGCAAGTCAATCACCAGACGATAGGGTTCAGCCAGCGCAAAGACACTGAAACCAACTGGCTCAGATACATCCAGCACAAACTGTGCCTTTTTACTGTTCCCCTCCGTCCGCGCTCCATGGACAACAACAGCCGTCTCAGCACTGTAAGTCACGCTCACAGAAGCCCCCAAAAGCAAAAGCGCCAATAGCAAAAAGCGAGCGAACAATTTCATAGCTAGTGTCATAAGCCTCTTCCACGGGAGAGTGGTCTCATCAACAGTCATATCAAAAAAGCAAATGTGGCGAGAAAGCAGCAGAAGCATCAATTTTCCACCTGCCATATTGGCTTGAAATAGATACCTCAGGGTTAACCACATCTTGACAGAACAGTGCTATACACACCCTCACATGGTATATCTGTATGAATAATATTAGATAACCAGCAAAAATAGCGGATCAATTCAATTGTTCAATTGCCTTGCACTTGCATATTTTTGCAATGAACCCTACAAGAACCATTGGGCTATTGTTGCCAAGCAATGATCCGATTCGAGACTCCGCACTTATGGCTCAAGACTAATCGTCATAATTGCGTGACTGGCGAAAGAACCCGACGTTTCCCCAAGATTGAACGTCAACAGGAGATTCGCGCCAGCGAAGCTGGACATACCAAGCTCTGGCACATGGCCCGGAAATTCGGGATTTGCCCGAAAACCATTTGAAATTCGCGGCAATCTGGAACGCGTATTTAAAGTCCGGATTGCATGCCAAGAACCCTGCCGAGGAAGAAAACGTCCTCTGGTATCGAGTATCAACAAGAGGACCCGCCAAGGGATGTGTCGAGAGATGAGTAAAACAGCCGGAGATAGCTTTGCAGTCAAACTGCATGCCCTGGCGCTCAACCATTTGCACAGCCGTGAACCGATGGTGGTCGGGTCGTCATCAGACAAAAGCGGAGAAGCGCGAACCTACCGAGTGTCGACCATGTCGACCATAACGGTCGTCGGCGCGCCTTTCCGTGGAGAAAACACTTCATGCCAAATCAAATGCTCGTTGATGCGACGCATCCGGAGGAAACTCGGGTTGTTGTCGTACGCGGCAATCGGGTTGAGGAATTCGACTTCGAGTCCGCCAATCGCAAACAATTGCGTGGCAATATATATCTAGCAAAGGTAACCAGGGTCGAACCGTCCCTGCAGGCAGCTTTTGTTGATTATGGCGGCAACCGCCACGGCTTCCTCGCTTTCAGCGAGATTCACCCGGACTATTATCAAATTCCGATGGCAGACCGTCAGGCTCTTCTTGAAGAAGAGCACGGCCATGACGATGACGAAATTCACGAAGAAGAAAAACCTGCGAAGAAATCAAGAAGACGCCGCTCCAACAGAAGATCGGAAGCACGCTCTGTAAACACGCAGGAAGCCGAAGCTTCAAAGGAAGAAACCGCTAACGAGGCTTCACCAGTTGAAGTAGAAACAGCTGTCGACGCCCAGACACCGGAAGCATCCGGGGTTTCGGTTGAAGCTGAGGTCAGCGAAAACGAAGCAGCTCCTGTAGAGGCTTCTGAAGCATCCGTAGTGTCAACGTCAGAAGCCACAGAAGAAGGTGCTCCTCAAACTGAGCTAAGCGAGGAAAGCGCTCAGAATGAAGAGCCACAGGCAGCCTCTGATGAAGACAGCACCGAGGAGGACGACAAGACGCCTCCGGCGCAGGCTCACGCTGTGTCCGATGACGATCACCTGAGCGCTGATCCTGAAGACCTCGAAGAAAACGAGGACGATGAAGAGGAAGAAGACGAAGAGCTTTCAGCTTCCAGCGATGATGACGAAGACGAGGATGATGACGACGACGATGATGAAGATTCCGGCGTCGAACATGTAGGTGCGGAAGACGCTCTTGAGGAAGTGCCTGAGCGTCGCAGCCGTCGCCGTACCAAGCAGTATAAAATTCAGGAAGTCATCAAACGCCGTCAGATTCTGCTCGTGCAGGTCGTCAAGGAAGAACGTGGCAACAAGGGCGCAGCTCTGACAACCTATCTTTCTCTTGCTGGCCGTTATTCCGTGCTGATGCCAAACACCGCACGCGGCGGCGGCATCTCTCGCAAGATCACCAACGTCTCCGACCGCAAACGCCTCAAACAGATCGCGTCCGAGCTTGAAGTTGCTGACGGAATGGGCGTTATTCTGCGCACGGCAGGTGCTTCCCGCACCAAGACGGAGATCAAGCGCGATTTCGAATATCTCTTGCGCCTGTGGGAGAATGTCAGAGACCTGACGCTGAAATCTGCTGCGCCTATGCTTGTTTACGAGGAAGGATCGCTGATCAAGCGCTCCATTCGCGATCTTTACAACAAGGATATAGACCAGGTCCTGGTGTCCGGTGAGGAAGGCTACAAAGAAGCCAAGACCTTCATGCGGATGCTGATGCCTAGTCACGCCCGCAACGTCCAGCCATATCGTGAACCACAGCCGATCTTCACTCGCATGGGGATCGAAAGCCAGCTTGACGCCATGTTCAGCCCACAAGTGACGCTGAAATCCGGTGGCTATATCGTGATCGATCAAACAGAGGCCCTCGTCTCGATCGACGTCAACTCTGGCCGTTCGACGCGCGAGCATAATATTGAAGACACGGCTCTCTCAACCAACCTTGAGGCAGCAGAGGAAATTTCACGTCAGTTGCGCTTGCGCGACCTTGCCGGTCTTGTGGTCATCGACTTCATCGACATGGAAGAAAAGCGCAATAACCGCGCTGTCGAGAAACGCCTCAAGGATTGCCTGAAATCAGATCGCGCCCGCATTCAGGTTGGCCGGATTTCTCATTTCGGCCTGATGGAAATGTCCCGCCAGCGCATTCGCACCGGCGTTTTGGAAAGCTCCATGGACCCATGCCCTCATTGTCAGGGAACGGGCTATGTAAGAGCGGCCTCTTCTGTTGCTCTGCTGGTGTTGCGCAGCATTGAAGATCATCTGCTCAAGGGCGTCACCCACCATGTGATCGTCAAGACCCGTGGCAATGTGGCTCTCTATATCCTCAACCAGAAACGTGAAAATCTGTTCGAGCTGGAAAATCGCTTTGGTGTTCACATCCATGTGGAAGTCGACGATCATCTCGAAGGCAAGCATCTGGAAATTGATCGCGGTGAGCCTCTTGCTGAGCCTGTCGCTCCGACACCGACCATTTCCATGAAGACCTTTGAAGACATCGACAACGATTTCGCTTTCGAAGCTTTCGAGCAGGATGAGGAAGAAAAAGAACGCGAAGAGGAAAGCAGTTCCAAAAGACGCCGCCGTCGCCGCCGTCGCAAGAAGTCTCAAACAGAAGCCAGAACGCCGCGTGATGAAAATGACGAGGCCGAAAGCGCAGAGGGTGAAGACGGGGACGTCGCAGACAGCTCCGCCGAGCAAAGCGCAGAATCGCGTGATGATGAGAACGGCAGCGAGGACAAGCCTAAGAAGAGCCGACGCAGAGGCCGCAGAGGTGGTCGCCGCAATCGCCGCAACCGCGGCAGTGATGCCGATGCTCAGGAAATGACTGCCGAGGCCATGGAAGTGGCTGGTGAGAACCCTGAGGACTACAGACTAACTGGCGAATTTAGCCCGGCAGCTTCTGACGCCAATGATGACGAAGCGCAGCCAGATGTTCTGTTTTATGAAGGAGCACCCTTGGCTTCTGAAGGCATTGAAGTGGCTGCGATTGAACTGGCTGAGAACGAGACTGCGTCTCCGGTGAACACCGATGACGTCCAAAGCGAGCCTGAAGATGTCAAGCCAGCCTCAGAGGAAATGACTGAAGCTTCGGCTGCTGTTGACGACAGTGCTTTGGACGCAGAGCCTGCTTCAGATCCGATCGCGCCATCCACTTCTGAAGGTGAAGGCAATGCGGATGAAGCATCGCAAGAAGTTGCAGTTTCTGAGAATGTGGCTGCCGAAGAAGCTCCAGCCCCAGAAGCTGTGTCTGAAGAGGTAACGGCTGAAGAGACCTTAAGCGATGAGCCGCAGGAACAGGCTGCAATGTCTGCTCCGGTAGCTGAACCAGAAGAGGTTTCGGAGCCAGTCGCCCAGCCTGAAACCGAAGCTGTGGTTAAAGAAGAAAAGCCGGAAGACAATCGTCCGAAACGCACTGGTTGGTGGAACCGGTCCGGCTTTCTTTGAGCCATAATGACCTTCTAAACAAAAAGCCGCATCTTCATGAGATGCGGCTTTTTTTGTTTCTGATTTTGTTTCTAGCGAGACCTTATTCAGCCCAGCCAGTTTGACAATCTGTTGATGGCCTCTCGCATATCATTCTCGGTACCGGCAAAGGAAAGGCGAACATAGCGGTTGCCGCGCTCTCTGTCGAAATCTGCGCCGGGCGTTATCGCCACTCCGGCTTCATTCAGTGAGCGCATGGCAAAATCCATGGAATCATTGGTCAACTTGCTTACATCGCAATAAATGTAGAATGCCCCGTCGACCGGCATAAAGTCTCCAAGCCCGATCTTGGGCAATGCTTGCATCAAATATTCGCGATTGCGCCCATACCCATCCTTGACCACATCCAGCTCTTCATGAGCATCAAAAGCAGCTACCGCAGCAACTTGCGACAGCATCGGAGGGCACAGGTAAAGAGACTGCCCGAGACATTCGACCGAACGCTGCGCCAGCTGCGGCAAAATCATCCAGCCTATACGCCATCCGGTCATGCAATAATATTTCGAGAATGAATTGATGATCACCGCATTGGGAGAAAAGCGCAAGGCGGTCTCTGCTTTCATTCCAAATTCAAGGCTATGATAAATTTCATCAGAAATAAACCAGATCCCCAGCTCGTCGCACACTTCAACAACCGACTTCAGAGCCTCGGCATCCATAATGGTACCCGAAGGGTTTGCCGGACTGGCAATAAGCACACCCCTGACCGGCTTTTCGGCATGAACCCTGCGGATATCCTCCGCCGTAAGGCTCCAGCGATCCTGAGCCCTCGTCTCAACTTCTACGACCTCCAGCCCCAGAGAAAATAGAATGTTCCGATAAGCAGGATAGCCCGGACTGGGAAGAATGACCCTGTCACCAACCTCAAACAGAGACAGGAAAGCCAGATTGAACCCTGCGCTGGACCCTGTGGTAACAGCAACAGCTTGTGGGGAAACGGTCACGCCATAGTGATCGGCATAATGCTGGGCGATGCGCTCACGCAACCCCATAATCCCCATTGCGTCCGTATAGCCAATGCGTCCATCCACCAGCGCCTTTTGAGCCGCTTCACACACGAGCCGAGGCGCGGGAGCTCCCGGTTGACCGATTTCCATATGAACAATATCTTTTCCTTCAGCAGCCAGAGCATTCGCTTTTGCCATGATGTCCATAGCGAAGAATGGCTCAATGGTGCCGCGCCGCGATGTAGTGAGCATTCAATTTTCCTTTTCGCTCTTCTATTCTTGCAGTCAGTGCCACATTTTGACCAAGCCTGCAGATGAGGATACGAGAGAAACAGAATCCATGCCGCCCGCAAACTCCGTGGCTTTGATCTCTGACAGATCTCGTGTGGAGGATTGAATAATCAAAGAAGGTTATGACTATGCTTTATAGCTTTGGTATCAAGTCTTGGCTGAAAGTTCCACCCATTGTTGGAACGAAATTGACTGCCTTCTTTTCTCATATACCCAGCAAACTGCTTTGTTCACTGCTTATCGCCCTCATAGGCCTACAGCCACTCTTGATTTCATCGGCCAAGGCACAAGGCAGGCGCATCAAATTGGTGCGCGACGCCGAAACCGAAGAGCTCATCAAAGATTATGCCCGTCCCATCTTCAAGGCCGCAGGGCTCAAGCCGGGAAACATCAGGATTCATCTTGTCAATGACAACAGCTTCAATGCCTTTGTTGTCGATAGCAAACGCATGTTTATCAACACCGGCACGATCATAGAGGCCAAGACACCCAATGAAATCATTGGCGTTCTGGCACACGAAACCGGCCACATCGCAGCCGGACATATGCTGCAATTACGAGAAGCCATGAAGCGTGCACAAACCCTAGCCGCCATCGGCATGTTGGCGGGAATGGGCGCAGCTGCTGCGAGCGCGGCAGCGGGGGCTTCTGACGCGGCTGTGCTTGGTGGAGCCATTGCAACCGGCGCCCCCGGCATCGCCCAGCGCACCTTCTTGAGTTATGCAAGAACAGAAGAAATGGCTGCCGACAGGGCTGCAGTCAGGTATCTTTCCAAGACCGGTCAATCAGCAAAAGGCATGTTGCAAACCTTTGAACGCTTTGCCGATCAGTCGCTATTTGCAAGCCAATATGTGGACCCCTACATACAGTCCCACCCCCTGCCCCGCGAACGCATTGGGCAAATCGAGCGGCTCGCAAAACAGAGCAAATTCTACAACCGAAAAGACAGTGCAGACCTACAGCTGCGCCATGATATGGTGAGAGCCAAACTGGCAGCTTACACACAAAGTCCAAAACAGGTCATGCGCAAATACAAAGGCAACGGCCTTGTAGATCTCTATGCTCAGACCATCGTGACCTACCTCTTGGGCAACCGCAAAAAAGCGATCAGCATGGCCGAACAGCTCATCCAGAAACAGCCAGACAACGCATATTTTCAGGAACTAAAGGGACAATTCCTTCTGGAATCCGGACAAGGTGACAGCGCCATAGCTCCATTGCAAAAGGCCATTTCACTACACCCGAACATCGGGATATTTCGCGTCATGCTCGGTCAGGCCATTCTTTCTTCCAAACGAAGTAAAGACAACGGCGAAGCTGTTAGGCAGCTGCAACGGGGCCTGCAAAATGATCCCGATTATGCGGTTGGCTATCGCTTCCTCGCTCAGGCGTATGAAAATATGGGAAGGCGCGCTCAGGCAGAAATGGCAACCGCCAATGGATATTTCGCATCTGGCGACATACCCGCAGCAAAAGCCATGGCAACGCGCGCTCAGAAAAAACTGAAACGGGGCTCCCCGGAATGGCTTCAAGCAGATGATATCCTGTCCTATAAGGCACCAAAACTGTAATTTCAGCTCAGGATTAGCAGCCTCATTTCAGGAAAGCGACCGAGGCGGTAACGATCCCGGCGACCGGATGAACTGGCAAAAGGTCACAATCAAGTGAACAAGAACAATTTGTCTCACAATCTTCCCAATCTTGCCTATTCTCCAAGCTAACTATCTATGCGACAACACATGCATATTCAGACAGCAAATCACAAGGACGCCTACTCATGCGCCATTTTCATTCACCATTTGCCTTTGTGCTAACCGCTCTTGCCTTCATTGGCTTTGTTGCGGCGCCCGCCAGCGCTGCGCAGTTCAATGATGATCAGAAGCAGGAAATTGAAAAAATCGTTTCTGACTACCTTCTCGAAAATCCAGACATCATTCGCCAGGTTTTCACCATTCTGAGCCAACAGGAAGCGGAAAAGCAGAAGCAAGCCGAGTTGGAACGCGCCAAAATGGCCAAACAGGCTGTGGTTGAGCATCAAGAAGAGCTGTTCAATGCCAAAGACCAGATCGTGCTGGGCAACCCCAAGGGAGATGTAACGCTGGTCGAGTTCATGGATTACAACTGCGGCTATTGCAAACAGGCTTTCGGCAGCATGCTGGAGCTTTTGGATAAAGACAAAAATATCCGGGTTGTACTGAAAGAATGGCCGATCCTTGGCCCGCAATCGCAGGAAGCCGCCTTGGTCGCTGTGGGTGTTACCAAGGTCGCTCCCGACAAATATTGGGACTTCCACAAAGCGATGATGACCATGCGCGGCACCGCGAACAAAGAGTCATCAATGCGCGTAGCCGAGAAGCTTGGCATTTCACGCGATGAATTGGAAAAGCAGTATGAAGACAAAGCTTCCCGCCAACCAATTCAGGATGCCTATCGTCTTGCAGATGCCCTCAATTTGAATGGTACGCCGGGATATGTTCTGGGTGACGAAGTTATCCCGGGTTATATCTCTTTGGAGGCCTTCGAAGCCAAAATTTCAAACTTGCGCAGCTGTGGTTCCACGAGCTGTTGATCGACTGAGGATCAACCGAGCACATTTTGGCCAGGGCCAATTGATCAAGGGGTCGCAGACAATCTGCGCCCCCTTATTTTCCACGACAAGATCTGTTGCCACAGCCGCTTGTCATAGAATTGTCATTTTTGCGAAAAATCATGACGATAAGTAGGAATGAATTGCATTACCTTCCTTTTCATATCTTTTCACTGAGCTAGGGACAGCCTATAAGAAATCTCAAGTAAATGCCTGCTCTTCAGGCTGTTCATCTTGTCTTGTCAGATTTTTCAATTTGTGGAGGCAAATGGCAAATCGCTTTACAATGCTCTAGCGCGGACAGAGAAATGACTAAAACTCTCTTTATTCTCAACGGCCCAAATCTGAATATGCTTGGCTTGAGAGAACCCGGCATTTATGGTGCCACGACCTTGGATGATATCAAGAAGCTCTGTGAAGCAAGAGCGGCATCCATGGGCTGGACCATTGATTTTCGCCAGAGCAATCATGAAGGTGTGCTCATTGATTGGATTCATGAGGCACGCGAAAAATCGCAAGGCATCGTGTTCAACCCTGCCGCCTATACTCATACGTCAGTAGCGCTTCAGGATGCCATACGCTCAGTAAGCCTACCTGTCATCGAAGTCCATCTTTCCAACATTCACGCACGCGAATCTTTTCGCCATCAATCCTTTGTTTCACCGGCCGCTCTTGGTGTCATTTGCGGACTGAACGCAAAGGGATATGAACTGGCAATCGAAGCGCTCGTGGACCATGTAGAGAAAAAGCAGGCTTGATGCCTGCCACTGCCAGGTCTCATTTCTCGATCATCTGGCGACAACCCAACGGAATGCGAACATATGACTAAAGAGAAAAGCAAACTTGATCCCGATTTCATCCGTCAGCTGGCGGAATTGGTTAAGTCTCAGGACCTGACTGAAATCGAAATCGAGCAAGAAGACTTGCGGATTCGTGTTGCTAGAGAAATTGTCGTGCAACAGACCGTTGCAGCAGCTCAGCCTGCGCCAATAGCCGCCGCTCCAGCCGCCGGTGCGCCTGCAGCAGCAACAGCTGTTGCTGGTAAAGAAGCCGACGCAAATCTGGCCAATGCTGTGCGTTCACCAATGGTTGGCACGGCCTATCTCTCACCAGAGCCGGGTTCGGCAGCGTTCGTATCAGTTGGCGATCATGTCAATCTGGGTGACACCCTGATGATCGTCGAAGCCATGAAAACCATGAACCAGATTCCTGCCACAAAAGCCGGTAAGATCACTGCTATTCTTGTGGAAGACGCCCAGCCAGTCGAATTTGACGAACCGCTGGTGATCATCGAATAATCGGGAATATAGAGGTACTCAATGTTTTCAAAGGTACTAATCGCAAACCGGGGTGAGATTGCCCTTCGTGTGTTGCGAGCCTGTAAAGAACTTGGCATCCAGACCGTGGCAATCCATTCCACGGCAGATGCCGAAGCAATGCATGTCAAGCTGGCAGATGAAAGTGTCTGCATCGGCCCGCCGTCTGCTCGTGACAGCTATCTCAATATCCCGCAAATTCTGGCTGCCTGTGAAATCACCGGCGCCGATGCGGTTCATCCCGGTTATGGTTTTCTGTCCGAGAATGCCCGTTTTGCGCAAATCCTTGAAGAGCACAAGATCAGCTTTATCGGCCCAAGCGCAGAACATATCCGCATCATGGGCGACAAGATTGCAGCCAAGCAGACCGCAAAACGCCTCGGCATTCCCGTGGTTCCTGGTTCTGAAGGCGGGGTCGACAGCCCGGAAGAGGCCAAAAGGGTCGCTGCCGAAATGGGTTACCCCGTGCTGATCAAGGCCGCATCCGGCGGCGGTGGCAAGGGCATGCAGGTGGTTCATTCTGAAGACAAGATGGAACTTGCCTTCACCACAGCACGATCTGAAGCCGCAGCCAATTTCGGCGACTCTACGGTCTATGTCGAGAAATATCTCGAAAAGCCCCGTCACATCGAAGTTCAGGTCATGGGCGATGGCAAAGGCCATGCCATCCATCTAGGTGAACGCGACTGTTCTTTGCAGCGCCGCCACCAGAAGGTTTGGGAAGAAGCCCAGTCTCCTGCCCTCAATGAAGAACAGCAGAAGCGGATCGGCGACATTTGTGCCAAGGCAATGCAAGGCCTTGGTTATTCCGGTGCTGGCACGATCGAGTTCCTGTATGAAAATGGCGAGTTCTTCTTCATCGAAATGAACACCCGCCTGCAGGTTGAACATCCGGTGACCGAATCCATCACCCGCATCGACCTTGTCAACGAGCAGCTGAAAGTTGCCTGTGGTGCCGGGCTAGATATCCGTCAGGAAGATGTGAAGTTTCAGGGCCATGCCATCGAATGCCGCATCAATGCGGAAAACCCGGAAACCTTTATTCCTTCACCGGGCAAGATCACCTATTACCACCCACCGGGAGGTCTCGGGGTTCGCGTCGACTCCGGCGTTTATCAGGGCTATTCCATTCCGCCCTACTATGACAGCCTTATCGGCAAGCTCATCGTAACCGGTCGGAACCGTGTAGAATGCATGATGCGTCTGCGGCGTGCTCTTGACGAGTTCGTGGTTGATGGCATCCAAACCACTTTGCCGCTGTTCCGTCAGCTGGTGGACAATGCCGACATCGCCAATGGTGCCTATGACATCCATTGGCTGGAAAAATACCTTGGCATGAAATAGCCAGTGGCATTGACCAGATATGCTAGTTATGGACCGCGCATAAATGCGCGGTCCTTTGCTTTTAAAGAGCAACAGTTACACTGTTCATTCAGAGAGTTGTGGTACATTCCCGCTCATGACCGACGATTCAGACCATTTGGACATCACCCCTCAAATCCTGCTTAGAGCCTATGCATGCGGCATTTTTCCCATGGCGGAAGATGCAAATGATCCCTCCATGTTCTGGATCGAGCCAGAGATGCGCGGCATCATACCGCTGGATGCCTTCCATATTTCAAAGCGCATGCGCCGCACCATGCGCACCACACCGTACCAAATTCGCGTTGATACCGATTTTGGTGGCGTCATGGACGCATGTGCAGAAGAAGCACCCGACAGACCCTCAACATGGATCAATGCACAGATTCACCATCTTTACAGGGAGCTGTTCCAAATGGGCCATTGCCATTCTGTTGAGGTATGGGATGGCGAACGCCTTGTTGGTGGCCTCTATGGGGTAAGCCTTGGAACCGCCTTCTTCGGTGAAAGCATGTTCTCTCGCGAGCGCGACACCTCGAAAATGGCGCTCATTCATCTCGTGGAACGTTTGAACAAAGGCGGCTATACGCTGCTTGATACTCAGTTCATCACCGACCATTTGAAGCAGTTCGGTGCCATTGAAATACCAAAGCAGGAATATCAGATTCTGCTAGAGCAAGCGATGCAAACACGAGCAGATTACTATGCGATGGACGAGAGCGAAGCGGAGCCGAAGCCAGCATAAAGCTGGAACTTGCCAATCGCCCTAAGCATTGCCCTACACATGGATGGATGTGAGTAGCAAGATCAGTTAGGCTGAGGAACTTCGGTATTTTGTTTGCAGCCGACAAGCCAAACATCATAGACGGGATGCTCGACGGCATTCATGCCGGGGCTGGAAGCGAACATCCAGCCAGTAAAGATTCGCCGCACCTTGCGCTCCAGAGTAATCTCATCCACTTCAACAAAAGCGGTTTCTTCCTGTCGCTCGGTTTCAGGCCTTGTATAGCAAACACGCGGCGTCACCTGAAGGGAGCCAAACTGCACGGTTTCATTGATGTAAACGTCAAACTTGATCATGCGCGCCGTAATCTTGTCCAGACCAGCAAAGGTGGCTACAGGATTGGAAACCGGCTGAGCGAGCGTTGGAAGGGAAAAGAGACACCCCAATGAGAGCAGGGAAGCCATTATCAATCTTCTCATTATCCAGCTCCCTTTGTGGTTCTTAAAAAACATCGTCTCTGGCTCCGGCGATCCAACGCAAAAACATCTAAAAGCGACAAGCGCATTTGCCACATCTATAAATTACTCATCTACCAATCGGAATAATTCGGGAAATTGGTAACTTTAAGACAAACACCCTCTGCCTGTCGTTCTGTCTCAGAAAATCCACGAAATTGATAAACAAAAGCCCCACGTTCCTAGCCCTCTTTTAGGGCAAAAGGCAAGACTGATTTGACAAATCCCCTGTCCAGAATTGGATATATGGGCTTTGAGACAGCAGACTTTACTGCGACTCAAAGCATCATGACACCAAGCGAGAGGCCAGACGCATCAAATCTTCGTCCAAAACGTGAAATGCAGAATTAATGGCTTGGCTCAGGGTGTCCAAGCCTCATAATCATCTCCACCCTTCGCCGTAGCTTGCTTTGAAAGCAGTGAGCCTGCGGGGTGGTAAGCCTGAGATGTGCCGGTCATGTTGGGTTGATGAGCCCTCTCCCATGACCAATGCTTCGTATCATTCTCGCTTGGAATCTCGTCTGTACGATAGTGCATCCAGCCATGCCAGCCAGGAGGAATAGCACTTGCATCCGAAGGATTGGCATAAACAACCCAGCGGCGCTCACCCTTGCGGCTGCCTGAATAGCTCAGCTGTTTGGAAACATCCTGTCGATAATATTTGTTGCCAAATTCATCCTGCCCCACAAACTCTCCATGGCGCTTGGTGTGAAGCCAAGTTCCAAAAGTCGTATTTCCCCACCAGGCGAAAAGAAAGAGCATAATTTTTTTCATGACGGCCCATCGGTAAGCTGTTCAAACGCGAGACACTATGACTACATAATTTCGCGGATGTCCAGACTTCCGTGTCAAATTCAGACAAATGGATCAAGCGCTCTCTTGCAAGTTTGCAAGAGGAACCCTACCGCCGTCTACTCCCCACGCTGGCGAAACGCTGAGGCCTTGAGGACGTATAGGCGGGACTGCCCGAAGACGGTTTTTTCCAACGAGTTCCGACAGTAGTAGCCCTCACCTCTTGATTTTCCAGGTCAGGCTCATCAGGGTCACGCAATATGCGATCCACGGCTCGTTGGGTTTTTTTGGCTTGAGGAAGTGTCTGTTCATGGAACATTCGGGCTTTGGCCAAAGAGCGCAGTTTCGACCTTTTTTCTTCCAACACCTCGTGCATGCCGTCGATGACATAGCGATCGCCATCAAGCCGCATGAGCCGCTTGTCCGAACTCAGTGAAAGCAACCGCTGCTGCAGCGCTGTCGAAGACATCGGCTTGGCAAGCACATGGTGGGCTCCGGTCTCGAACAGTTTGGCAACACTTTGCTCAGTCGCATGCGCCGTAATCACGATCACGGGAATGAAGCAGAGCGGCTCCATGGTATTACGGCGGATCAGGCTGATCAGCTGCAAACCGGACATAGGGGCCATATTTAGATCGGTGATGATCACATTGGGCGGCTCATGCATAATTGCATGCAGAGCGACGTCACCACGATCATAAGACCGGACCCTGGCAACCTTTAGCGATGAAATCATGGATCGAATCATCGTTAGAACAGACTTTGAGTCATCAACAATCACTATATCAAGCGATTCGACACTCAGCCCGTATGCGGCATGGTGCTCCATAGATCCATTCAACCTGCTGTTTTTTAGTCGGTTTTTTCAGTCAAGGATGGAGAATGACACAGAGCTATTAAATTGCGTTCAAAATCACCTTTTCAATTTGACTTCAATTTTAACAGTTTTGTTAAACGGCCCGAAAAAGTTAATTTCCCCCGTTGCTCCACCACCTGAGCCGCAGATTTTTCCCATTCCTGATGCGGACACAAAAAACACTATATATAGATTGACATGAAAATGAGACACACCAGCCTTAGTCACATCTTGCGTTCAGCGTCCCAAGAATTCATACTCTGGCTCGTCAAGACAGCGGTCTCTCCGGAATTATGCTCCTGACCTTCTGTTCCAGTAGAAAAGTAAAGCAACACGACCGAAATTGAGCGGCGCAGTGGGTGACTCTGTGTATTTGCAAAATTTCAGGTCGCAGATTTTTGCGCGCTGGAATTCAGACAGGAAACAGGAAGAACACAATATATGGGAGGCAGTTTGTCGAGATAGACACCATATATAGATTTTGTTAACCTATAATCGATCTACTGGTGTCTGCCTAATGACTTCATTGTGCCACGATTCGCTTGTGGCGCAGACTCAAAACTCTCGCAGGAGATCGCGTCTTTCCGAGGCCGGGAAATCCGATTGAATGCACCACTCCGGTTGCTGGCCAAAGCAGTTGTCAGCAAGACCTTTTTCTAGGGGATTTAAAATGCGTGTAGAGCGGCGCTATACCACAGAAGGCAAATCAGCATACGAAGCGATCGAGTTTCGTAAGGCCACGAGCGAAATCCGTAATCCGGACGGGTCTATCGTTTTCCGTCTGGAAAATATCGATGTACCGACATCCTGGACTCAGGTTGCAGCAGACATTCTTGCCCAGAAATATTTCCGCAAAGCGGGCGTTCCTGCTGTCCTGAAACGCGTTGAAGAAAATTCTGTTCCTTCCTGGCTTTGGCGCTCCGTCCCGGACGAAGAAGCGCTGGCACAGTTGCCCGAAGACGAACGTTTCGGCTCAGAGATGTCCTCTCAGCAGGTTTTTGACCGCCTTGCAGGCACTTGGACCTATTGGGGCTGGAAAGGCGGCTATTTCGACACAGACGCCGATGCGCGCGCTTTCTATGATGAACTGCGCTACATGCTCTGCACCCAGCGCGTAGCCCCGAACTCCCCACAATGGTTCAACACCGGTCTACATTGGGCCTATGGCATTGATGGACCGAGCCAGGGCCACCATTATGTTGATTTCGAAACCGGCCGCCTGACCCGCTCAGCTTCCGCCTATGAACATCCCCAGCCGCACGCCTGCTTCATCCAGTCCATTTCCGACGACCTCGTCAATGAGGGCGGCATCATGGATCTGTGGGTACGCGAGGCCCGCCTGTTCAAATATGGGTCCGGCACCGGCACCAACTTTTCTTCCCTTCGCTCTGAAGGCGAACCGCTCTCCGGCGGTGGCAAATCTTCAGGCCTGATGTCTTTCCTCAAGATCGGCGACCGTGCAGCGGGCGCGATCAAGTCTGGTGGCACCACCCGCCGTGCAGCCAAGATGGTCGTTGTCGATATCGACCACCCAGATATCGAGGCCTATATCAACTGGAAGGTCAAGGAAGAGGAAAAGGTCGCCGCGATCGTTACCGGCTCCAAGATCGTTTCCAAGCATCTCAAAGCCATCATGAAGGCCTGCGTCAATTGTCAGGGCTCCAATGACGAATGCTTCGACCCGGCCAAGAATCCTGCCCTCAAGCGCGAAATCCGCGCTGCCAAGAAGATGCAGGTTCCGGAAAATTATGTCCGTCGTGTCATCCAGTTCGCCAAGCAGGGCTACAAGGACATCGAGTTCGAAACCTACAATACCGACTGGGACAGCGCCGCTTATCTGACCGTAGCAGGCCAGAATTCCAACAACTCGGTGCGCATCACCGATGACTTCCTCAACGCAGTGAAGGAAGACCGCGACTGGAATCTCATCGGCCGCATCAAGGGCGATATCCGCAAGACCGTCAAGGCCAAGGAACTTTGGGAACAGATCGGCTATGCCGCATGGGCTTCCGCTGATCCGGGCCTCCAGTTCCACACCACCATCAACGACTGGCACACCTGCTTGGCCGATGGCGAGATCATCGCATCCAACCCATGCTCGGAATATATGTTCCTGGACAATACGGCCTGTAACCTTGCCTCCATCAATTTGCTGCAGTTCCTGCAGGACGATGGCAATTTCGCAGTCGAGAATTTCGAGCATACCGTCCGCTTGTGGACCATGGTTCTGGAAATTTCAGTGCTGATGGCTCAGTTCCCATCACCGGAAATCGCAGAACGTTCGTTCCTCTACCGTACTCTCGGTCTTGGTTATGCCAACATCGGCGGCCTGCTGATGACTTCCGGTATTCCTTATGACAGCGAGGAAGGCCGTTCCATTTGCGCCGCCATCTCTGCTCTCATGACCGGTGTTTCCTATGCCACTTCGGCTGAAATGGCCAAGGAACTGGGTGCTTTTGCGCGCTACGAAGAAAACGCATCCCACATGCTGCGCGTAATCCGCAACCATCGCCGTGCCGCATATGGTCATAGTGATGGATATGAAGGACTGGACATCAACCCTGTCCCACTTGACCATGCAAGCTGCAAGGACAAGACCCTCATCAACCATGCCGTTGAAGCCTGGGACAAAGCCCTTGAGCTCGGTCAGGAATATGGCTATCGCAACGCCCAGACCACCGTTGTTGCTCCCACCGGCACCATCGGCCTCGTCATGGATTGCGACACCACAGGCATTGAGCCAGACTTTGCTCTGGTCAAATTCAAAAAGCTTGCCGGTGGCGGATATTTCAAGATCATCAACCGTACAGTTCCAAATGCCCTTAAAAAACTCGGCTACAACGAACAGCAGATCAAGGACATTGAAACCTATGCCGTTGGCCATGGCACATTGAAAAACTGCAATGCCATCAGCCACAATGCGCTGAAGGGCAAAGGCTTCACAGAGGAGAAACTGGAAGCAATCGAAGCAGGCCTTGCCAGCGCCTTCGACATCAAGTTTGCCTTCAACAAATGGAGCCTTGGCGAAGATTTCTGCAAGGAAACCCTTGGTTTCGATGACGAACAGCTGAATGATCCGCATTTTGACATGCTGGCCGCTCTTGGATTTACCAAGGACGAAATCGACGTTGCCAACATCCATGTTTGTGGCGCCATGACCCTTGAAGGCGCTCCGCACCTGAAAGACGAGCATCTGCCAGTCTTCGATTGCGCCAACCCTTGCGGCCGCATCGGCAAGCGTTATCTTTCGGTCGAAAGCCACATCCGCATGATGGCTGCATCCCAGCCATTCATCACCGGTGCGATCTCCAAAACGATCAACATGCCGAATGATGCAACCGTGGAAGACTGCAAGGACGCCTACATGATGTCCTGGAAGTTGGCCCTCAAGGCAAACGCTCTCTATCGTGATGGCTCCAAATTGTCTCAGCCTCTGAACAGTCAGTTGCTTGAAGATGATGAAGACGATGCTGAAGATGCCGTGGAAGCAATCGCAGCAGCATCGGCTCCAGAGCGCGCTACGCTGGTCACCGAAAAGGTTGTCGAACGCGTGGTCGAGCGGGTGGTTGAACATCGCGTTCGTGAACGCCTCAAACTTCCGGATCGTCGTAAGGGCTATACCCAGAAAGCAACCGTCGGCGGCCATAAGGTCTATCTCAGAACCGGCGAATATGACGATGGTCAGATCGGTGAGATCTTCATCGACATGCACAAGGAAGGCGCAGCTTTCCGCAGCTTGATGAACAACTTCGCCATCGCCATTTCCCTCGGCCTGCAATATGGTGTGCCACTTGACGAATTCGTCGACGCCTTCACCTTCACCCGCTTCGAGCCTGCGGGCATGGTTCAGGGCAACGAAGCCATCAAGAATGCAACATCCATTCTGGACTATGTATTCCGCGAATTGGCTGTTTCCTATCTGGATCGTCACGACCTTGCACATGTCAACCCAGACGACATCGCAACGACCTCCACCGGCAAGGGTAGCGCAGAAGGCAAAATTCCGGTGCCGATCTCAAAAGGTCTGCTGCGTGGTAAAGCGGGACGCTTCAAGCTGGTCGATGGCAAAGAATATGCGCGCCTGCAGGAAGAGCATGCGCATTACCATCATGACCATGCGCATGATCACGACCATGATCACGCGGCCACCCCGACCACAAAAGTGGCCATGCCTTCAGGCACAGCCACCATGCTGAAATCGGAAAGTCAGGTCCGGCCTGCCGCCGCTCCAGCAGTGGGAAAAACCGAAAGCAAAGCCGACCAGATCGCTCTGGCCCGCATGAAAGGCTACGAAGGGGAAAGCTGCCCTGAATGCGGCAACTTCACCATGGTTCGCAATGGCACCTGCCTGAAATGCGACACCTGCGGCGCAACGAGTGGCTGCTCCTGATCCATGCATGATACAGCGCCAGCCGCTGCCATCTCTTGAAAAACAAAAAGCCCCGCTCTTTTGAGTGGGGCTTTTTCATTTCAATTAAAACAATATCACGCTGTTGAAATAACGATTATTTTCTAGCGTTGCGTCAGCGCTAATTTCGCTCCCAGCGCCACGAATGTCGCCGCAAAACCACGCTTTAGCCACGCCATCACAGCCGGACGAGACAGGAGTTTATCTCGCACGGAAGCCGCCGCGAAAGAGACAAGGGCAAAGACGGCAAAAGTCATCACCATAAAGACTGCACCAAGCTCGATCATGTCCAGAACAGGACTGGCCGCCTTCGGGTCGATGAACTGAGGCAGAAAGGCGAGAAAGAAAATCGACAGCTTCGGATTGAGCAGATTGAGCAGGATCCCGTCACGCACGACGCCATAAGCCGTCCGCTTCTGCGCAGGCCCTGCCGCCAGATGCTCGGCGTCAAAATGCTCCTTGTCCCGCATCATCTTGTAGGCCATGAATAGCAGATAGGCGACCCCGGCAAACTTGACCATCTGAAAGGCCATGGCGCTGGCATGCAGCAGCGCCGCAAGCCCCAGCACAGCCGCCGTTATATGGGAGATAATCGATAGCGTCCCGCCAAGTGCGGCCAGCAGCCCCATTCGAAGCCCTCGGCGCAATGTCACCATGAGCGTATAAATCATGCCGGTTCCGGGCATGATGACGATGAAAAAGGATGTGATCAGAAATTCAACGGACACAGCAAGCCCCCCCCATTCAACGGACACAGCAAGCCCCCCATGTCTTTCAGCAGATGTCACAAAGCATAACGCACATCTGCAAATTTTGCCCGCATATTGTTGCAACCTTCTTTGCAAATTGCCGCTTCGAACCGGTTGCCGCCCATTTCACACCTTCATAAAAGAGCATTATCTTAAAAAAATGCCCTATACTCCTTCGCAAAACACGGCTTTTATTTGGCTATCTGGCTCTTGAAGCATCGCAACCGTACACCTAATTGCAACACAAGACGTAGTATTGTTGCTTATATAATATTTTCCCTTGACCTTTTTACAGAAACACTGGAAAAAGCCAGAGGAAAAGGAGAATGAATAAATGAACAAACCCTTTTCCACGATCGCTCCGAACCGGTTTACTCACGAGACCTTTCGTGATGCAGAAGCCGCCATTCAGCGACTACTGGATATTTATGAAGTTCATACCGAATTTCTGCGAGATGCCTTCACCCGCGTAGCACAGCACGACATTCCTGCAGTTGGCCAGTACAGAGCCACCTACCCGGAAATCCGCATGACGACGGATACCCACGCCCAAATAGACTCGCGCCTTTCATTCGGGCACGTCCCCGGGCCTGGCACCTATTCGACCACAATTTCACGACCAGACTTATTCAGCCACTATCTGAAGCAACAGATCGAGTTGCTTCTGGCAAACCACAATGTGGCTATCGAAGTGGGGCCATCGGACACCCCAATTCCCATCCATTTTGCATGGCCAAATGGCATGAATGTTGAAGGCGCTCTGCCCGAAACATGGTCACGTCCTTTGCGAGACGTTTTCGACGTGCCTGATCTTGCCATTACCGACGATGCCATCGTCAACGGTACACAGCACTTCGGCCCCGATGAAGTAATCCCGCTTGCGCCCTTCACAGGCCCCCGTATTGACTATTCCCTGCACCGACTGGCGCATTATACGGCGACAAAACCGGAGCATTTCCAGAACTTCATCCTCTTTACAAACTACCAGTTCTACATAGATGAGTTTGTAAACTGGGCCAGAGAACAAATGGCTACAGGCTCTACCGAGTATGAAGAGTTTGTGGAGGTTGGCAACCAGATCACGCCATCCGGACACTCAGAACCTGTTGAGGGCGAAGCTCCGCCACGCCTGCCGCAGATGCCGGCCTATCACCTCAAACGCAAGGACCAGAGCGGCATTACGCTGGTCAATATCGGCGTTGGCCCTTCCAATGCAAAAACGATAACGGACCATATAGCGGTTCTGCGACCGCACGCATGGCTCATGCTGGGCCACTGTGCAGGCCTTAGAAACACGCAGCGGTTGGGCGACTATGTTTTGGCTCATGGCTATGTGCGCGAAGACCATGTGCTCGATGCAGACCTTCCCACATGGGTTCCAATTCCTCCACTGGCCGAAATTCAGGTTGCACTTGAAGATGCTGTCGCAGACATAACCGGGCTTAAGAATTACGAACTCAAGCGGATTATGCGAACGGGAACCGTGGCCAGCATCGACAACAGGAACTGGGAACTGCGCGACCACCGAGAACCGGTGGAACGTCTCTCCCAATCAAGAGCGATCGGTCTGGATATGGAAAGCGCCACTATTGCAGCCAACGGCTTCCGCTTTCGCGTACCCTATGGCACGCTGCTGTGTGTTTCAGACAAACCCTTGCATGGAGAATTGAAGCTGCCCGGTATGGCAAGTGAATTTTATAACCAGCAGGTTAGCCAACACCTGAAAATCGGCATAAAGGCAATGGAAACCTTGCGGAAAATGCCGGTTGAAAGGCTGCATTCACGTAAGCTCCGCAGCTTTGCCGAAACAGCATTTCAATAAAGATGAAATGATGTCACGCAATCATTTCAATGGATATAAAATGGAATAAACTTCCCCATGAGTAAGCAGGTTATAAGAGGCTCGCATTAAGCGGCCTCTTCTTCTGCCTGTGCCACCTCTTCGGCCTCGACAGCCCCATCTTCCTCAACAGATTGGCCTCCATTGCGCCGCCGAGATACCTTCATCAGCTCACAGAAAGAAGCCGCGGGCAACGGTGGTGCAAAAAGATACCCTTGCGCAGCGGAAACGCCCATTTTGCGCAGCTGGATCACCTGCTCTTCCGTTTCGACGCCTTCGGCAATCACGCCAATATTCAATTTCTTGGCAAGATCAATCAGCCCCTGAACAAGGTCAAATCCGGCAAATCCACCATCCAAAGCGTCAATAAGAAGCTTATCGAGTTTCACAATATCGACGCTTATCGAGGAGAGATTGTAAAGGCCACTATGCCCAGACCCGACATCGTCCAGCGCAATCTCTGCCCCCAAGGCCCTGATTTGGCTGATAACATCTCTGGCAAGATCCATCTCCTGAATAGGAACTCGATCCGATATCTCAAAGATCAAATTCGAAAATCCAAGATTGCTTCCTGCGAAAACACTTTCGATGTCAGCAACAATGGAGTCATCAAGCATCTGATGCGAAAAGAGATTGAGCGCCACCTTAAACACCTGCCCTTCCCTGACCACAGGATCAAGAAATTCGCAGCTACGCTTCATAATCTCGCAGGTGACCTCCCGCGTTAGGTGGTAGTTCTGGGCCAGAGGAATAAATTCGCCGGGAGACACAACTCCGCCATCGGGCTTGTTCCAGCGAGCCAACACCTCGCATCCAGTAATCGCCCCCGTATCCAGATCGATAATTGGCTGCATATAGGGTACGATTTCGCCATTGTCCAAAGCATCAAGGATAATGTCACCGTCACTGGGACGATAGCGACCGAAATACCAGCCAACACCAATCATGATCAGCCCCATAAGAAAGCCAATTATATTGATCGCGCCCCGCTCCTCACGCCCGATTACATCAAGCGCCGCTTCAGTGGTCGACAACTGAACTTCGAATGGCAAATAGTCGGACTTTAACGAGACCTTGTCGATTATATCGCCTTTGGTAACATCGGGCTCCAGAATAAACCAACGCGCACCACCAATCAGCGACAACATCGCAAAGCGGTATTTTCGCAGATCGTTGCGAACAGGGTCGATCAAGATCAACTCACCAGGAACGCGCGCCACAAGTCGACGACCGCTTTTCACATGTCGGACAACGAGCAGTGAAGGAAGATCGTCCTTATTGCTTCCTGCCGACAGTGACAAGGTTATATCTTTGTTTCCCGGTTGGTAAGCAGATAGCAAACCGGTTTGCCGAGCCGATTGCCCGATGTCCGTACAAACCAGATTCCCGCTGCGATCAACCAAGCCAATGGTATCGATCCAGGCGTTTGACCGAGCGGCTTCACTATAGCGATATCGGTAGTCATTGGTGCAAGACAGACCTGAAGACTGCGCCAGATCGTTGAGCACATTTATTGCCGTCTGCGTAGCATTGCTAGCCCGTTCCAGCATAATTCCTGCAGAGACCTGAAGGTCGTGCTCAATGTCCTTCTTGATTTGCCAACGCATGCCATATTGCATTCCAAGGGTCAGCAAGCCTGCGCTCGCAACCGCCAGAAGCGTATACCCTGCTATTTTCTTGGCATTTCTGATCATATAGCCTCGCCCAATAAATTGAGGCTAATTTGAACATAAATCAGTGAAAATTCGGTTGATTTTTATGCGTACTATCCAGAATTCACTCTTCTGAATTGTGATAAATATAATGTGATATATAAAAAAGCCAATTATATCCGAGACATCTTAGCCTTCACAAAATCAGTCAGAGAAAATAGCCAGATGCCTTAGGAAGCCTTGCGCGCTTTGTCATCGGATTTGCTGGACTTGGCGGATGCTTTCTTTTTGCCGCTTTTGCTGCCCAGCGCTTTAATCAATTGCAAATAGGCGGAGGCAGGCAAAGCGGGAGAAAACAGGAACCCTTGTGCTTCATCAACACCCAAACGGCGCAAATAATCCAGCTGCTCGTCTGTTTCCACGCCCTCAGCAACAACAACCATGTCCAGCCCCTTCGCCATTTGGTTCAAAGAATCAATGATCGGCACACTTTTGCTTTCAACCCTAATGGTATCAACAAACAGCTTGTCGATCTTGATGATATCCATTCCCAGTTTTTGCAAATAGGTGAAGCCGCCATGGCCTGTTCCGGCATCATCCAAAGCGATGCGAATGCCCAACTCTTGCATTCTGGCAATAATTGCTCTGGCGCGATCAAGATTTTCCAGAGGCAGACGCTCGGTAATTTCGAAGACCAGTTGATCAAAGCGAACGCCAGAATTACCGAAAACATGCTGCACTTCACGAATGATTTCCAGATCATCAAAATGCTTGTTGAACAGATTGATTGCCACTTTCAAATCGCGATGATCGGCATAACTCTCGGACAGGTCTTGTGCAACTTGAGCCATAAGAAGGCTCGTCATCGGCTGAGCCAAACCAGTTGCTTCAGCAATGTCGATGAAATGGCCGGGACTCGCAATCGTCCCGTCAGGCTTCTTCCATCGCACAAGCACTTCACAGCCAGCCAGTCGACCGCTCTGAATATCAAGAATCGGCTGATAGTAAGGGATGAATTCCTTGCGACGGATCGCCTTTTGCAAGGATACATAAGGATCAGGTTTGCGCAGCCCCATGCGAACGAAGAAGAACATGATCAGCGCTCCGGTGAGCACACCAAAGCCATCAACGACATTCACGAGTCCACCCAAAGACTGCCAAACAGCATCAAACGGCACTTCGACAACAACTGAAATGGGATAGCGCGACGAACTCAACTCTTGTTTGATCAGATCCCTTGTCCATGCAGGATCATTTTCAAATTCATAGAATGGAGCCTTTTCCCTAAGCCGAGTTTCTGGCGTGCTTGTGGTAATGACCTCACCATTATTCAGCTTCAAAACCATACGGAATGATTCGGCATAATCTGTTTGCTGCGATTGCTGGTAAAAACTATCGAGTAATATAAACCCACCGAGCGAAACATAGTCGGATATGCGCCATTGCACCATCAACCCGTCTTTTTCCGTAACATTGTCCGTAACGGCACCAAAGCTCAAATGAGGAACAGAACCGGGTACTCGCGAGGAAGTCGCGGAGAAATGAGAGCTCTCTTCCATGGAAGAGCAATACATATAATTGTTGTTATAAATCAGACCGATATCATGAATTGCTTCATGACGCAGCATCATCCCTTTTAAACGTTTGAGAAAATCCGCATCACAAACAGGCACCCAGTAATGCGGCAGCGCAGAAAAGACATCAATCGTTTCCTGCACATAGTCTTCCGCGCGTTGCAAAGTGCTCTGGGCCGAATAATTCAAGAATTCTTCACCACGATTCAGCACAAAACTCCGCACGGCAACATGTGCAGCGAACACGGGCAAAATGCCGAGCACCACGCCAAGAAGCAGCAAAACTATGGACCGAAACTTATTTCTCAAGGCGCAATTCCCCTAACCTGAGAAAATAATATCCTGTGACAGCTAATATTGCATTAACCATAAATAGCGTCGTTAAAAAAACAAAAGCTCATTCCAATATGATGCGGGATATCCATTAGGCCCTTCTCAAGCCTGTTCTGATATGAAGTGCGCAAAAAGCTCACAGAGAAATTGCGTCACAATTCCAAGATCAAAAGGCTATATGACACAAATTCACTTGACTTTGCCCTCAAACCCTCAAAATTCTAACGTATGAATCTTGATATATTTTACAAATAGAATTTCTCCAAATGAGAGGATACTTCCCATGAAATCAGCAAGTCTAACCCTTGGTTTTCTTCTCGTTTCGACAGCACTTGTGCATGCCCAAAGCGATGCGGAAACGGCATGGGAAGCAATCGTAAAAGATCTCAACCACTCTGGCCTCGTTACAGCCAAAGCAGGTTCTGTCCATTACAACGAAGCCGATGATCGCTTCATTGTTCAGAATCTGACTTATGAATTGTCATTCACGCTCCCGAACTTTGAAAACAGCACGGAGCCAGCAGCCAGCACCCAAACCGATGATGCATCCCAAAGCCAGAAACAAGAAACATCAATCATGGCTTCGGTTTCAATGCCCGATGTCGCCTTTACGGGACTGAAGCTCAAGGATGCCGGTTTCAGCTTTGATAGCATGCAATTTGACAGCATGAAAATCGACATGACAATTGATGTTGCCGGCTCCCAGAATGACAGCAGGATGGAGATAAAAACCCTCGGCCCGAATGTCATAACGAAAGGCTATCAGCCATTTTTGAAGGAATTCAAGATCGCCCCCTCACGGCCTATCGGTAGCACTCTTGACTATTTGCGCCCGATATTGATGCAGTCTGCCTATGAGAAAATTTCTGGCGAAGGCCTTTCGATCAAGCAATTCCTCAAAGACAGCGAGCAACCGATCCAAACCACGGAAATCGGCCCTTTGTCGGTGGAAGACTACCAGAATGGCGGGTTTGGCAGCTATGAAGTGGCCTACCAGAAGAGCAATATCAAACTGGACGAGCGCTTGGCTGCGGCTTCAGAAGAAACATCTCTTACTGATAAAGCCCCTCTGAACATGTCTTACCAAATCGACAAGGTGCGTTATGAGGGCTACGACCTGAGTGCTCTATGGAGTGCACTGGATCCCAACGCCCCAGCGATCGAGGGCAAAAAGCCTCTTCTTAAAAAGGCTGAAATGCAGGGCGCGACGCTAAATATTCCCGGACTTGCAGATGTCACCTTCGGCCCTTCCGTCCAATCGGACATTCTGGTCAGCCAGCCAGCCAGCCACGTCGTTCCTCTGTTGGACAAAATGATCGCAAAAGATTTGGAGTTTGACGATCTTTCGCAGGACGACCAGCAGGCATTTGTCAAAGCAGGCTTTGACCTGGCAAAAAGCTTTTCGATGGGCCTGACATTGGTCGGCAAGACAAACGCCACAATCACCATCCCGGAAGGGGCGTTTATCGGTCAGGAAGCCAAGTTTGGTTTCGACGAAATCCGACAAGCCGGTTTCAGCAATAATGGCATCGGCGAATCCTCCATCTCTGGCATCACTTACGATGGTCCACCGAGCATCAATTTCAAGCTTGGCCGCTTTGCCTTGGAAGACTTGGAATTTGCCGATTACGACCTGATCGAGAAAGCCATCTTTGATTCGATGAATGACATGCCGCCTGAGGGAAGCGATGCAGCCAAGCTTGGGCCAAATGCCCTGACAATCGGCCTGTCTGACCTGCTCTATAAAGACGGAAACGGCCATGGCCTATCTGCTGATCAGGCAAAGATCAGCTATGATCGTCAAGGCCTTGCGATCCCGGCAAAATTGTCGACCAAAATCGACAATTTGAAGATTTCCAAAACGATGCTTCAACATCCTCTGGCCGTGGTTTTCCTTGATCAGCTTGGCTTGGATGATCTCACAATAAACGAAGAACTCTCCATGAATTGGGA
The DNA here is from genome assembly GCF_963664735.1 of uncultured Cohaesibacter sp. NCBI lineage: Bacteria > Pseudomonadati > Pseudomonadota > Alphaproteobacteria > Hyphomicrobiales > Cohaesibacteraceae > Cohaesibacter > uncultured Cohaesibacter sp. The sequence goes on along the minus strand of NZ_OY761553.1, from coordinate 459,825 downwards.
TTCAGACAAGCAAACCTATGTCATCGATCCACTCAATCTGGCTTTTCCAGGCATCGCTTCCCTGTCCGGTTCACTTGGAGCGGGAGGCATCATGAAAGACTATCTGAGCAAGCCAGAAACCGCGAACGCCATCATGGCAACAGCGTCTGTATTGCCAGCCTCTCTGACACTTAAAGATCTGGGCGGACTAAATGAACTGATCAATCTGGCAGGTGGAGCAACGGGAATGGGACCGGAACAAATACGGTCCACCGCTGCACTGCAATTGAAAGCGATGATGAGCGCCTTCACCGAGCCTGAATTTGCTGACTCGGTTGCTTCAGAAGTGGATCGCTTCATGAAAGACCCGAAAAGCCTGGCTGTAACCATGAGCCCTTCCGCTCCTGTGCCTCTGGCTCAGCTTTTAGGCGTGGCTGTAACAGCACCCCAGCAGATCCCCTACATTCTCGCACTGAGTGTCATCGCCAACAATGATTAACTAAATTTCAGTTGATCTTCTCCCGACCAGCACGAGTCAACCAAACAAAAAGGCGGTTCAATGAACCGCCTTTTCTTATATGAAATCAATCTGAAATCTCGGCTTCTTAATCTGGAAGATTAAGACGCAGATGCAGCTCGCGCAGCTGCTGATTGGTTGGGTCGCTCGGAGCCCCCATCATCAAATCCTGAGCCTGCTGGTTCATTGGGAACAGCGAGATCTCGCGCAGGTTAGGCACACCACAAAGCAGCATGATGATACGTTCCATGCCCAAAGCCATGCCACCATGCGGAGGTGCACCAAACTGGAAGGCACGGTACATGCCGCCGAAACGATCCATCAGCACTTCTTCAGTATAGCCAGCAATTTCGAACGCCTTCTTCATGACATCGATGCTGTGGTTACGAATAGCGCCGGAGCCCAGCTCGTAGCCGTTGCAAACCACGTCATACTGATAGGCTTCCAGCTCCAGAGGATCGGTAGTTTCAAGCCCTTCCAACTCACCCTTCGGCATGGAGAATGGGTTGTGGCTGAAGTCGACCTTCTCTTCGTCTTCGTTATACTCATACATCGGGAAGTCGACGATCCAGCAAAGCTCGAAGCGATCACGATCAATAAGATCAAGCTCTTCACCAACCCGGTTACGGGCGCGCCCGGCAAAGTCGGCAAATTTCTTCGGATCACCAGCAAGGAAGAAGCAGGCATCACCAGCATCCAGCCCCAACTGGGTACGAATGGCTTCGGTACGTTCCGGACCGATATTCTTGGCGAGAGGACCAGCCCCCTCCAGAGATCCGTCTTCACCCTTACGCCAGAAGATATAACCAAGGCCAGCCTGACCTTCGCCCTGTGCCCAGCTGTTCATGCGGTCACAGAAGGTACGAGCCCCACCGGTTTTGGCAGGAATACCCCAAACTTCGTTTTTCTCGTCTTCAAGCATGCGAGCAAAGATCTTGAAGCCCGAACCGCGGAAATGGTCAGAAACCTCTTCCATCACAATCGGAATACGAAGATCCGGTTTGTCAGAACCATATTTGCGCATGGCTTCCTTGTATGGAATACGCGGGAATTCCTGGGTCACCGGCTTGCCATCGGCAAATTCTTCAAACATGCCGCGGATGATCGGTTCCATGGTGCTCAGAATATCTTCCTGCTCGACAAAGCTCATTTCCATATCGAGCTGGTAGAATTCACCCGGCAGACGGTCTGCGCGCGGGTCTTCATCACGGAAGCAAGGTGCGATCTGGAAATACTTGTCAAAGCCAGACATCATCAGCAGCTGTTTGAACTGCTGCGGAGCCTGTGGCAGAGCGAAAAACTTGCCCGGATGGATACGGGACGGCACCAGATAGTCGCGTGCACCTTCCGGAGAAGAAGCGGTAAGGATCGGGGTCTGGAACTCGTTGAACCCGATTTCGCTCATCCGGCGACGTGCAGATGCCATGATTTTGGTGCGCTTGATGATGTTGGCGTGAAGGGTTTCACGGCGCAAATCAAGGAAGCGGAATTTCAAACGGGTGTCTTCGGGATAATCAGGTTCACCAAAGACAGGCAATGGCAGCTCTTTGGAAGCGCCAAGAACATCCAGTTTGGAGATAAAGATCTCGACTTTACCGGTCGGCAGTTGTTCGTTGATCGTGTCTTCGGAGCGGGCCTTCACTTCGCCCTCGATCCGGATACACCATTCACTGCGCACTTTTTCAGCATCAGTAAAGGCGGGAGAATCTGGATCAGCCACGACCTGGGTAAGACCATACTGGTCGCGCAAATCAATGAACAGAAGGCCGCCGTGGTCGCGGACACGATGGACCCAACCAGACAAACGAACGGTTTCGCCCACATGGCTATCTCGAAGATCGCCACAGGTATGGCTGCGATAAGGATGCATGAATATACCCTGATGCTTGAGAAGATCCCTGCAGTTTGCATCAAACGACAAGGCTCATTCCTCGAATTGAAATTTCCACCGATAAATCGACCCGCTCTTCTTAAAGCGCAATCATCTCGGTTTCAACGCAAAAAGGGCGTAGACCCTACGCCCTATGTTAAAAATCTGGCCGGACCCTGCATCTCCACATGCAAGGTGTCAAGCCAAACAAACCAAATCTCTTAATTTTCCTAAAAAACTTGGGGTTTTGCGCCGATTTCAAGTAAAACGCCGATCAGGCCGCGAGAAACCCTTCGGGAAATTCAAACCGTCCATAGGGCATTCTGTCCTCAAACGGCATCACCATGAAGTCGGTGATATGTTGCTGACGGCTTGCCGTCACTGGCGCATCCATAAAACCAAGCGGCATGAAATAATCCCGATCTCCAACGATGGCCACGCCCTTGCCATGCATAGATCGCAATATCTCGATACCTTCAGCAATGAGCGCCTTGCGGATGCCCTGACTGATGCACTCCGGCAAAACGGAAATCGGCCCCAGAGCATACCAGCCCTTTTCTCCGCCCGACACATGCACAGGACAAAAGGCGACGTGCCCAACCACGGTGCCATCAATTTCGGCCACCAGCGACAAGGTTATCGAACCAGACCTGCGCAAGGCATTGAGCGTGAAATATCCATTTTGCCGTCCGACTTGCGGTTGCTTTGCCGAGGCCAAAGTTACATTCATTATCGCGTCGAAATCGGCCGCGGTTTCTTTTCTAATTTCCATGATGCAATCCGAAGAGAACAGAGAAGAAGGATAGCAGGGAAGCCAGGAGACATCACCCCATCAGAAGAACTAAATCACGGAAGAATTCCAAACAAAAGTTCTCCAAATAGCTATGAAACAAAAGATTGACACAGTGAGCATATTAAGAAAATTGACAAAAGCTATTCATGGCATGTTACTTCTTACGAATTGAGTTTAAAAATTCGCCTTTTATAGCTCTGTTGTTGTAAAGATATGGCGACAAAAACAGAAATGTTCGATATAAGCGAACCCAATGAAGACAATTACGACTACTGCCGAACTGGCAGACGCTTGCAAAAAATGTGCAGTTCATCCCTATGTCACTGTAGACACGGAATTTCTGCGTGAAACGACCTATTGGCCCAAACTGTGTCTTATCCAGATTGCATCGCCTGAAGATGCCTTTCTCATTGACCCACTGGCTGATGGACTGGATCTTGCGCCCTTCTTTGAGTTGATGGCCAACGAATCCGTGACCAAGGTATTCCACGCTGGGCGGCAGGACATAGAGATCATCTATCATCAGGGCAATCTGATCCCCTCGCCGATGTTCGACAGTCAGGTCGCGGCGATGGTTTGTGGTTTTGGCGACTCCATTTCTTACGACCAACTTGTTCAGAGATTGACAGGCACGCGCCTCGACAAATCTCATCGATATACGGATTGGTCCCGCCGACCGCTGACCGAAAAGCAGCTAACCTATGCGCTTGCAGATGTGACCCATCTTCGTGATGTCTATCATGCCCTCCGCGCCAATCTGGAAGAACAAAATCGTAATGAATGGGTACAGGAGGAGATGAAGATTCTGACCTCTCCTGACACCTATTACACGGCCCCGGTTGACGCCTGGAAACGCATGAAGCTGCGCATACGCAAACCACGGGAATTTGCTGCCCTGAAAATGCTTGCGGCATGGCGAGAATCCGAGGCGCAAACACGCAACGTACCCCGCAATCGCATTCTCAAGGATGAAGCCATTTTCGAACTGGCCGTTCATCAGCCTAAAACAGCAGAAGCCCTGACGGCATTGCGCTCCATCTCCAAAGGATACGAACGCTCCAAAGCCGGACAAGACTTGCTTCAGCTTATGCAAGAAGTGGCGGACATTCCCGCAACAGACTTGCCAGACGTGCCCAAAGGCAAAAACCAGCCTGAAGGATCTGGAGCTGCTGTCGATCTCATGAAAGTGCTGCTCAAGCTGATATCCGAACGTCATGGCGTTGCAGCCAAGGTCATTGCAACAGTCGATGATCTGGAAAAGATCGCCTGTGACGACGACGCCGATGTTGCCGCGCTCAAGGGATGGCGCAAGGAGTTGTTTGGACAATATGCACTGAAGATCAAGCGCGGTGAAATGGCACTTCGTCTGGAAGGCAAACATGTCAGTACAATTGAATGCGAACCGCCAGCACCGACACAGCCAACAAGGGGTAAAAAGCGCTCGAACAAGCCGTAAAAAGGCCAAGCAGATGGAAGTCAATCCTTCCGCTAATTGATAGACAGGAGATTGGCAACCTGCACGGTCTGGACAAAAGAGGACGCCCGGCATAAATAGATTTGAATGAAGCGTGCAAACGTGATGGCCTTCCGAAATGGAACGATCCGTCGCCTGGCCCGCTCATTCAACTCGATTAATTTGACTATCCCGCAAAACCAATCAGCCTTGCAGCCATTTTCCTGAAACCAAACCACCTTCAGGCCCGCCCGCGTTGACAGGCTAACGTTCGTCGTCTCAGAAATTCCGGGTCATTGGCATGAAACTGAACTCGCCAAAAGTTTTTCGCTCTTTCAGCACTTATAACTACCGCCTTTGGTTCGCCGGAGCCTTCACATCAAACATTGGTACCTGGATGCAGCGAACCGCTCAAGACTGGCTGGTCTTGACCGAGTTGACCGATCACAGTGCTTCTGCGGTGGGCATGACAATGGCCTTCCAGTTTGCCCCCCAGCTTCTCCTGTTTCCGGTCACAGGACTGGTCGCAGACATGGTTGATCGGCGCAAACTGTTGATTTTGACGCAAACCATCATGGGGCTCATTTCCCTGCTTCTGGGCTTTCTGGTGGTCACCAAACTCGTCGAACTTTGGCATGTTTATCTGCTGGCATTCCTGTTTGGCTGCGCCGCCGCTTTCGACGCCCCGACGCGACAGATCTTTGTCAGCGAACTTGTCAAAAAGAAAGACATATCCAACGCTGTAGCTCTCAATTCGACATCCTTTAACGGTGCGCGCATGATCGGCCCGGCCGTTGCAGGTTTGCTCATTGCAGCGTTTGATACCGGCCCTGCTTTTGTCATCAACGGATTGTCCTTTGGCGCGGTGCTTGTGTCGCTCCTGATGATCCGGCAATCCGAGTTAGAGCCCAGCGTTCATGCGCGCAAGTCCGTATCCGGTATCATGGATGGATTCAGCTATGCCTTCGGGCGCAGGGACTTGCGCATCATGTTGATCATGCTGTTCCTCATAGGAACATTCGGCATGAACTTCCCGATCTACATTTCAACAATGGGCGTCAAACTCTTCCATGCAGATGCACAAGGCTATGGTCTGCTCACCACCTTTTCAGCCATAGGCACGCTCATCGGCGCGCTCATGGCAGCCGGACGAGAACTTCCAAGTTTCAAGACCTTGCTCATTGGCGCAGCCCTGTTTGGTATCGGTTGCTCCGCCGCATCCCTCACCCCGAGCTACTGGTGGTTTGCAATTACGCTGATTCTTGTCGGCTTTTCCGCCATGACGTTCCTAAACACGTCCAATGCACTGATGTTGCTTTCTACCGATCCGGAAATGCGAGGCCGGGTTATGGCCCTGCGCTTTGCCATCACCATGGGTGGCACCCCAATCGGGGCTCCGATCGTGGGCTGGGTTGCGGATAATCTCGGCCCCCGATGGGCCCTTGGGGTTGGAGCCTCCGCAGGCATAGCCGCAGCGCTCGTCGCGCTTTATCACTTTTCTCGCTGTAAGGCGCTCAATGAACCGGTTTTGCTCTCGCCGGAGGAGAAAGACTGATAGCTTACGCTTCTCCGGCAACCTCTCCGATGGGATCAATCAGGTCGTCGTCATAAGCTTCTGGTTCGACCCGCATGGCACCTTCCAAGAATGAATATGGCAGCCCATGGAAACGCTCCAAAAGCATTCTCCAGAGCTCCGCAACAACGGAAATCGGCACCTGATCGTCCTTCAACACGGCTTTTATTTCTAGCAAACGGTCCTTCTCGACTTTTGAAAAGGTCAAGGCCAGTTCCGCAGGAAGATCCGCTTCAATACGAGTGATTTCAACCCAGGTCGCATACCCGTCATCAACGGACAACACGCTCTTGGCCATAACGAAATCAGCCTCGGGAGGAAAGATGCTCTCCGCTACATCCGCAAGCGATGCCTCTTGCCAACTGGGCCATACTTCGCTGGCGAACCGGTTTCCCTGTTCGGCGAAGTCATCGACACACCAAGCGATATTGCCAGCCCCTTCTTCGACCAGATCATCCTCAAAGGTCACCCGCACCTCAGCCAGATAGGCATAATCGACGATAGAGATCTTTTCGTCTTCAATCGCCTCCGGATCACTGGCTGCGAAGAAGACATATTCGCCATAGGGGTCTCGATCCCGATAACAGGTTTCAACAGAAACAGGACGGATGCCAGCTCCCTCCTCAAGAGAGCCGTGTACGATCACCCAAGATCCATGGCTTTCAATTTCACTCTTCATTCGGAAGCCCGCTCCGTATCATAACAACACTCTGCTTAGTTGATTTCTGCACTATACCCAAGCAGCCTGACAAAACTGGAGAATCGTCGCTCCAATTTGCTGTGCTTGAGATTCTGCAAATCATCGGGAATTGTCATCACGACCGTATCGTCGACAAGGCGAAGATCAATGCGGTCCAACACGCCCGGCAAATCCCCGACAGCAGCATGGGCGAGCCTTTGTGCTGCCCCGGTCAAACGCGCCATGCTCCGCAAATGCAAATTGCTCATGTCGCTCATTCGAACACTGAGATTGGAGCCGGACAGTCCCTCATGGCGGAAATAGTTCGACATTGCCAAAAATGCGCGTCCCGGATGGTCGATACCAATAAAGGTGCTGTGCGCAATGACATTAAGGCTTTGCGTGCCTCGATAGTCAGGATGCGCCCGCCAGCCCATATCGGTAAGTAGACATGCTGCGCGTCGAAGACGCTTTTCATAAGCTGTTTCTTCAACTTCAAGAGCTTCATAGACCCGATCCATCCAGCTTGCCAACTCATGGGCATATTGGGGAGACCGTGATCGCAAAGTGCACAGATCCTCGCAGGCCGAAAGCAACGGGTCTTCATCTTGCACTTCTTTTGGCAGCAGCTCGAACAAATGCCCCTCGCGAACGCCAATGGATGAAAAGACAATCCGCCTAGGCTTGCCTTTCTTGATCACCTCATGCAGCACCGCCGCACCAAATGGAAGCAGGCTTCTGCGCGACTTTGAAACAGCCCCGATGCCGGAGAAATCCTCGATATCGTCCCGCATGCATTGACGACAAAACTCGAGAGCCTCGTCAGCAGCAATTTCATAATGGTGCATCACATTGAGAGGATAACCGACTGAGGACATATGCAGCTTGCCAAAAGCACGCCATGTACCTCCGATGGCATAGAAGGTCTTGCCTTCCAAAGCCTCAAGCTGCTCAGATGTCTCCAACTCGCTTTTGGCAAGCTTTTGGGCCTGTTTGACCGAACCTTCAGACATGTCCACCAAACGCAAACCACCAAGCGGATGGGTCGCTCCCGTCCCCAGCTCTTTGCCATCAATGGAGATCAACTCCAGACTTCCGCCGCCCAGATCGCCAACAACACCAACGGGATCAAGCATCGCCGAGACGACCCCGAGCGCAGACTTGCGAGCTTCATCTTCGCCTGACAGGACCAGAACCTGTACACCACAGATTTCTTCCACTTGCGCCAAGAAATCCGGCCCATTGCTCGCATCGCGCGCGGCAGCTGTTGCCAGAATATGCTTTTTCTCCACCCCCGCGTGGTCCATGAGAAAGCGGAACCGGCGCAAGGCAGCAAGAGCCGCATCGACGGCCTTTTGTTCAAGCTGCCCGGTAACGCCAACACCACGCCCCAATCCGCAGAGATGTTTTTCGTTATACATCGGCACCGGCGAGCGGGATTCTCGCTCGTACATGACGAGACGAACCGAGTTTGAGCCGATATCAACGACCGCAACAGGAACAGATCCGCAGATCCGTCCCTGCATGGTGAGATTATCCAGTTTGCTATTATCGCTGGATTCGATCTGTGAATGCTCTTGGGGAGTCATTTTCTAGTGAGTCACCTCGACCTGAAAGACTTGGATTTGTCATGAAAAAGCTATGGGCATTGAAGGGTTCTTCCCCTTCGGCAACCTGAATCCGCCGAGACGAACCATCAGGAAGGATTTCCCAGCTTTGCTGATTATCCATGATATTGGCGACCATGATCTGTTCAAGAACCTGAGCATGGATCGTCGGATTGGTAACCGGCACATAAATTTCGCAGCGCCGATCCAGATTACGCGGCATCAAATCGGCAGACCCGATATAGATGATTGCATCTTCGCTTGGCAGTTCTTTGCCGTTACCAAAGCAAATGATGCGGGAATGTTCAAGGAACCGTCCCACGATCGATTTAACACGGATATTATCGGACAAACCGGGGAACTGAGGCCGGAGGCAGCAAATACCGCGGATGATCAAGTCGATCTGCACCCCAGCCTGACTGGCTCTATACAAAGAGTCAATGAGCAAGGGATCGACCAATGAGTTGGCCTTGGCCCAAATCCGGCCCGGACGCCCAGCCTTCGCGTGCTCGATTTCCTTCTCCACATATTCAAGCAATGTCTTGCGCATCGTATATGGAGAGACAAGCAACTTTCTGAGATGATCAGGCTCAGCATAGCCGGTGATGAAGTTGAAGACGCGAGCCACATCCATAGCGATTTCTTCATCTGCGGTAAAGAAGCTCAGATCGGTATAAATCTTGGCCGTAATCGGATGGTAGTTGCCCGTACCGATATGGCAGTAGGTAACCAGCTTGCCTTCCTCGCGGCGCACCACCATCGAAAGTTTTGCATGGGTCTTGAGCTCGATAAAGCCAAAGACCACCTGAACACCGGCCCGTTCCAGATCGCGAGCCCAGCCGATATTGGCTTCCTCATCAAAGCGCGCTTTCAACTCGATCAATGCTGTAACGGATTTGCCAGCTTCAGCCGCTTCAATGAGCGCCCTGATAATGGGCGAATTCTTGGACGTGCGATAAAGCGTTTGCTTGATGGCAACCACCTTCGGATCAAGAGCCGCCTGCAACAGATATTGAGCAACGACATCAAAGCTCTCATATGGATGATGGACGACGATATCCTTTTCGCGAATGGCAGCGAAACAGTCGCCATTATGCTCGCGAATGCGTTCCGGGAAACGCGCATTATAAGGCTTGAACTTAAGCTCAGTGCGATCCAGACCAACGAGTTCTGAAAGATCACTCAACCCAAGCGGTCCATCGATATCGACAACTTCGTCATCATCAACGGCAACCGCATGCGCTACGAAGTTGCGCAGATCTGGCTCGGTCGAAGAGGCCATCTCCAAGCGAATAATGGATCCGCGACGTCGACGCTTGAGAGCCGTTTCAAAGTGCCGCACGAGGTCTTCCGCCTCTTCTTCAATCTCAAGATCTGAATCGCGAATGACCCTGAAGGAACCGATATTGATGACTTCGTAACCCGGGAAAATCCGGTCGATGAAGAGCGCCACAACCTGCTCGAGCAAAATGCAGCGGTGGCTAAATTCAATCTCGGGAACCCCCGGCAGAGACACAAAACGCTTCAGAGCATTAGGCATACGCACGATGGCCGTAAGGTCAGTATGCCCATGCTTGCCTTTGAGATTGAGTGCCAAGGAGAAACCCAGATTGGGAATGAACGGGAATGGATGAGCAGGATCGACAGCCAACGGCGTCAGAACCGGGAAAATATCTTCAAGGAAGGTCTTTTCCAGAATCTGCATATCCTGCTCGGTCAACTGGTCTGGCTCAATGAGAAAGATCTGTTCCCCTTCAAGAAGCACGCGCAAATCGCGAAAGCTCGCCTGTTGCCGCTCGACCAAATCATGAACCGCCGCATTGATCTTGACCAGTTGCTGGCCTGCGTCCAATCCGTCCGCGCTGATAGAGGTGACCCCGGCTCGTTGTTGCCCCTTGAGGCCAGCAACACGAACCATGAAAAACTCATCCAGGTTGCTCGCTGAAATGGAAAGAAAACGCAATCGCTCCAAAAGCGGATGATTCGCATTCTCAGTTTCTTCCAAAACACGGCTGTTAAAACCAAGCCACGAGAGTTCCCGGTTCACAAAGCGCCCCGGGCTTGTCATCAATGCTTCGATTTCTTCCTGACTGGACAGCAATTCGCTTTCTTGCAAGTCACCCCTTGCAACAACGCCCCCCTCAGAAGCATTTTCAGAATGGGATGGGGAATATGGATGAGTATCATTGATATCAGACATCGAGGTCAGCCCGTCACTCTCAAATGAGGAAATGGCGCCCATTGCTCTCGCGATCGGAACCATTTCTGTTTTAACACTACCGTTCCACATTGAATTGATGGGCTTGCCATCGGTGCTCAATAGAAACGAAAAAACGTCGTGCCACACAGCGGCGCTTCCAAAACAATCCAGAAGAGCTTTCAGGAATTTCCCTGCATGAATGTCGCGGCAAAAGATGCACAATACATTCCAGCTCCACACCGTCTCCGAAGGCCGTTTGGAAGCAACCGGGCACACAGAACCAGCGAATATACAAATACCTTAGCAGTTATGTGACGGACGTAACAATGCAGATATTATGACGACAAAGATATCAACATGCAGGAGCTGAAAAGAGAGCGCAGCAGCAACCGGATCTAGAAACAACACACGATACCAATCAGACTGCCAGATCGGCTTCATCGTCCAGTTGCTTCATGATCGAAGCCACAAACGGCCGCGTGATTGTCCTGTGTTGCGCCAACGCCTGCTGATCTATCGCAGCCACGACTTTAAGGGCCGTTCCGATGGATCTTTCCATCCGCAGAAGAATATATTCAATCACATTCGGATCAGGGGAAAGTTGCCGGTCGGCAAAGAGCTTGACGAGCAGAGAGCGCAACAGCTCGTCGTCAGGTTCGAATATCTCGACCGGTGTGGTCAACCTGAGGCGGGACATGAGATCAGGCAAGGCAACACCCCAACTCTCCGGCCAATTGCGCGCTGTAATGAGCACATAGGCCCGCGCCTCTCTGGCTGCATTGAGCAGATGAAACATCGCCGTGTCGTCCCGCGCCTCGCTATCGGCATCCTCAACAACAATAGCCCCGTTGCTTACCAGTTCAGTTGGATCTGACCACTGGAGAGCCCCAACATCGACGATACGGGCATTGGTGCGCTCTTGCCAGATTTTGGCAAGGTGGGATTTCCCGGCCCCCACCGGGCCAGCAAGCAAAAGCCAGCTCGCCGGCCAGTTTGGCCACATGTCAATCATGTCCAGCGCCGCTTGGTTGGACGGGCCACGCAAGAAATCTTCCCGTCCCATTGCTGCCTCATAGGGCAGCTGCAGCGGCATTTGATTGTTAAATGTTGAAGTTCCCATCGACTTCCCTAATGAACCCACATCACGCCAGAATACCAGCCCCTGATCCGAACCTACTTTTGATCAACAAGAGCATCATCTTCATTGACCTCTGGTTCACAGCCTCCCTGCCCTCGGTAAAGAGGTGAATGAACATATTGCGCCAAAATATAACGGACGATAACCCCAACCGCAGCCGCACAGGGAACAGCAATCAACATGCCTACAAATCCGAACAGCGAACCAAAGGCAAGAAGAGCAAACATCAGCCAGACAGGATGAAGGCCGACCCGTTCACCGACAAGGCGCGGCTGCAGGATGTTGCCCTCAAGAAATTGCCCGATGGCAAAAACGGCAATGGTGAAGCCGATAGGAACGGGATTTGGCCAGAACTGAACGACAGCGACGCCAACCGAAAGAACAAGCCCGATCGTCGCACCAGCATAGGGGATAAAGCTAACGATACCGGCGATCAAGCCAATCAGAAGACCGAAATTGAGCCCGACCAGAGACAGCCCGATGGCATAAAACGTGCCGAGAATGAGCCCGACAAGTATTTGCCCACGCACAAAGCCGGAAACGCTTTCATCAATCTGATCAAAAAGCTCACGAATCACTTCTCGATGATCCCGCGGCAAAAGACGATCAATCGTTTCCACCATACGATCCCAATCATGCAGCAAATAGAAAGCCACGACAGGTGTGATGACCAGAAGAGCCAACATGCTGATAACAGCTTGTCCGCCGTTCCAGAGCGACTTGATCAATTGCCCGGCCCAGGAAGCTCCCTGGCTCACAAGATCCTTGATATTGTTCTGCAGGCTCTGCGCATCAAAATTGGACAGAAACTTGGGCATGTAATGTGAAAGGCTGGAGGTGATCATCGTTTGTAACGAGGCGACATATCCGGGCAGATTTTCGCTAAAACCCGCCATTTGATGCGCCAATGTCGGCACGATCAAAACCAGCAGCAGAATGAAAATCAGCACAAAAGTCATCAGCACGGAAATCGTAGCCCACAAGCGGTTCATCCCGATACGCTCGAAAGCATCGGCGACAGGATCAAGAAGATAGGCCAGCGCCATGCCCGCAACAAAAGGCAGCAACACCCCTCGAAACACGTAAACGCATAGAACGAAGGCGGCAAAAGCACACATCCAGACGATAAACTGTTTTTGCAGCGTCATTTTCTTTCCCCAAAGCGTTTGACTAGGCCAATTGCGAATCCCCACCATGGACTATCCGTGACATAGGGACTCTTGTACCAAAACCCAAGGACATAAGGATATGTTCCTTTCGTGACAAACCCAAATTGAACAGCCTATCCAACGATCAATCACAGGCTTTCAGCAATCAAATCGTGCAAGTTGTTTAAAAAGAGCCTTTAGCTGGGCGTGGGGTTCAACGGCTGTACGAAGCGGAATTTTCACGAAAGGAAGCGCAAAACGGCGCCTTTTACACTCCTAAAGCCGCAAGAGGGCTTGCATTTATGATGATTTTCGTGTGTCTCAGGGCAAAGATAACCATCGCAATTTGTGTCAGGGATTAAATATGTCCGATCAGACCCAAGATTCAAACTCCTCCGCCTCGAATCACCTAACCTACGCCGACGCTGGCGTGGATATTGACGCGGGCAATGCTCTGGTTCAGGCGATCAAGCCGATTGTCAAAGCGACATCTCGATCAGGATCTGACACCGAGATCGGTGGCTTCGGCGGCTTGTTCGATCTCAAGGCGGCAGGATTTACCGATCCGGTGCTCGTCGCAGCCAACGATGGCGTGGGAACGAAACTGAAAGTGGCCATCGAAACCGGCAAACACGACACGGTCGGCATTGATCTGGTCGCCATGTGCGTCAATGATCTGGTCGTACAGGGCGCCGAGCCTCTCTTCTTCCTTGACTATTTTGCAACCGGAAAGCTCGACGTCGAAGCAGCAACGAATGTGATTGCAGGCATTGCAGAAGGCTGCAAGCAAGCCAACTGCGCACTGATCGGCGGCGAAACGGCTGAAATGCCGGGCATGTATGCAAAGGACGACTACGACCTTGCAGGCTTTGCCGTTGGCGCAGCAGAGCGCGGCACGCTGCTCCCCACAGACGTTAAGGCTGGCGATATACTGATCGGTCTTTCCTCTTCTGGCGTTCATTCCAATGGCTTTTCGCTGGTCCGCCGTATTCTGGAAGCCAACAATCTGGCATTTTCCAGCCCGGCACCGTTCGCCGAAGGCAAATCGGTTGGCGAAGCTCTGCTGGAACCCACCCGCATCTATGTCCGCTCGACCCTTAAAGCCATCCGCGAAGTTGGTGGCGTCAAGGCACTGGCCCACATCACCGGTGGCGGCTTCCCTGAAAATATTCCGCGCGTCCTGCCGGACGATCTGAGCGCCCATCTCGATCTCGCTGCAATCACGCCCCCCGCAGTGTTTGGCTGGCTGCAGAAACTGGGTGGTGTCGCCAACAAGGAAATGCTGCGCACCTTCAACTGTGGTGTCGGTATGATCGTCGTTGCGGAGCCCGAAAAAGTCGACGCATTGATCAACGTGCTGAAAGAAGCTGGCGAAAATCCATTCAAGCTCGGCTCTCTTGCCGAGCGCGATGGCGAAGCCGTTGTTTACGACAGCATGATCAACTTCGGAGGCTGAGCAGTCATGTCCAAGGCAAAGAAGCGCACCGCGATCCTGATCTCAGGGCGCGGTAGCAACATGACCGCTATTCTGAAAGCCGCACGCGCTGAAGATTATCCTGCAGAAATTGCTCTTGTCCTGGCCAATAATGCCGACGCGAAGGGTTTGGAAACCGCAGCGAGTGAAGGGATCGCAACGGCTGTTGTCGACCATCGTCCTTTCAAGGGAGACCGCGAAGCGTTCGATGCTGAAATACAGTCGGTTCTGGAAGCCAACAATATCGAACTGGTCGTACTGGCCGGTTTCATGCGCATCCTGACACCGGGATTCGTTGAAAAGTGGCAAGACCGCATGCTGAACATCCACCCTTCCCTGCTCCCTTCCTTCAAAGGGCTGCACACTCACCGGCGCGCCATCGATTCCGGTTGCCGACTGGCTGGCTGCACAGTGCATTTCGTTCGCGCCGATATGGACTCAGGACCGATAATCACACAGGCCGCAGTTCCCGTGCTTGATGGTGACGATGAAGACAGTCTTGCTTCCCGTATTCTGGTCATGGAACACAAGGTCTACCCCCGCGCTCTGGCACTGGTGGCCGCAGACAGAACCAAAGTGGACGGCATGCGCGTACTCATCACTGAAGATGAAAACGAAAAGCAGCCGGTGGAACGTTTTCTCTTCCACTGACGGCCAGCAAGCAGAGTGTCGTTGCGGCCAATATATCATTCAAAAGCCGACGGATGCAGCAGCACACGTCGGCTTTTTGTTCGTCAGGCAGTAGCTTGGAACCTATTTATTGCAAGCATCATAGTTTTTGAGGATCACGCGCTTCTGCGACCAGCCCGGTTTGCCGCTCTTGAGCGCCGATGCGAGGTCTTTATCATTCAAGTCATCGACAAACTGTTTGGCCGCACATTTGCAGGCAGAAAGAATGCCTTTGGTCTCGTCGTTCTTGGCTTTCTCCCAGCGGTCATAAAGGCAGAAATCAACGACCCGCGCGCGATAAAGATCTTTGGTCAAGGTTTCGGCTTGCACTGGTGCACTGAGCATCGTCAAGGAAATAGCGGTCGCAGCTATGGCAGACAGACCGGTTCTGAATTGGAACATAAATACTACCTCGATATTTGGAAATCTGTTCTCGCCAATTTACTGATTCAGACAGCCAGAGCAATGCTACAAACAAAATTTTGCGTCCCAAATCAGACAATTATCTTTGAACTGGTGGGTATCAAATGCCGAAGCCTCAGCCCGATCAATCGGAACGAAGGCTTCCAATTCGCGCAAACGGCACTAAAGCTCAGCCAACGATTTCCTCAGCCGTGAAGAAAAACTGAATTTCTCGGGCTGCACTCTCCGGAGCATCAGAACCATGCACGGAATTTTTGCTCATAGACAGGGCAAATTCCTTGCGAATAGTACCAGTATCGGCCTCTTCAGGATTGGTCTTGCCCATGACCTCACGATTCCGGAGGATTGCATTTTCTCCTTCAAGCACCTGCACAACGACAGGCCCCGAGGTCATGAAATCGACGAGCCCGGCAAAAAAAGGTTTTCCATCATGTTCAGCATAAAAGCCCTGAGCCTGTTCCTTGCTCATGATAATGCGCTTGGATGCAATAACGCGAAGACCAGCCTCTTCCAGCTTGGCTGTAATTCTGCCTGTCAGGTTACGCTCGGTAGCATCCGGCTTGATAATGGAAAATGTACGCTCAATCGCCACAATAAACTCCCCTACTAATAATGCTTCACATCGGCCTTAGCACCTCTACCCCTTGCAAAGGCCAATGAAATTTGCCGCTGTATAGCCCGCCGTCAAAGCACCCGCAAGAAAAAACCCATAAAAAGCAAAACGAAAGAAAGATGGCCGCAAATTATTGACCATTAGGCTTAAATAAAACAGGAACTACACAAGGGAATTATACTTTAGAATTACGCCCCAAACCTCCATACAAATCAAGACAACGTTCGAACCATTGAGTGACAGGATCATCTTCTTCTAGCAGCAACACATCGGAAACCATGCGCGCCCATTGGAGCGAGCCAAACAGGCAATAATCTGCATAGAGTGGCGCTTCACCGCCAAAGAACTTTTGCTTGTAGAGCATGGTCCGCACGGGTTTGAGACTCTGACGAAAAGCGACAAGGCGATCTGCAGATTGATCCTGGATCTCTTCCAGCCGCCCCCCGAAACGTGCTTCTCGACTTGTGCGAAAATAATCCTGATCATTTGCATCCAGCTTCTGATGAATATCAAAAATACAAATTCGGGATATTTGCCCGTCGAAAAAGCTATCGGCCCAATAATGAACAAACCGGGTAAGAGCGGCACCTTCCTTGGAGCCAAACAAGCAGGGTCGGTCAGGATATTTTTCTTCAAGATGCAACGCGATCGAAAATGTATCCCTGATCACTGCGCCAGCGTCATTGATGACCGGCACAGTTTTCTGGCCGCCACCTTCAATAGAGCCGATTTCAGTAAACAGCGTAGGAATTGTTTCCACTTCGAGCCCTTTGTGGGCCAATGCCATTCTGGTACGCCAACATGCTGGCGAGAAGCGCAAATCACGATTTGCCCCACACAGATCATACATTTTTATCGTCATGAAATCCCATCCTCCTTGACCTTTCTTTTGGGTTGAACATGATGCAGGCTATCGCCCTCATTGGCCAGCAAAAGCTTCAAAGTGATTGAACCTTGTCCTCAAGGCGCTGAATACGGCCGTATCCACTGTTACAGAAATGGATAAAGCCAAGAGATTGCACTGGCAGCGATTGCCAACGAAGACGAAATAAGGCAAAAGGCACAATTATGCTGCATATAAACAACCTCACTTATCGTATCGCTGGCCGCACCTTGCTCGAAGACGCGACGCTCGTCGTGCCTGAAGGCTGCAAAATGGGCCTCGTTGGACGCAATGGAACGGGCAAATCAACCCTGTTCAAACTGCTTGTCGGAGAGATTCCCCCCGAAAGCGGCAGCTCCACGATTCGCAAAGGCGCGCGCATCGGTCAGGTTGCCCAGGAGGCCCCCGCTTCTGACGAGAGCCTTCTTGAATTTGTGCTCAAAGCCGATCTGGAGCGTACGCGATTGCTCGCAGAATCCGAGACGGCAACCGATCCGCACCGGATTGCGGAAATCCAGTTGCGCCTCGCAGATATCGGAGCCCATTCAGCAGAGGCTCGCGCAGCAACGATTCTGCATGGCTTGGGCTTTGATGCCGCAGCGCAGGCACGCCCTACGGCTGATTTTTCCGGTGGTTGGCGCATGCGCGTTGCCCTTGCAGCGATTCTCTTTTCAGAGCCGGATCTGCTGCTGCTTGACGAGCCAACCAACTATCTTGACCTTGAAGGCACCTTGTGGCTGGAAAATTACATCGCCCGCTATCCCTATACGGTGATGATCATCAGCCATGACCGCGACCTGCTCAACAAGGCCGTAGACCACATCGCTCATCTGGACCAGCTCAAGCTGACAGCCTATCGCGGTGGCTACGACAATTTTGAACGCACCCGCCGTGAGCAGCTTGAGCTGCAACAGAAAATGCGTACCAAGCAGCTGGAACAACGCAAGCATATGGAAGCCTTTGTCGAGCGCTTCCGCTACAAGGCCACCAAGGCCAAGCAGGCCCAGAGCCGCTTGAAGGCGCTGGAGAAAATGACGCCCATCGCCGCCGTGATGGAAGATCACGTCAAGCCGATCCATTTTCCCAATCCGGAAAAGGGGCTTGCTCCACCAATCATCCGGTTGGAAAAGGCATCCGTCGGCTATGAAGACAGCAAGCCTATTCTGAAAAACATGAACTTGCGCATCGACCCCGATGATCGCCTCGCGCTTTTGGGAGCTAACGGCAATGGCAAGTCCACCTTTGCCAAGCTCATTTCAGACAGGCTGGATATTCAGGACGGGACCATCTTTCGCGCAGGCAAGCTCAAGATCGCCTTCTTTGCGCAACATCAACTTGATGAACTGCGGCCCAACGACAGCGCATATGATCATGTCCGCACCCTGATGCCGGACGCCACCGAACCCAAGGTTCGTGCGCGAGTTGCCCAAATGGGCCTGGGCACTGAAAAGATGGATATCCCGGCGAAAAATCTCTCCGGCGGCGAGAAAGCACGTTTGCTGCTGGGGCTGGCCACTTTCGATGGCCCCCACCTGCTTATCCTTGACGAACCGACCAACCACCTTGATATCGATAGCCGCGAAGCGCTGGTCCATGCCATCAACGACTATGAGGGTGCAGTTCTGTTGATCTCCCATGATCGCCATCTGCTTGAGGCTTGCGTGGATCGCCTTTGGCTGGTCCATGATGGAACCTGCAAGCCCTATGACGGTGATCTTGAAGACTATCGCCGCTTATTGCTGAGCACCCGCAATAGCCCTGACAGCGTCGAGAAAGACAAGGAATCAGCAGGCGAGAGCAATCAGGCTCAGGAAAAACGCCGAAACGCAGCGGAAAAACGCAAGGAACAAGCGCCACTGCGCCGCAAGATCCAAGCTGCTGAACGAGACATGGAAAAAATCAGGGAACGCATGGGCAAGATCGACGAGATGCTCGCCGATCCAGAGCTTTACGCCAAGTTCCCGGAAAAAGGCGCCAAGCTCTCCAAGGATCGTTCCGATCTGGCCACCTTGCTCGACAAGCTGGAAGAAAAATGGCTGGAAATGTCCGAAGAGATTGAGGATTGATACAGCGAAGGGAAAAGCGGAATGCCCCAATCCATGTCCCTCATCGCCATTGTTGTGCGCGACTATGACGAAGCCATCTCTTTCTACACTGAGAAGCTCGGCTTCGAGCTCATAGACGACACCTATCAGCCAGCGCAAGACAAACGCTGGGTCGTTGTCCGCCCCAAGGGAGAGAGCAAGACCTCCCTCTTGTTAGCCCGTGCCAAGAATGACCATGAAGCGCGTTATATCGGCGATCAGGCTGGCGGGCGGGTATTCCTGTTTCTGGAGACCGACGACTTCTGGCGCGATTACAAGCTTTACCAGCAAAGAGGCATCAGCTTCATTCGACCGCCTCAGGAAGCAGACTATGGAACTGTGGCCGTGTTTGAAGATCTCTATGGCAATCTCTGGGATCTGGTTGAATATTCCACTCCAGCCTAAACCATTATTTGCAATGAAGACAAACTTGTGCTGACATTCTCCTGTCGCGAACCGGCGGCTGGCGCTCAGGATAGAGCCACCGAGGGAGGAAGCAATCATGAAAACAGTCACATTCGCCGATCAGGATGAAGTTCCGGCATTGGGGCAAGGCACATGGTATATGGGCGACACACCGTCCAAAAAACCCGATGAAATCGCAGCCTTGCGTCGCGGTGTGGAACTTGGAATGAAGCTGATCGACACTGCCGAGATGTATGGCTCTGGAAAATCTGAGCGCGTGGTCGGTGAAGCAATCGCTCCCATCAGAGATGAAATTTTTCTGGTCTCCAAGGTTTTGCCTTACAATGCCAGTTACGAGGGCACCTTAGCCGCCTGTGAAGCCTCCCTCTCCCGGCTTGGCACAGATCGTCTGGATCTCTACCTGCTCCATTGGCCCGGACCAAACCCGCTGGAAGAAACCATCTCCGCCTTTGAAACCCTGCAACGCGAAGGCAAAATTCGTCATTGGGGTGTATCCAACTTCGACCCCAATGATATGGCCGAGCTGCTCAGCACTCAAGGAGGAGATCGTGTCGCCACCAATCAGGTGCTATACAATCTCACCCGTCGCGGTATCGAATGGGATCTGTTGCCGCAGGCGGAAGAGGACGAGATGCCGATCATGGCCTATTCGCCTATTGAACAGGCCCGCCTACTCTCCAATCCTCAGCTAAAGGCCATGGCGGCTGACCTCGACCTCACTCCAGCCCAATTGGCTCTGGCTTGGGTCATTCGCCGCTCGGGCGTGGTGGCCATACCCAAGGCGGGCAAGCCAAAACATACAGAGGAAAATGCCAAGGCACTGGATGTAACCTTGTCCCAAGATGTCTTGGCTGAGCTCGACCGGCTATATCCGCCACCGAGCGAGGCAACGCCGCTGGATATTTTGTAATTTCAAGCAAAGGGGCTTAACGCCCCTTTTCCCGGTCTAGAATTTTACCGCTTCAATCGTTTCCTTCAGCATTGCAGCTGACTTGCGCAAAGCCTCGTGCTCTGCCTCATTCAAATGCGGTAGGAGATCCAGCTCGACACCATTGCGGCCAATCACACGCGGAATCGACAGGGACACATGACGGACATCCTCGACATTCGGCGTCACGATCGAGAGCGACAGGACTGCCTTTTCATCTTTGGCAATGGCCCTGACGATACGTTCAAGCCCGGCACCAATGCCATACCATGTGGCCCCTTTGCCATTGATGATCGTATAGGCCGCATTGCGCACGCTGTCGTCGACCCGCTCCTTCACCTCGGCGGTAAGCGGCGACTTGATATTGGCGGCGAATTCCTCAACAGACAAAGCCCCCGCCCGCGCTGAAGACCAGGCCAGTATCTCACTATCCCCATGCTCCCCAAGAACATAGGCATGAACGAACTGAGGCGATATACCAAGATGCTGGCCGATCAAATGACGAAAGCGCGCGGTATCAAGCATCGTACCAGAACCGATAACCCGATGTGGCGGCAAGCCAGAAAGGCGGGTGGCGATCTGTGTCATGATATCGACGGGATTGGAAGCCACGAGCAGAATGGCATCGGGAGCAACAGCGAGCACCTTGCCAATGATCTGCTTGAACACTTCGGCATTGCGAGCCAGCAAATCCAGTCGGCTCTCGCCGGGCTTTTGCCCAACACCAGCAGACAGAATAACCACATCGGAGCCCTCAAGAGCATCATAATCACCGGCGGTGACCACAGTTGATGAAACAAACGGCGTTGCATGGGCGATGTCCTGGGCCTGTGCAATTGCAAACTCAGGCTTGTAGTCAACAAACACAACATGACTGGCGGTCCCCCGCAAGGCCATCGCATATCCTGCAGCGGAGCCGACCATACCGGCACCGACAATTCCAACTTTCATGAAGAGCCTCCTGAACAAACTATAATCCACCACACCATAGCGCACCTCACCGAGATACGTCAGACCCTTGCGCTCACTTATCCGTCAGGACTGTTGCCTCAAGAGCCAATTGCAGCATGGAGTTCAATCTATAGGGTGATAACGTCCAAAGCGTGGCAAGAGTTCCGCTTTACCATTGAATTATCAGGCTTTCTTTTCCCAGCCACCGCGTGAGGTCTGCTGCCAGTATGTCACGGGAAAACCGGCCTCTTTCAGCTTCTTCCAGCTGCTGCGAGCCGCTTGCAAGGCATCATCGCTTGAGCCGTCAAACATGAGAATCACGCGCTCCAAACCTTCGAGCAGAGCCAGATTCTCTTCCGGTCGAGCTCCATCGACAAAAAAGCGCACCTGAGCACTATTCGCAGCAGCGTCTGCTTGTGGAGCAATGAGAATCGGCTGTCTGTCTGCATGGGCGGAACCGAGAAGCCCGTGAGCAAGAAAGCTGTCTTCCCGCCAGGTCCACAAATGAGTATCGAGCGCATTGGCTCTTTCCTGACTTCCTGTCTGAACAAACACATTCCACCCCTTCTCGAGACATTTCTCGAGCAAGATAGGCAGAGTAGCCTCAAGCGGCTGCATTTGCAGATGATAGAAGAAAACCTCGGCTGCCATTACTCTTTCCCAAACAAGACCGTATCCACTGTCTAGCATGGACACAGCATCAAGCAACAGTCTGATATGGACCAGAGACAAGAAACAGATAAGAAAAAGGGCCTGACATGGCCAGACCCTTCCATAACTTGGCGAAAATCACACGAGCTAAGACTTAGCCCTCGTAATTGTCCTTTACCAGCCGATCAAGCAACCGGACACCAAAGCCCGATGCCCATCCCTGACTGATCTCTGTCTTCGGAGCATCCATGGCGGTACCTGCCACATCAATGTGAACCCAATCCACATCGCCCACAAAGCGCTTGAGGAACTGAGCTGCAGTAATGGATCCGGCCATCCGGCCGCCGGTATTCTTCATGTCGGCAAACTTGCTGTCGATCATCTTGTCATATTCCTTGGCCAACGGCAGACGCCAAACGGTTTCACCCGTCGAAGTACCCGATTTGGTAAGCTGCGCACAAAGATCATCGCTATTGGAAAAGATGCCCGCATTATGGGCCCCAAGAGCCACGATAACCGCACCAGTCAAGGTGGCAAGATCAATCATGAAGCGCGGCTTGAAGGTCACTTTGGCATAATGCAGCAAATCAGCCAGCACCAGACGCCCCTCAGCGTCGGTATTGATGACTTCAATGGTCTGCCCAGACATGGACGTAACGATATCGCCGGGCCGCTGCGCATTGCCATCTGGCATATTCTCGACAAGACCGATGATACCGATAGCGTTGACCTTTGCCTTGCGAGCAGAAAGGGCATGCATAAGCCCGGTCACGGCAGCAGCGCCGCCCATATCGCCCTTCATTTCTTCCATGCCACCTGCAGGCTTGATGGAAATACCGCCGGAATCAAACACAACACCCTTGCCAACGAACACAACAGGAGCATCACTTTCCTTGCCCCCCATCCATTTCATGATGGCAACCCGAGGCTTGCGAACAGACCCTTGAGCAACCCCGAGCAGCGCATTCATGCCCAATTTTTCAAGATCTTCGAGTTTGAGAATTTCAACGTCCGCACCAAGCTCCTCAAGCGCCTTTGCTTTGGCTGCGAATTCTTTGGGGCCGAGCACGTTGGCAGGTTCATTCACCAGACCGCGCGCCAGCAATGTCCCGTCGGAAACCACAGAATCCGTCTTCCAGACTTTTGCAGTGGCCTTGGCATCCGCACACTGGATCGACACCTTTGCTGCAGCTTTTGCTTCCTTGGCTTTGCCCTTTTCCGTTTTATAGTGGTCAAAATCATAAGCCCGCAGTTTCATGCCCATGGCAATGAGAGAAGCTGTCTCGGCACGGATCTCTTTACCGTCAGCTTCGGCAACAACGCAGATGTGCTTGGAGCCATTTACCGCCCCCATGGCTGCACCACCAATATCAGCGAAATCGCGCTCGGACAGTTTTTCATCTCCCAGCCCGATGAGGATAATGCGCTCCAGGTCAACCCCGGCAGGAGCCAGAATTTGCAAGGACTTGCAGAATTCCCCCTTATAATCTGCGGCCTTGATCGCCCGCCCGATTGCACCAGAGGTCTTTTCCTCAAGAGCTATGCCGATTGGTCCAAGAGCAAGTGATTTGCTCACAAACAAGACGGCAGATCCACTTTCAGGAGATGTAAGAGATTGAAAGTCAAATAACGGAAGAGTGGCCATTGAAGATTACTTCTTTCTGATTTTGTTCGGGAATTTAACTTCTGCGATCCGCATGAAGCAAATTGAGGGGATATCTATTACCCTCTATTGTGGGATTAGTGCGAGTGAAGTTCAAGTCACCAATTACGAGTGGAATAGGTGCTTTAGAGAAAATAGTTTTCCTTCACACAGGTAAGCCACAGCAAAAAAGCTTGCCAGCAGCAATTACGCCAGCCATATATCAACCACATTCAATCGATAAGAAAAAAGTAACCAAGGCTCTAGAACAGATTTCATGAAGCTGATCGAACGATACATATTCATGCGAGCGGCAATAGCCTTTCTCATGGCAGTCACAGCCCTGACTGCCATTGTGTGGCTGACACAAGCGCTGCGGGACATGGATCTGGTTACGGCCAAAGGTCAGACCCTTCTTATCTTTTTCTCAATGACATCCCTCGTTCTTCCGACCCTCATCATGGTGATCGCGCCTTTTGCTGTGCTCATCGCTGCGGCCATTACCCTGAACGGCCTGAATGCAGATAGCGAGCTGGTCGTGATAAACGCGGCAAGTGCTCCGCCTTGGGTCGTTGTCAAACCGATTATCGTGCTGGGATTGGTTGCAACCCTCATGGGAGGTTTCCTGAGCCTTTATGCAGCGCCCCATGCACTTGGTTCATTGCGCGGCTTCATCACTCAGGTGCGCGCGGATCTGGTCGCCAACATCGTCAAGGAAGGTATTTTCTCTGAAATCGAGGATGGCATGACCTTTCATATTCAGAAGAGGGAGCCAAACGGCATTATGCGAGGCCTCTTCCTCTCCGACGAGCGCGACCCACTCAAACACATCGTCTACTCTTCCGAAATTGCGCAAATCATTGAAACCGACAAAGGCACATTTTTGCGCATGGAAAAAGGCACTATCCAGCAACAGCAGCTAAAAAGCACGGGCGACGGCGAGCCGGCGAAGACTGATCCGAATGTTGCCGCCGTAAACATTGTCAATTTCGACAGCTACGCAATCGATCTTTCCAAATTCACCGGAACAGACATCGATCAACCTCGCTATTTCAAACCCCGCGAAATGCCGACCAGTGCCCTGATCCATGGCGACAAGGACCTTCCTGCAATCGCCCGACACCCTGGAGCGGCGCGTTCAGAACTACATGACCGCTTTACCAACCCACTTTACAATCTGGTCTTTGCAAGCATTGTCGCCGCCTTTCTAGCGCAGGTCAGAACGACACGCGAAAGAAGAAGCAGTGCCATTTTCGTTGCTGTTCTGCTGGTGGCTGGCCTTCGCCTCGCTGGCTTTGGAGCAACAAGTCTGGCGATCAACTCCCCGGTAGCGGTTATCTTCATGTATGCCATTCCGATTACGTCCATTCTGATGGGACTATGGATAGTCCTTAGTGGGCGCCGCCTAACAGCCATGGACAACCTAATTCGGATAATTGAGTTGTTTAACGATCGCTTTTTGCATATGGTCAGAAAACTGCTGGGCAAGCAGAAACCTAGCACCAGTTTTTAGAGCCAAGAGATGCTGCCAAATATTATCTTCCGTTATTTTGCGAAACGGTTTCTCCTGACCATACTGACTATTTTTCTGGGCTGTTTCCTGCTCATCCTGCTCGTTGACTATGTCGAGTTGATCCGACGCGGCAGCAACAAGGAAAATGCAGACGCCTTCACGCTGTTTCTCATGTCCCTTTATCGCGTTCCCGAACTGGCAGAGCGCATACTGCCTTTCGCAACGCTTTTCGGCTCTATCGCAGCCTTCCTTAGCCTGTCTCGGCGCCTTGAACTTGTCATCGTTCGCGCTTCAGGTATGTCCGCATGGCAATTTGTCAGCCCGGCCCTTTTCGTTGCATTGGCATTGGGCGTTGTCACAACAACGCTCTATAATCCGGCTGTGGCGATCCTGAAGGAAAAGTCTCTGGAAATTGATGCCAGCGTGTTCGGCGCGAATTTTTCCAGCAGTGGCCAACAAACCAGTCAAGGATGGGTGCAGCAAAAGGGCGAAGACGGCGACTCGATCCTGAAAGCCAAAACCAGCTTTGATCAGGGACGCCAGCTGGGAGGTGTAACCGTTTTCTCCTATGATTCTGACGGCAAATTTCTTGAAAGGGTCGACGCCAGATCAGCTGAGCTGGAAAATGGCTACTGGCATTTGAGCGATGTGCTCGTCAGTTCTGCCTCCGCTGCACCACGCCACTACGACACCTATTTCGTCAGTACGCATCTTACCCCGGCCGAAGCCAGCGAAACCATTGCCGAGCCCGACTCAGTTCCGTTTTGGGAGCTTCCGAACATAATCGATCAAGCAAGCCGAGCAGGCCTTCCTGCTTACAAATATCGCTTGCGATTTCAAACTCTTTTGGCCCGTCCACTGCTTTTGGCAGCCATGGTTCTCATCGCAGCCACCGTATCACTAAAAATTTTTCGGTTTGGAAATGTGGGAAAGATGATTCTGGGTGGTGTTATTGCTGGCTTCGTGCTTTATGTAGTAACAGAATTAGCTAAAGATTTAGGAAATACAGGGTTGGTTAACCCAATTCTGTCAGCTTGGCTTCCAGCGATTGTGGCTTCCTTGATGGGTTTTGCAATTTTATTATATCAGGAGGACGGATAAGTATGCGTCGTACCGTCCAGACCGCATATTGGAATTCGATTTTACCACGCGCAGACAATGTTGCATGTCTGCGTGCGGCTCTGCTTGCGTCTGTCCTTTTTATTGCTCCATCTATGGTGGCCTCTGTCTCGGCTCAAGATCTTGCTTCAAACATCAAGCTCAACAAGCCAGATGACAAGACTCCTATGCTCGTTGAAGCAGACCAGATGGTCTACGACTATGACAACGAGCGCGTTTCAGCCGTTGGCAATGTTCAGATCTACTACGGCGAATATACCCTGCAAGCAGACAAGGTCACCTATGACCAGAAGTCCGCGCGCCTGATTGCTGAAGGCAATGTACGCATAACAGAGCCTGGCGGTAACGTTCTCACCGCGAATTATACCGATATCACGGAAGATTTCCGTACCGGCTTTGTGCGCTCTTTGCGTGTTCAAACCCCAGAGAAGGCCCGCTTTGCCGCCAGCAAAGCCGAGCGCCGCGATGATGACATCACCATCTTTGACAAGGGCGTTTACACCACTTGTGAACCTTGCCGCGAGAATCCGCAAAAATCACCGCTTTGGCAAATAAAGGCATCCCGGATCATCTATAACTCCAAAGACAAGATGGTCTATTACAAGGCTGCCAAATTCGAATTTATGGGTGTCCCTCTTCTCTATACCCCGTATCTGGCCCATCCGGACCCTTCGCGCAAACGCAGCTCAGGTCTGTTGGCTCCACGCGGCGGCCTCGACAGCAAATTGGGAACCTATGCGACGCCGAGTTATTTCTGGGCACCGTCCGATAGCTACGACATTACTTTCTCGCCAACTTACTATGCCAAGCAGGGCTTTCTGGGAAACGCGACCTGGCGGCAGCATCTTGGCATCGGCACCTACAATGTGCGGGTAGCGGGCATCTCACAACAAGATCAGGATGCCTTTGCCGGAACAAGTGGCGACAGAGAATTCCGTGGCTCGCTGCAAAGCGCCGGAGAGCTCAACATTTCCAAGAAGTGGAAATTCGGCTGGGACGTTTCTCTCTTTACCGACAAACTCTTCTTGCGCGATTATGATCTGACCGACGAAGATGAAGACATACTGTCAACCGTCTATCTCATTGGACAGGGTGATCGGAACTATTTCGACGCACGCGCCAACTACTACAACATTCTGACCGACAGCCTTAATCAGTCAGAACAGGCAGTCGTGCACCCGTCTATCGACTATAGTGCCTATTCCAAAGAACCGATACTGGGCGGCGAAGGCCGGGTTAAGGTCAACTCAACATCGATCACCCGCAACAAGGAACGCCAGACAACAATTGGCGGCGTAACAAGAACGGACGGCGTGAGCGGCTCTTATAACAGAACCAGCGTCGAAGCCAGTTGGAAGCGCAAGTTTATCGCTCCTGGCGGACAGGTCATTACGCCATTCTCCTCTTTGAGAGGCGATTTCTATTGGATGCCGAGCAAGTCTGGCGCACCTGCAGCACTGGTCGATGAAAACATCGCCCTGCGCGGAATGCCCACGGTCGGCATTGACTATCGCTTGCCGATTCTGGTTTCCAGCGGCTCTACGTCTCATATTATCGAGCCAATCGCTCAGGTCGTTGTACGACCGGACGAAACCTTGATCGGAGAAGTGCCGAACGATGATGCGCAGAGCCTGATTTTTGACGACTCTATTCTGTTCGATCCGGACAAGTTTTCTGGATATGACCGCATCGAGGGTGGTACACGCGCCAACATCGGCTTCCAATATCGCATGCAAATGGCCAATGGCTGGTCCGTCAATGCTCTGGCTGGCCGTTCGTTCCAGCTTGCTGGGAAAAACTCTTTCTCCGCCAGTGACTTGACGAAAACAGGTTTGGATAGCGGTCTTGACAAAGTGCGTTCAGACTATGTCGGGCGCGTTGGCGTGAACACCAACCTTGGCATTTCTGCCGTCGCACATGGACGATTTGATTCAGATACAGCCGAGATGAAATACGCCTCTGTTACGGCCTCAGGTACCTATGATCGCTACACAGGCTCCATTGGTTACGCCTATGCGGATCGCAGACCGTCTGCAGGCATCAACACGGTTCGACAGGAAATATCGACCTCGGCGACAATCAAATTTGCCGACTATTGGTCAGTTGGCGGATCAAGCCAATATGACATCTCGAATCGAGGCCTTGTAAGTGGCTCTTTGAAACTGAAATACGAGGATGAGTGCTTCGCAGTAAGTCTCAAATATTCCCAGACACGCGAAAGTTATTCGGATACCACAAGTGATGAAACCGTCATGCTGCGCTTTAATTTCAAATCGCTCGCAGATGGTCAGATAAGCTATTCCGACGATTCCGACTAGGAAATTTAAGACACGTCTTCAGTTAGCCGTATTTTATTGCATACTAGCCTCAAAACACTGTTAAGCGAAGCATAGTTGGGTTTATTTGCCATATAGATCAGACCAACTATGCTCCGGATACCTTTAGAAGCACCATGATGAGCCATTTGATGAAACAAGAACAACTGAAGAAGACACTGTCTATTCTCGCCATTGCTCTGTTTATGCTGTTTGCAAGCGCTCCAATGCAAAGTGCACAGGCCAGCAAGATCAAGGCTATCGTCAATGGTGCGGTAATAACGGACTTTGATGTTGCCCAGCGTCAGCGCCTTGTACGTCTCCTCTCGGGAGGTCGGCGCAGTATTGGCACCACGGCGGCCCTCAACATTCTGATTGACGACAAGCTGAAGCTGTTCGAAGCAAGACGCAGGAACATGACTGCGACTGATAGCGAAATTGATAGCGCCATCAACAATATGGCCCTTAATAGCAAAATGGACAAGAAGCGCCTGTTTTCCATTTTCAAAAGTGCTGGTGTTAACTCCGAGACCTTACAAGAATGGCTGAAAGTTGAGCTTTCATGGCGTGATCTTGTCCGGGCAAGATCAAACGCTACAGTTCGTGTGGACGAAAGCGAGATCTATCAGTTGCTGAACGATAAGAGTAAAAACAAAGACGAAGTTGAAGATGCCGTTGAATTCGACCTTACCCGCGTCTTGTTCGTAACGCGCAAAAAAGCCTCAAATGCTGAGAAAAATCAGCGAATGAGTGAAGCAAAGCGCTTCCGCTCAAGTTTTTCCTCTTGCACCAAGGACCTTGAGGTCGCCAGAACCCTTAAGGATGTTGCAATCGAGCATATCGGCCGCAAATCTTCTGTTGATCTGCCAAAAGAGCTGCAAAAGCGTCTGCGCGAAACGGCTGTAAACAAGCTTACTCCTCCGGTTTCATTGCCGGAAGGTTTTGAAATGATCGCGGTGTGCAGCAAAAAGGATTTGGGCAAACAGATGACCATGCGCGATGAAATCCAGAACAAATTGCGCAGCGAAAAGAGCGAGATGATCGAACGCCAATATCTCTCCGAATTGCGTGCAACCGCTGTGATTGATAAACGCTAAGCTGCACTTTCGTATATTTGTGTGCTTTGGTATGGAAAAATACCGATACATATGTCAGAAATTTAGTCCCCAGGGTCCAAAGCCCTAGGGACATTATCTATTTAAAACCTCAGAATCCGGACAAAATCTATGGCTTCCAAAAGAGATATCTTGGCTTTATCTATCGGCGAACCTGCTGGGATTGGCCCTGAACTTATACTCAAGGCATGGCTATCGAGCGAGAAAGAAGGAATCAATCCCTTTGTCGTTTACGGAGACCCTGAGTTACTGGAGCGTCGCGCCCGCTTGTTCGGCCTGACTGTGCCAATCCGTATTTGCAAGCCCGAAGAGGTCTTTGATGCCTTTCCAATGACTCTGCCAGTCATTCCGTTGGAAAACAAGCTGAGTGACAATCCGGGCGAGTTGGAAGTCGACAACGCGCCGGGCGTTATCGAGTCGATAGAAAAGGCAACAAATGCCGTTCTCACCGATCAGGCAAAAGCGATTGTCACGCTACCGATTCAAAAGCATAATCTGTACGCATATGGCTTCAAGCATCCCGGACATACCGAATTTCTGGGCGCCCTTGCCGAACAGCATACGGGCCAGAAAATCCAGCCAGTCATGATGCTGGCAGGTCCTGAGTTACGGACGATCCCGGTTACCGGGCATATCGCCATCAATCAAGTGGCAAAAGTGCTCACGGCTGAATTGCTTGAAAGCATTGCTCGCACGGCGATTCATGACTTACAAGAGCGCTTCGGCATTGAAAAGCCCAAGATTGCCATTGCCGGCCTCAACCCACACGCAGGTGAAAGCGGCGCGATGGGCAAGGAGGATGCAAAGATCATCGCTCCGGTGATCAAGAAGCTTCAGGACGAAGGTTACAAGGTCACAGGTCCGCATCCTGCCGATACCATGTTCAACAAAAACGCCCGCAAGAAATACGACGTCGCGCTTGCGATGTATCACGATCAGGCTCTCATTCCGGTCAAGACCATCGCATTTGACGAGACGGTAAACGTCACTCTGGGACTACCATTCATGCGCACATCGCCAGACCACGGCACTGCGCTGGATATCGCCACCAAGGGCATTGCGAATCCGTCAAGTCTGATCGCCGCTCTCAAGCTGGCCAACGAAGTAAAGATTTGATATCTGTTGCAAATCTAAATTGCTTCATCAAGCTTGAAAGTAAGATCCAATGGCCCAGATCGACGACTTGCCGCCCCTTAGAGATGTAATCGAGCGGCATGACCTACGCGCCAAGAAAAGTCTGGGCCAGAATTTTCTCCTCGATTTGAATCTGACCTGCCGCATTGCCAGATCTGCAGGCGATTTGTCCGAGCACACGGTCATTGAGGTCGGCCCCGGCCCAGGTGGCTTGACCCGAGCTCTTTTGCATGAAGGAGCAAAGCGCGTCATCGCAATTGAGATGGATCCGCGCGCATTGGGAGCGCTGGAAGAAATCTCGGCTCATTACCCTGGGCGACTGGAGGTCATTGAGGGGGACGCTCTGGCGGTTGACATGCCAAGTCTGGTAACCGAAGGGCCAGTGCGGATCGTCGCAAACCTGCCTTACAATGTCGGCACCCAACTGTTGCTCAACTGGCTTGAATTGGAACCATGGCCGCCCTTTTACGAGTCTCTGACCCTGATGTTCCAGAAAGAAGTGGCCGAACGCATCATCGCAACACAAGAAGACAAGGCCTATGGTCGCCTCGGCGTAATTGCAGGCTGGCGCACCCATGCAGAAAAGCTCTTTGATGTGGCAAAGGAGTGCTTCAGTCCACCGCCAAAAGTGACTTCATCCATCGTGCATCTGACGCCGAAGGCAAATCCCCTGCCCTGCCGGTTGCAAACTCTGGAGCAGGTAACGGCTGCCGCCTTCGGGCAAAGGCGCAAAATGCTACGCCAGAGCCTTAAAAGTCTCAATGTCAACCATTTGCAGCTGATAGAAGATGCAGGGCTGGCCCCAACCCAACGCGCAGAAACGGTGCCTGTTGAAGGCTTTGTAGCTATGGCCAACGGGCTCGACGCAATGCGCAACTAACGGCCAGCCAAATCAACGAGCAGACAAAGAAAAAGGCCCGCATATCAGACGGGCCCTTAGTTTCTTACAATAGCGATGTCTGCCTCAATCGTTGAGCATGCCTTCCACAAACCCGCGCGCGCCTATAACGCGCTCTTTCTTGTGTCTTTCAGCTTCCAGAATAGCGGAAACAGCAGCAAAAGCCTTTTCCAGATCATCATTGACGATGACATAATCATATTCATCCCAATGACTGATCTCGACCCGCGCATTATGCAAACGCCGCTCGATGACATCCGGCGCATCTTCGGCCCTGCGAATAAGGCGGTTTTTCAACTCGGCCATGGAAGGAGGCAGAACAAATACCGTAACGATATCCTTGCGCGCAGCCTTCTTCATTTGCAAAGTGCCCTGCCAGTCAATATCAAACAGCACGTCCTGACCATTGGAAAGCGCCTCCTCTACGGGATCGCGTGGCGTGCCATAATAGTTTCCGTGCACTTCTGCCCATTCCAGCAGATCCCCACGATCACGCATGGATACGAACTGACGCTCTGACATGAAGCGATAATGTACGCCATCGATCTCGCTGCCCCGTTTGGCACGCGTCGTCGCTGAGACGGATAGCTTCAAATTATCTTCCTTGGCCAGAAGATTGCGGCAGATCGTTGATTTACCGGCTCCCGAAGGCGATGAAAGCACCAGCATCAAACCGCGCCGAACCATACTATTTTCCGTCATTGTCTTTACTCAACATTCTGAATTTGTTCACGTAACTGCTCAATAGTGGCTTTCAGATCAAGCCCGATCGCAGTAAGGCTGGTGTCATTGGACTTGGAGCAAAGAGTATTCGCCTCACGGTTAAACTCCTGTGCCAGAAAATCCAGCTTACGCCCCACCGCCTTATTCTCCGCAAGCAGAGCGCGAACCGCAGCACAATGGGCATAAAGGCGATCCAGCTCTTCGCGTATATCCGCTTTGCCAGCCAGAAGCACAGCTTCCTGATAAAGCCGATCCTGATCCAGAGCGTTCTCCACCTCAAGAATTCTGTCGATTTGCTGGCGCAGCTTGGCACGGATGGCATCAACGGTTCTTGCAGGGCAGTCTTCTGCAGCCTTGGTCAGGCTTTCCAGCTCTTCGACCCGCTGCAGCACGACCTTCTCAAGCGCAACACCTTCACGCTCCCGCATTGAGACGAGATCGACCATGGCCTCCTTGAAGTTGGAAAGCATGGCTGCCATCAGAGCTGCCATGACGTCTTCGCTCTCTTGCTCTTCAACCTGTTCCATGACACCCTTGATCGCCAAAATACCATCAAGGCTAGGCTTGGTTGCGTCAATACGAGCTTCGATAGCCTTCATGGCCGCGATGACAGAATCCAGAACTTGCTGATTGATTTGCAAGGCTTGAGCAGGTTCTTCATGCTGAACAGAGAGTGACACATAACAAGATCCCCTTGTCAGCATCTCGCTCATGATCGACCTGACAGAACGGTCAAGCTCATCAAATCCGGTAGGCAGGCGAAGACGCAAATCCAGCCCCTTGCCATTGACTGTTTTGATTTCCCAAGTCCAGTTATATCTGCCAAAGCTTCCCCCCACGCGGGTAAAGCCAGTCATGCTAACAAGTGTCATGATAATGGTGTCCTTAAATTGCCTTGCAAGCAGATATGCAAATCATACTGTCCTGCGCGCATACCATCAAAAACACCAAGCTTTCTGTCAAGTCAAGGCTCTCCCGTGATACAGAAAAAAGAGCAACAATCCTCGACTGCGACACTTTTACAATCTAAAATCAACACTTGATAGAACAATATTCAATCACAATCTGAGCTATGGATTAACATTGGACATGTCCCACAGCAAGGCCATCGAAACGCTCAGACGTTTCACATTGTTACCATCATCGAAAGCAAGTCTGGTGTCTTCCTTCACGCTCCTCTATCTGGAAAAGACAGGTCTTGAGGTAACCGAAGACGCCTACTTTGTGGAATCAATGAAAGGGGTTGTATCTCGAACTCAGGACGGCAAAGATTTGGGATGGGATTTCGAAACGGGTTTCATTCTCACCCACGCGGCGGGTCAAAGAAAAATCGTGCTCAGAAGCAGCCACGCCGATTTGCAATCCATTCGCTATTTTATTGAAGTGGAAGATATCGACCCCAAGTCCCAAGACCCTATCAAGCTGCGTGTCACTGTGCCTATCGACATCAAACAAGAAGAAGACCTCGATCGAAGCCTGGCCGAGGCGGCGACCCAGTTCGAACAAGACAAAGACCTGCTCCACTAAGAGACCCTCGCAACAAAAAGGGCGGCCGAACTATATACTCCAGCCGCCCTCGTTTATAATCAGCTGTTGCTATTGAGCCGGCTTTGCTTCCTCGCTTGGGTTGCCGGCGTCCGCATCAGAACC
Source organism: uncultured Cohaesibacter sp. (assembly GCF_963664735.1). Taxonomy (NCBI): domain Bacteria; kingdom Pseudomonadati; phylum Pseudomonadota; class Alphaproteobacteria; order Hyphomicrobiales; family Cohaesibacteraceae; genus Cohaesibacter; species uncultured Cohaesibacter sp. The sequence continues at coordinate 425,657 of NZ_OY761553.1, read as the reverse complement.
ACCATTCTCGATGCGCTGCTTTTCAATCTGCCGCCAACGCCGCACATTTTCATTATGCTGCTTTAGCGTCTCTGAGAAAACGTGACCGCCAGTGCCATCAGCCACAAAAAACAGTTCCTTGGTTCGGCTCGGATTGGCCACAGCCTCAAGCGAAGCTCGTCCCGGATTGGCAATCGGCCCCGGCGTCAACCCCGGAATCTGATAGGTGTTATAGTCGGTTTTCTTGTCCAGATCCGAGCGGAAAATCGGACGGTCCTTTGGCTTTCCTTGGCCGCCAAAAATCCCGTAAATAACGGTAGGATCTGACTGCAACTTTATGCCCTGATTAAGCCGGTTGATAAACACGCCAGCCACGCGGGTTCTCTCGGAAGCCTTGCCGGTTTCCTTTTCCACGATAGAGGCCAGCGTCACCAACTCCTCTTTGGTCTTGAGCGGAAGATCCGCCGCTCTGCGAGACCAGATTTCGTCAACTGCACGCTTGTGCGCATCAGTCATACGCTTGACCATCTCGGCCCGGGTCGTCCCACGCGCGAATTTGTAAGTCTCAGGCAACATCGTTCCCTCTGGTGGGACATCTTTCAGATCTCCTACAAGAATCTCGTCGTCCTGAAGTTCCTGATAGATCTGATAAGAGGTGTATCCCTCCGGAATGGTCAGAGAATGCAGGATAGACTTGCCGGACGTCAGGATCTTCATCACCTGCATCATGGAGACACCGGGCCGGAAAAGATACTCACCGGCTTTCAGCTTGGTATCTTGTCTATAGATCTGAACACCGTAGTTGAAGATGGTCTGATCGCTGATGACATTCTGGCGCTCAAGGATTTCTGCAATTGTCGCAAGCCCTGTGCCGCCACTCACCAGAATTGTCTTTTCCTGTTTGAGCGGACCTTCTTCGATAAAGGTCTGCTTTCCGTAATAGAGTGCACCACCGATCGCCAACACGATCAACAAAAACACCGTAATGACGAAATTCATGAACACCACAACAGGATGCCGCACCGCTTTAGAGCGCGTGGGAGGTGGCGGCGGGGTTTCTGGTTCAATCGCTTGACGTGCGCTTTTTGGAGGTGCCATCTCTCCCGTCCCTGTTTCCGACGCCATCGGTGACATCGGTTCAACGTCAGGGGCGCTCGAATCAGAACTTTCATCACCGCGTGATTTGTTTTCCACCTCAGGTGCCTTGGCATCCTCAGCAGTCTGATCGCCATCTTCGGCCTCGTCCCCCTTGGAAGATGCATCCGCACTCCCGGTCTGATCGTCTGATTCTACTTTTTCAGATTTCGATTGCTCCGTCTTCAAAGAGGGATCAGCCTCGAGAGACTCTTCTGCTTTACTGGCAGTTTCCTTAGTCGCCTCAGATTCGCTATTTTCAGCCTTCTTCAGCTCGTCCTTGTCGTCTTTTCCGTCTACCATGTCCGCCTCAAGTCAGGGTGGCTTAAAAAAATCGAAAGCCCGGAGAAAAATGCTCGGGCGCGCTCTTCAGCTTTACATATGGCCCTACACTTCCACTGAGGCAGAATGAGGACCAGACCATGCGTCAATAAAATGCCAACGCCTTCAAAACAACTGCCAAGACGCTGTAAGTTTTCTTCGTGGCGAAAAAGAGACGGCCACAAGACCGTCTCATCGCAAACAATTTAACAATCATATCGCTGCGTGACAGGAGCAATCTGCTCCATGTCACATCTTTATGCAGGATCAATCAACAGCCTTCATAATCAAGGAAGCGTTCGTTCCTCCAAAACCAAACGAGTTGGACAGCACGACATTGATGTCCATTTTCTTTGGCTTGTTTGGAACCAGATCGATCTTGGTTTCAACAGATGGATTTTCCAAATTGAGGGTTGGTGGAGCGATCTGGTCGCGAATGGCGAGCACGGAGAAAATCGCTTCAACAGCACCAGCGGCCCCCAACAAGTGGCCAACGGCCGATTTGGTGGAAGACATCGTCAGGCCTTCAGCAGCATCTCCCACGAGGCGCTCAATAGCCCGCAACTCGATTTCATCACCAAGTGGAGTGGATGTACCGTGCGCATTCACATAATCGATATCAGCGGGCGAAATACCAGCACGCTTCATGGCAGCCGTCATGCAGCGATAAGCCCCGTCCCCATCTTCGGACGGTGCAGTAATATGATATGCATCACCTGACATGCCATAACCAATGACTTCGGCATAGATTTTCGCGCCGCGCGCTTTGGCATGCTCATACTCTTCCAAAACGACAACACCTGCGCCTTCACCCATAACAAAACCGTCTCGGTCTTTGTCATAAGGGCGGGAAGCCTTTTCCGGCTGATCGTTGAAGCTGGTGGAAAGCGCACGGCAAGCAGCAAAGCCAGCAAGAGCCAATCGACCGATCGGAGATTCCGTGCCGCCAGCAACCATGACGTCAGCGTCGCCCAAAGCGACCAGACGAGCCGCATCGCCAATGGCGTGGGCACCGGTTGAACAAGCAGTAACAACCGCGTGGTTCGGGCCTTTAAGGCCGTGACGAATGGAAACATAGCCGGAAGCCAGGTTGATCAACCGGCCGGGAATAAAGAACGGACTAATGCGACGCGGGCCCTTGGCTTGCAGATCATAAGCCGCTTTCTCGATCCCGAGCAGACCACCGATACCAGACCCGATCAGCACACCGCTGGTGGTCTGATCTTCATAGCTTTCCGGTTTCCAGTTAGCATCAGCAAGAGCCTCATCAGCAGCAGCAACAGCATAGACGATAAAGGGATCGACCTTGCGCTGCTCTTTCACAGACATCACATTGTCAGGATTGAACGTACCATTCGTGCCATCACCAAATGGCAGCTGACAGGCAACCTTGCAAGCCAAGTCGTCAATTTCAAATCCGGTCGGATTTTTTGCACCACTCTTGCCAGCCAATATGTTGGCCCAGGTTGTTTCCACTCCATTGCCAAGCGGGCTGACCATACCAACACCGGTCACGACAACTCGTCTCATCCTTAGTCTCCAGCTAATTTTGTTTGTATCCTCGCCTCTACCGCATATGCCGGGGGCAAGTGTGTCTCGATAGTCATTCACCAAAAAGCATTCAATCTTGCGCTTTTAGCTATTATTCATTTCAGACTTGTTCAGCCAAATCAAGCGAGCCAAAAGCCCAGCCTGTGCTTATTGCCGAAAAGAAAAAACCGGAAGGAGAGCAAACTCCTTCCGGTTTAAAAATCACCAATTGGACCACTATAATCGAGGTCCATAGCCATACAGATTAGCTGGCAGCTTTGGTCAGGAAGGAGACAGCGTCACCAACGGTCTGGATGGTTTCTGCTGCGTCATCAGGAATTTCTGTGCCGAATTCTTCCTCAAAAGCCATAACCAGCTCAACGGTGTCCAAGCTGTCTGCGCCCAGATCATCAATGAAGCTTGCGGATTCGGTAACTTTTTCAGCGTCAACACCGAGATGTTCGATCACGATTTTTTTTACGCGTTCAGCGATATCGCTCATTTTCTTTCCTCAAAATTAGCGTTCGATCAAGTTTGGAAAAACAGCTTGTTATGGCCAATTGCCGAACAAATCTCTTTCCCGATTCTGCACTGCCTATTGGCCCACCAGATTCATACGAATCCTGCGCAGTGAACCTGGCTGTTAAACCGCTTCCAAATCAGCCAATCAAAAATGGCTTTCACCGGAATTCGCGCGGTTCGTAACACACTTTCTGGCGCTTGAGAAGATCAGGAATGAACCAGAAAAGCATTTGTCTCCTACTTCCCGCTCTTTTCCAAGCAAATAACGGCGCTTTCACAAGATTTCAACCTGAAAAAGCACCGCAGATCTTATTAGATCATGGCCATACCACCATTGACATGCAATGTCTGGCCAGTGATATACGCAGCTTCATCGCTTGCGAGATAAACAGCAGCTGCAGCAATTTCTTCCGGCGCCCCCATACGAGCGGCAGGAATAGAGGCATTAATGGCCTCTTGCTGCTTTTCATTGAGTTTGTCGGTCATCGCCGTCTTTATGAAGCCCGGAGCGATGCAGTTCGCAGTGATACCGCGGTTTGCAACTTCCTGCGCGAGCGATTTGGTCATGCCGATCATGCCAGCCTTGGCTGCTGCATAATTCCCCTGCCCCGGATTGCCGGTTACACCAACAATCGAACTGATTGAAATGATGCGACCAGAGCGGCGCTTCATCATACCGCGCAAAACAGCGCGAGACAGACGCATTGCAGAGGTCAGGTTGACCGTCAGCACTTGCTCCCAATCTTCGTCCTTCATGCGCATGAAAAGACCGTCACGGGTAATTCCGGCATTGTTTACCAGAATATCAAGCTGCCCCATGGAGGCTTCCGCGTCTTTGGCGAGATTGGCGATGGAGTCTGCTTCGGAGAGATTGGCTGGAGAAACAAACACGCGCTCACCGCCAAGCTTGCCGGCAAGAGCTTCGAGAGCTTCAACACGAGTACCTGACAGAGTAACAGTCGCCCCTTGTGCATGAAGAGCAACAGCGATTGCTTCACCAATGCCGCCGCTTGCGCCAGTCACAAGAGCGCACTTTCCGCTCAAATCAAACATAATACTACCTCCAAGAGTGTAATCTCTTTCCACGGAGGAAAAAGACGGGCTCGCAGTTCCAGTCATAGCAAGGCAAAGAAGACAACCTTTGCGATAAATGCAGTCATCTTCACCTCAAGAACTATCAGAGCTTGGATATACGAACCCAGCAGCAACTTTGCAAATGAATATCAGGCCAATTTCGCCATTGCGATATCAATATCGGCAGGTTCACCAACGTTGACCGTTGAAATCCCCTTGACGATCCGCTTGGCCAAGCCAGAAAGAACTTTGCCAGTTCCGATCTCATACAGGCAATCCACACCATTGTTGGAGAGCCAGGAAACGGATTCAGACCAGCGAACCATGCCAGTGACCTGTTCAACCAGATGCTTGCGAATAGCTTCAGGATCTTCAATAGCGTTTGCCAACACGTTGGCAACAAGCGGAACATCAGGTTTGTGGATGGAAACCTTGGCAAGCGCTTCCGCCATGGCTTCAGCCGCCGGAGCCATCAAAGAACAATGGAAAGGTGCGCTAACTGGCAGAAGAAGAGCCCGTTTTGCACCTTTGTCTTTGGCCAGCGCTGCAGCGCGCTCGATGGCAGCCTTTGCGCCGGAAATAACAACCTGCCCGGTGGCATTATCATTGGCAACCTGACAGACTTCACCGTCAGCAGCTTCCAGGGTAATCGCCTTGACATCATCCATGGAAAGGCCAAGAACGGCCGCCATGGCGCCTTCGCCCACAGGGACAGCTTTCTGCATGGCGTCACCGCGGATGCGAAGCAAGCGAGCCGTATCACCAAGACTCAGGGCACCCGAAGCTGCAAGAGCCGAATATTCACCAAGAGAATGACCGGCAACATAGGAAACTTTCTCAGCGAGGTTCAGTCCCTTTTCCTTCATGACGCGCAGAGCTGCGATAGAAGCCGCCATAAGAGCAGGTTGCGCGTTCCGGGTCAGCGTAAGCACCTCTGCAGGGCCATTCCACATGATATCGGAGAGTTTCTCGCCCAGCGCATCATTGACTTCTTCATAAACTTCGCGCGCAACAGAAAATTCATCAGCCAGCGCTTTGCCCATTCCAACGGCCTGACTACCTTGTCCTGGAAAAGTGAAAGCAACACTCATTACGTTCCAACCCTTGTTAAATTTTGTGTGACGCAATATTCAGCTTGCGTCCCCATATGCCCGGCGCATTTTACGCAGCATTTCTACTAGCCGCCCCAAGATCGAACGATCCGCTCGATCACACCTATTTGACAGCTTCGTGAATTCATCGTTCGCTATTGTATTCATTGGTCACCAGAGTCAAGACTTTCGGATAAAAACTAGGCGAAAACATGCTTTTTTAACCACAATCACTAGGACACAAGGTGATTATTCACGCAAAACACCGCCCAATGGCCAACAGAGTCGGGACGTTTTACCCCCAAGCTTTACCCATCAGGCTTCACAGAAGCGCAACATGAAAGCCGTTTTAAGGCAATCTCTCCGTTTTTGACCTTGCACATTTGGAAAATTCGGCTATAAAGCGCCAATCAGCTTGGCGAGGCCGAGGGCTGAACGGAAGACTATTGTCTGCATTTCGCATCTCTTGCAATTTGATGACAATAGCAGGAAATATAGATTTCCGACTTCCAGTGTCCTCGCTCTTTAAAGCAATAAATTCTCAAAAGAGCCTTGTCATCTAAGGCTTTTTGGAGGCTTAGCGCCGGTCAAGTTGGTATGTTGAAACTCAAGAGACAAGGCAGGAACAATGGCGCTTTACGAGCACGTTTTCCTTGCTCGCCAGGACATCTCTCAGCAGCAGGTTGAGGCACTGGTTGAGCAATACAAAACCCTTATCGGTGAATATGAAGGCTCTGTCGGCAAAGTCGAATTCTGGGGTCTGAAAACCATCGCATACCGTATCAACAAGAACCGCAAGGCTCACTATGTTCTCATGAACATCGATGCTCCTTCTGCTGCGATTGTTGAAATGGAACGCCAGATGCGCATCAACGAAGATATCATGCGTTTCATGACTATCCGCGTTGAAGAGCACGAAGAAGAACAGTCTGCCATGATGCAGAAACGCGACCGCGATGACCGTCGTGGCGGTGGACGTGGTGACCGTAACGACCGTGGCCCTCGTGGAGACCGTGGCGATCGCCGCCCTCGTCGCGAAGATCGCGATTCTGACAACGCAGCTGAATAATAGGAGCAAGAAATTATGTCTGGAGCACGTCGTCCGTTTTTCCGTCGTCGCAAAACTTGCCCTTTTTCTGGCGAGAACGCACCGAAGATTGATTACAAGGATGTTCGCCTTCTGCAGCGCTACGTTTCCGAGCGCGGCAAGATCGTTCCATCCCGCATCACAGCAGTATCTGCCAAAAAACAGCGTGAACTGGCTCGTGCCATCAAACGCGCTCGTTTCCTCGGCCTTCTGCCATACGTCATCAGCTAATAGCTGATTTCAGTTAAAGATTGAAAAGGGCGACAACCGCCCTTTTCCTCTCTAGACCCAAGAGAATTGAAGATATCGACCGTTGGGACAGGCGAACGTGACCTGCCTCTAACCGCCAGCCAAAGACCACCGAGTGTCATGCGGGACAGCCAAGAGAATGAGTAACTATCTAATCATAGGCATTATGGCCGGTCTGTGCACCGCGCTTTTGAACCTCTCCGGCTATGTCGGTGGGATGTTCGGCCTTGGCATCATTCTCATAGTTCTTTCCCCTCTCCCTTTGATGATCGCTTCGCTTGGTTGGGGCTCGTTCACCGGCCTTATCGCAGTGTTGAGCTCTGGAGTCGCTCTTTCCCTCATGATAAGCCCCTTGGCTGGGCTCGTATTCATGCTGGTAAACAGCATCCCTCCCTGGTGGCTGACACGTCTGGCAACCTTGAGCCAAACCAACAGTGAAACGGGAGAAACCATCTGGTATCCAGTGGACCGCATTCTCATGTGGATCGCGGCCATTGCCTGCATCACCAGCACGGCAATGTTCATTCCGTTTGGCTTCAGCCTCGATCAGTATCGCGACGCAATCTCTGCGATGATGAACGAAGTTTACAAAGCCCAGCAGATGTCTCTGCCGCAGGGAACGGCGCTTACACTGGAAGATCTGATCACGCTCATCACATGGATGGCACCGATGGTGTCAGCTCTGATGATCATTTTCACCTCTGTGGTAAATCTCTATCTGGCCGGTAAGATCGTTCAGAAATCAGGGCGCCTACAGCGCACTTGGCCAGATTTGCATCAACTGACATTGCCGCCGATTGCTGTCTATATTTTCGGAGTAGGCCTTGCTTTGTTGCTCACCTTGAGCGGACTGCCGCAAATCCTGGCGCAGATATTGGCAGCATCGTTCGGCACAGCCGTATTGCTGGTTGGGCTTTCTGTCCTTCATTACCTGACAAGAACTTCTCCTGCTCGTTTGGTCATCCTCTGGACGACCTACTTCATATTGGCCATTTTCCAATGGATCGGCGTATTTCTGATCATTTTGGGTGGCCTCGAAATCTTCTTCAACATCCGCTCCCGAATGCCTCGCGGGCCAAGAAACCTGACCGATGGCAGCAACGATTCGGAATCGGACGAAACCTGACACGGGCCTTGGCCCGACTGAAATGTAAACACAACATCAAAACAGCCATCCACAAGATGGCGAAATGGAGACTAAAATGGATCTGATCCTTCTTGAACGCGTCGCCAAACTCGGCCAGATGGGCGATATCGTTTCTGTACGCGACGGTTATGCTCGCAACTTCCTGCTGCCTCAGGGCAAAGCTATCCGCGCTTCCGAAGCAAACAAGAAACGCTTCGAAACAGAGCGCGCCCAGCTTGAAGCCCGCAACCTGGAAGCTAAGAGCGAAGCAGAAGCACTCAAAGAACGTATTGGCGAAAAGACCGTCATCGTTATTCGTGCGGCTTCCGAAACCGGCCAGCTTTACGGTTCAGTTTCCACTCGCGACCTTGCTGATGCGTTGTCCGAAAATGGTGTTTCCCTCACCCGTAACCAGATTTCTCTTGAGCGTCCAATCAAGACTATCGGCATGCACGACGTAACCGTTATCTTGCACCCAGAAGTCGATCTGGTTGTCACCGCCAACGTTGCTCGTTCTCAGGATGAAGCTGAACGTCAGGCTGCTGGTGAAGACCTGTCTCAGACCGAACGCGACGACGCATTCGAGTTTGAAGAAGATCTGGAACTCGACGAAGAACTGCTCGAAGAAATCGAAGGCGAAGAATCTGAAGAAGCAGCTACTGAAGAAGCTGCCGCTGAAGAAGAAGAATAAGACACTTTCTTATTTGCCTCATATCAGCAAGATTGTTGCTGAAAAAATTCAGGAAAACCCGGCCAACTGGTCGGGTTTTTTGATTCAAAGAGTGAATTCGCCTTTCCGAATGACACAAATCAAAATAAAATAATTTATTGTATAATATTCTGTATACAAGCCTGAGCTCTCTTCATCAAAAGCTCGGAATAACAAAAATGCCCAACAAACCAGCACAATGGACAATAAGATGAAACCATCATTCGAGTTCACCCCTTTCGGCTTGCTGCGCGTCGTCACTGGCCTGATCTATATTCCTCACGTTCTGTACAAGTTTCAGGCGTTTGACGGCCTTTTGGCCTATTTCACGAAGGTAGGCCTGGAGCCTGCAATCTTCTTCCTGATACTTGCAATCGTGACCGAAACAGCAGTCATCTTCAGCCTTGCCCTGAACATTCTGCCCAAATGGTTCGGACTGGCCTCCGCCGGAACCATGGCCATTGCCACCTACACAACGCTCTTCACCAAAGGGGAATTCGTGTGGACTTGGAATAAGGGCGGCATCGAGTATATTTTCGTACTCGGCTTCGTTTCGCTGATTATCGCACTGGAAGCCTGGCGTCAGGAAAGAGAGAAATATGGCCGCAACTTTTTCCTTTGGCCAACGGACAAATAGATTTTCCGCCCGAACGGGATCCAAAAATCAAAAACGACAAAAGCGGGCTTCAAGCCCGCTTTTTATTTTAATGCCATGCGTCAAAAATCGTGGTTTTTACTAGCGCTTGAGATGAAGTGTCTGTTTATCAAAGCTCATCCCCTAGTGGGACACATTCAGATAAATTCTGCCAAGCCCGCGCATGAGCGCTTTCTCAGCTTCAGACGTGTCGATCGTAAGATATTCGGAAAAAATCTGCATTGTTTCTTCCTGATGCATCGCCAGAATAGCTTCGAGAATCGCCTGCTGTTTGCGAAAGTATGCTTTCTTGCAATCCAATCCTTCCAGCATCACCTTGCGCAAAAAGCGAATGCGCGCTGAAATATTGTTATTGATCTGAGCCATGACGGGGTTCTTGGTGAGCATTGTCAAATCATGCAAAAATGCCTCATCAGCGCGCGCCATCTCGCAAGGAGGCATCTCGTTACCGTGCTCAGAAATTTTCAGGCAAGAATTAAGTAGACCTTCCACTTCCTCCCTCGCTGCACGCTCAAAAACCAAAGGCAAGATCGAAAGATGAAACGTCTTGTATGCCTCGGCCAAATGCAGAACGTCACGAAGATCTAGACTGCGACAGAAAAAGCCGTAATTCTTTTTGAAGTCGATGAGTTCTTCGGTCACAAGCCGATTGAGTGCCTCTCGTACCGGGGTCCGGCTAACGCCCAATTCACTGGCCAGATCTGTTTCGTTGATCTTGGCGCCCGGCATGAATCTGAATTCAATTGCCATTTCGCGAACAGCAGAGAAGACATCTTTTGTCGATGACACTGTAGCAGATTCTTGAGCCATAAAGCTTTACCTTGTAAGCATTTACGTTATGCAGCCATCTATAATTAGGCGATTAGCACCATAGCCGTTCCACTGAACCAGAATTGATCACGCAAGTCTAATATCAGATCCTTTTAGCTCAAGGAAACAGCGACAACAAAGACTCTGGCACCTAAAATAAAGACCAGCCCGGGCATTCACAAGATTGTTCTCACGATTTGGCAGTGCACAACAATTAAATGAGTCAAACCTAAACCATTTGGATAGATTTCGCTGTACTATTGAGCTTTGTTTCTGGTGCTGAGTCGCTACTGACGCGGACTCGAAATCAGGCGAGAGTCCAGAAAAATTGTCTGGAAAAATTTTCCGCTGTTGATTGCCGTGAATTGCCAATTGCGTGCTTCAAATTGCCCGCCCTCTGTGGCTAGTTAGTTCATCTCACAGCAAGGATGAGGTTAGGAAATGGAAACCGCTGCCAAGCTCGAAAAAGCCGAGGAAATAACTACTCGCCAGGCTCCACACAATCTGGAGGCCGAGCAGCAGCTATTGGGTGCGATTCTCGTCAACAACCAGACCTACGACCGTGTCGAGGCTTTTCTGAAGCCACACCATTTCTTTGATCCGAATCTACGCGACATTTTCGAAAAAATGTCCAAGCTGATCCGTTCGGGCAAGATTGCGTCTCCAGTCACCCTGAAAACCTTTTTCCCGGTTGATTACACGATCGCCGACATGCCGATCGACGTTTACCTGCTGCGTCTTGCATCGCAAGCCACATCCATTATCAACGCCGAAGACTATGGTCTCTTGATCATGGATCTGGCGACCAGACGCAACCTGATTGAAATCGGCACCGATGTCGTCAATGTCGCCTATGATGCCCCGATTGACACACCGCCTCGCATCCAGATTGAAGATGCCGAAAAACGCTTGTTTGAGCTGGCCGAAAACGGTGGCGAAAAAGGGGGCTTCCAGTCCTTTGCATCGGCAGCAACCGAAGCTATCGAGATGGCCGAAGCGGCATACAAGCGCGACGGCCAGCTCTCGGGTATCTCAACAGGCCTAACCGATCTTGACCAAAAAATGGGTGGTCTGCAGCATTCGGACTTGATCATTCTGGCCGCCCGTCCTGCAATGGGTAAAACGTCTCTGGTTACCAACATTGCTTACAACATCGCCAGTGCCTACCGTGCCGAGGAACAGCCTGACGGCACACTCAAGACCGTAAACGGTGGTGTCGTAGGATTCTTCTCGCTCGAAATGAGTGCCGAGCAGCTGGCAACCCGTGTTATCGCCGAGCAGTCCATGGTTTCTTCAGAAAAGATTCGCCGTGGTAAGGTGGATCAGGATGAGTTTGCCCGCATTGCGCAAAAGGCGCAGGAAATGCAAATCACGCCACTGCATATCGACCCGACCGGTGGTATCTCCATCGCACAGCTTGCCGCCCGCGCCCGTCGCCTCAAGCGCCAAAAAGGCCTTGATCTGTTGATCGTCGACTACCTTCAGCTGCTGTCCGGTTCGGCTTCCAAGGCATCTCAGGGCCGCGTGCAGGAAATCACGGAAATCACCACGAACCTCAAGGCGCTGGCCAAGGAATTGAACGTTCCCGTTATTGCCCTCTCCCAGCTTTCCCGTCAGGTGGAAGCGCGAGACGACAAGCGACCACAGCTCGCCGACCTTCGTGAATCCGGCTCCATCGAGCAGGACGCCGACGTGGTGCTCTTCATCTATCGCGAAGAATATTACAAGATGCGCGAAGAGCCTAAACCCGGCACCGAAGAGCATTTTGCCTGGCAGTCCGAAATGGAGCGCTGCATGGGTAAGGCTGAGGTCATCATCGCCAAGCAGCGTCACGGCCCGACCGGCATTGTGCCTCTGGCCTTCCAGGGCGAATTCACACGCTTCTCCGATTTGGCCCGTGATGAATATATCCCCGAGGCTTACGAGTAACAGACCTTATGGATTGAAGCTCCTTGAGAGGACTTCGTGCCGGCTCTGTTGTTTCGACGCAGAACCAGCTTCACCTCGCGTAAACCCGGTGCATTATCTTGCTCTGGGCTGCAAAGAGAGGCTTGCAAAGAGATGGCAAAACTTGTCTATTGCCAGTGATTAATCCTTATGGCCGAGCAGGAGTTTTTTGGATTTCCTTGTTCTCGGCCTTTGCTCTATTCAATCCGAATGCGCGGTTATCCTCCCCATATGTAACCTGCCGCATCTGCAAAAATCGCAGAAAAGATACGAAATGTCCGATTCAACTCTTCCTCACGTCTATCACTTGACTACACCGGATCCAAGCCTTGCCGGCAGCCATCTGACCATCGATCTCAAGGCGCTGGCCAAAAACTACCAGACAGTCGCAAGCAAGACCGGCGCTTCCGAATGCGCTGCTGTCGTTAAGGCAGACGCCTATGGCATCGGGCTTGAACCAGCCGTTGAAACACTCTGGCGCGCCGGAGCCCGAACCTTTTTTGTTGCCCACCCGCAGGAAGGCTCCAAGACACGCCGTTTGCTGCCCGATGCGACAATCTATGTGCTCAATGGTCTGGTCGGCAATGATAGCAGAGACGGTTTTGACTATTATCGTGCTCATCAATTGCGCCCGGTTTTGGGGTGTCGCGAAGAAGTGTCCCTGTGGCAAGATTATTGTGAGGAAAGAAGCGAAGCTCTGCCTTGCGCCATTCATTTTGACACAGGAATGAACCGTCTCGGCCTTAGCCTTGCTGATGCCAACGAGCTTTCGACCAACTGGCAATCCAAAAAACCGGCTTTCTCATTGGAATTGATAATCAGCCATCTGGTTTGTGGTGATGAACCATCGCACCCTAAAAACAGGGAGCAATTGGAAAAGTTCCGTGCCGTACGTACCCTCTTCCCCGACGTCAAAGCATCGCTTGCCAACTCCGGCGGCGTGTTCCTCGGTCCTGACTATCACTTTGATCTCTGCCGCCCCGGCATCGCGCTTTATGGTGGCGCGGTCATTGATGGAGAAAAGAGCCCAATGGAGGTCGTCGCAACGCTGAAAAGCCGTATTCTGGCAACACGCAACGTCGCCAAGGGGCAGACCGTCAGCTATGGCGCTTCAGAAACCACCAAGAAAGACAGCCGTCTGGCTATTCTGTGCCTTGGCTATGCGGATGGCTATCTGCGCAGCGCCAGCAGCAGCGATGTCAAACAGGGTGCCAAGGTGTCCATCAACGGCTATGAAGCACCAATCATTGGCCGCGTGACGATGGATCTGATTATCGTTGATGTTACGGATATTCCACTCGAAAAAGCCAAGCGTGGTGATTGGGCTGAATTCTTCGGCAGCAAGATCGCGATTGACGATGTCGCCTCTGCGGCTGGCTCGATCAGTTATGAACTGTTGACGAATCTTGGCTTACGGGCTCTTCGCAGCTATGAGTGAGTGTTAGAAGTTCGATCTGGATTCGGAAATTGGGAAAAGCTATTCATGGCACGCAAGAAGTCGACATTCGTCTGCCAATCCTGTGGCGCGGTGACCAATCGCTGGGCCGGGCGATGCGAAGCGTGCGGTGAATGGAATTCCATAACCGAAGAGGTGGAAAGCGCCGGCATTGGCGGTTCTCCGAAAACCATTCGCGGCAAATCGGGCCGCATCCTCGAACTGGTCCCTCTTTCCGGTGAAAACAAGCCCGCCCCCCGTATCGTTACCAACGTCGGCGAATTGGATCGCGTCACAGGGGGCGGCTTTGTCAAGGGATCTGTGCTTTTGCTAGGCGGTGATCCGGGCATTGGCAAATCAACCCTTCTCATTCAGGCGTCAGCTGCCTTGACGCAAAATGGTCATCGCGTGGTTTATATCTCTGGCGAGGAAGCCATTGATCAGGTTCGCATGCGTGCCGCCCGCCTTGGGCTTGCTGACGCAACCGTGCAATTGGCCGCAGAAACCAGCGTCGAGGATATTCTGGCCACGCTAACTTCCGGCCCGGCTCCAGAAATGGTGGTGATCGATTCGATCCAGACCCTCTGGACAGAAGCCGCAGACAGCGCACCGGGCACTGTCACGCAAGTGCGGGCCTCTGCACAAGCCATGATCCGCTACGCCAAACAAACTGGCGCTGCCGTCATTCTTGTCGGCCATGTCACCAAAGACGGCCAGATTGCCGGGCCTCGGGTCGTGGAACATATGGTCGACGGCGTTCTGCATTTTGAAGGCGATAGCGGCCATCAGTTCCGCATTCTCCGTGCCATCAAAAACCGTTTTGGCCCAACCGATGAAATCGGCGTTTTCGAGATGACCGGCGGCGGACTGACGCAGGTTGCCAACCCGTCAGCAATGTTCCTTGGCGAGCGCAACACCTCCTCTCCGGGCGCGGCCGTTCTGGCAGGCATGGAAGGCTCCCGCCCCCTGCTTGTGGAAATCCAGGCTCTGGTCGCACAATCACCACTGGGTACACCGCGCCGCGCCGTTGTCGGCTGGGATTCCAGTCGTCTGTCCATGGTGCTCGCTGTGCTTGACGCCCATTGTGGAGTTCGATTGTCTGGACACGATGTTTATCTCAACGTTGCCGGTGGCATGAAAATCAATGAGCCCGCCGCAGATCTGGCCGTTGCCGCAGCGCTGGTTTCTTCTCTGGCGGGCATAGCCTTACCTTCAGATTGTGTCTATTTCGGAGAAGTCAGCCTGTCCGGGGCCATTCGGCCTGTGACACATACAGCCGCGCGAATCAAGGAATCCGCCAAACTCGGCTTTGCCAAGGCCGTTATTCCAGAAGCCTCGCAGAAGTCCATAAAATCAGCCGAGCTTGAGCTTTCGCACCTTACAACCCTCGCTGATCTGGTGGCTCGCATCGCTTCTGGCACAGAAATCATCACTGGGGACACACAAGAGCAATAGAAGTTGGCCGAAAGGCCTTGCTCTTGCCCCTTTCTTGGCCCTATAGAAAGGGCAAGAACGCAAAATTGCCGAGGTCTGATTGCAACAGCCCCTGCTCGGCCAACCACGGGATGACTTAACGATGCCCATCACACTCCTTGACGGGATTTTTATTATCGTCTTGCTGATTTCAGCATTCTTGGCCATGATCCGTGGCTTTGTGCGAGAAGTTCTCTCCATCGCGGCTTGGCTTGCTGCAGCTTTCACAACACTGAAATTCACCTCGGATTTGTTGCCATATGTCAAAACATATTTGCCCGAGCCGATTGTGGCTCAAGGTGCAACCGCCCTTGGTATTTTCCTTGTAACCTTGATCATTGTGTCTTTCATCACGATCAAGATTTCGGATTTCGTGCTCGACAGCTCGATTGGCGCCCTTGATAGAACACTTGGCTTCGTTTTTGGTGCAGTGCGCGGTGCGATTTTGATGGCAGTCGCCATGGTCTTCTTCAACTGGTTTGTACCAGCAGACAAACAACCAAACTGGATTGATCAGGCCAAAGCAAAACCGCTGCTCAATTCCATGGGAGACCGCTTGGTAAGCCTCTTGCCTGACGATCCGGAAGAGCGGATCAAGGAAACGCTGAAGTTGAACCGGGACAGCCAACCTCAGGAATAGTCCGCTATACCGGATTTCCTGATAGAAAAACGACCGAACTGACCAAAGCATAGATGACTGGAACTCTGCTCTGTGTTAGGGATGGCACAACATGATTGGCGGGATACTCCCGCCATTCTGCATTCTGGACCTACTGCACCCCTTTTGAGGTCACTTAGGTGCAATTTGATCTAGACATCAGAACAAAGTTTTCCCCGAGCCTTCCAGTATAAGGCCCGTCTGCATTTCGCCTTCCCTGGTATTTGGGCCAAGACGTCATGCTCTCTAACAAAGACTTGAAGCCATCAGGTTTCATTTGAAAGGATCTCACGATCATGTCGGAAAAGGGATTTTCTCCTGTGTCTCACTCCCTCTCCTCCAATAACCGGACTAGTCCGGCTCCGGGCAATCAATCCATCAGCCCATCAGACAGCTCACTTGATCCCATCCATGACGACTGGAATTGCGAAGGTGATACCCTGCACGAAGAGTGCGGCGTTTTTGGTATTCATAACTTTGAAGATGCCTCTGCGCTGGCCGCTCTAGGCCTTCACGCTCTGCAGCACAGAGGACAGGAAGCCGCTGGCATCGCAACCTATGACGGACAGCATTTCCATCTTGAGCGCCGCTTCGGTCTCGTGGGAGACAATTTCTCCGACACCGCGACAATGGCAAAACTGCCCGGCAGCAATGCCATCGGCCATAACCGCTATTCTACAGCCGGTGGCGCCGCATTGCGCAACGTTCAGCCGCTCTTTGCAGAACTGGAAGGCGGCGGCATCGCAATTGCCCACAATGGCCAGTTTACCAACGCCATGACCCTGCGCCGTTCCCTCATTCAGCGCGGGGCAATTTTCCAGTCGACCTCGGATTCCGAAGTCGTCTTGCAGCTCATTGCCAAAAGCCGCGAATCCAACATCATTGATCGCTTCATTGATGGCATCCGCCAGATGGAAGGCGGATATGCGCTGGTCGCTCTTACCCGCAAGAAACTGATTGGTGCCCGCGACCCGCTCGGCATTCGCCCGCTCGTTCTGGGCGATCTGAATGGCTCTCCCGTGCTGGCTTCCGAGACCTGTGCCCTTGACATGATCGGCGCCGAGTTTGTTCGCGAAATCAAGAACGGCGAAGTCATTGTCTGTACCGATGACGGCATCGAGAGCTATCATCCGTTCCCTGAACAACCTGCCCGCCTTGATATCTTCGAATATATCTACTTCTCCCGCCCGGATTCCTTCATTGCAGGTCGCTCCGTTTACGAGGTCCGCAAAAAGATGGGCCGCGAATTGGCTAAAGAGCATCCTCTTGATGTGGATGTCGTGGTGCCCGTTCCCGATTCCGGCGTGCCCGCAGCACTGGGCTATGCGCAGGAAGCTGACATACCTTTCGAGCTTGGCATCGTGCGTAACCACTATGTCGGCCGTACCTTCATTGAGCCGACCCAACAGATTCGCGCCCTTGGCGTACGTCTCAAGCATTCGGCCAACCGGTCGCAGGTTCAGGGAAAGCGCATCGTTCTTGTCGATGACAGCCTCGTGCGCGGCACCACATCTTCCAAGATCGTACAAATGATGCGTGACGCAGGCGCAACCGAAGTGCACATGCTGCTGGCCAGCCCTCCGATCACCCATTCCGACTATTACGGCATTGACACCCCAGATCGTGACAAGCTGCTCGCAGCTCAATATGATCTGGAAGGCATGCGCAAATATATCGGAGCCGATTCCCTTGGCTTCATCTCGATAGACGGGATTTATCGCGCCTGTGGCTTTGAGGGCAGAGACAGCAAGAACCCTCAATTTACGGATCATTGCTTCACTGGCGATTATCCAACCCGACTAAAGGATCTTGAAGCCGCAGAAAACCACAGGGCGCTTGGCCTGTTGGTCGACTAGGAGGAGATTGAGCAATGACGGAACAACGCCTGAAAGATCGTATCGCCGTCGTTACAGGTGCTTCTCGGGGCATCGGCTGGCATGCAGCCTTGGCACTGGCAAAAGAAGGAGCACACATTATTGCCGTCGCCAAGACGGTAGGCGCTCTGGAAGAGCTGGACGATGAAATTCAGGCTCTTGGCGGCTCAGCAACCCTCGTGCCGCTGGACCTTACCGATTATGAAGCCATCGACCGGCTTGGAGGAGCCATCTATGAGCGCTGGGGCAAACTGGATATTCTCTTTGCCAACGCAGGCTTGCTCGGCGCAGTCACACCCATCACTCATCTTGATCCTGTCAAGGATTGGGACAAGGTCATGGCGGTGAACCTGACAGCCAACTGGCGTTTGCTTCGCTCGCTCGATCCCTTGTTGCGCCAGTCTGATGCTGGACGCGCTCTGTTCATGAGCTCTGGTGCTCCTCATAAATGCAAACCATATTGGGGCATCTACTCGATCTCCAAGGCTGGCCTTGAAGCCATGATCCGCACCTATGCTGGCGAGACCGAACAAACCAAGATGCGCGTCAATTGCTTCAATCCGGGCGCAACCCGCACCGGCATGCGCGCCAAAGCCGTTCCCGGCGAAGACCCCATGACGCTGCCGCACCCAAGCGAGCTGGCCCCGCACATTGTCAATTGTCTTGTCCCTGAGTGCCAAGAGCATGGCCGCATGTATGACTTCCGCTCCGCAAGCTGGAAGACTTATGGCACACCGGTTTACGACTGAGAATGCAAACAAGGTTTGTCGTTAATTTTCATACAGTTAATTGCAAAACCTGAATCATTCCAACAGCTTAACCAAAGCGGAATCAAATTAACAAAAATCCCCGACAACCTATTGAGTTGCCGGGGATTTTTCTTTTCAAACGAGCACTTCACAGCCGATCATTCAGCAGGTTGAAGCTCTCGCTCATGTCCGGGCAAGAAACCCTGATTGTCGCCCTCGACAGCCTTGCGCAAGCGCTCTTCCGCTTCGCTTGCCTTGCGCTGACGATCCCACATGGAGGCATAGAGACCACCTTGGGCCAGAAGCTCTGAATGGCGTCCACGTTCCTTGATCTTGCCCGCTTCGAGCACGATGATCTCGTCAGCACCAATGACCGTGGACAGCCGGTGAGCAATCACCAGTGTCGTCCTGTTCTGTGAGACCTCATCAAGAGCCGCCTGTATTTCCTGTTCCGTGTGGCTATCAAGCGCCGATGTTGCCTCATCAAGCACCAGAATAGGCGGCGCCTTGAGAATAGTCCGCGCAATGGCTACCCGCTGCTTCTCACCACCGGAGAGTTTCAAGCCGCGCTCACCCACTTCCGTGTCAAACCCGTCAGGCAAACTCTTAACAAAATCGGAAATCTGAGCCATGCGGGCGGCTTCCTCGATCTCTTCGCGAGAAGCAGAAGGACGCCCATAGCCAATGTTATAAAGCAGCGTATCGTTAAACAGCACCGTATCCTGAGGCACCATTCCGATATTCTGCCGCAAGCTGAGCTGCTGAACATCGCGCAAATCTTGTCCATCGATGGAAATCGCCCCACCCGAGACATCATAGAAACGGAACAGCAAACGCGAGATCGTCGATTTGCCCGCCCCGGACGGACCAACGATGGCCACCGTCTTGCCTGCTGGCACCTCAAAACTCACCCCCTTGAGGATCGGACGGGCTTCATCATAATGGAAAAAGACATTGTCAAACCGGACAGAGCCGCCATTGACGGAAAGCTTGGAAGCATCGGGTTTGTCGGTTACTTCGGCAGG
Source organism: uncultured Cohaesibacter sp. (assembly GCF_963664735.1). Lineage (NCBI taxonomy): Bacteria > Pseudomonadati > Pseudomonadota > Alphaproteobacteria > Hyphomicrobiales > Cohaesibacteraceae > Cohaesibacter > uncultured Cohaesibacter sp. Next base: position 406,209 of record NZ_OY761553.1, on the reverse strand, counting down.
ATGTCCCATCAAGCTGAACATGGCTTCAAGATCAACAAGCCCCTGTTTGATTTCACGGTGCATTGAGCCGAAGAAATTGAGTGGAATGGACAGCTGCATCAAGAGGGCGTTTATCAACACGAAGTCACCAACCGTTTGTGTACCCTGCATGACGCCATAAGCCGACAGTCCCATACAAATTGCCATGCCAATCGAAAAGATCACTGTTTGTCCGAAGTTCAGCCAAGCCAGAGAAACCCAGGTACTGATCGCCGCTTTCTGATAAACGGCCAAAGACTTGTCGTAGCGTTTGCTCTCCATTTCTTCGTTGCCGAAATATTTGACCGTTTCATAGTTCAACAAACTATCAACGGCTTTAGAATTGGCATCGTTATCAGACTGGTTCATTCGACGGCGAATATCGATGCGCCATGACGTAACCCGAACCGTAAAAGCCACATAAAGCGCGATCATGCCAACAACCACTAGCACATAGATCATATCAAACTGGTAGGCGATCACGGCAGCCATGAAAATAAACTGCAAGAAGGTCGGGACTGCGTGCAGGATCGTGTGGCGAACAACGCCTTCAATAGCGTGCGTCCCCCTCTCGATAATGCGAGAAAGCCCGCCCGTGTGCCTTTGCAGATGATAGCGCAAGGATAGCGTATGCATATGCTCGAAGGTCTTGGAAGAAAGATTCCGAACCGCATGCTGACCAACGCGTGCGAACAAGGCATCGCGCAGCTGGTCAAATCCGACATTGGTAATTCGCGCCAGGCCGTAAGAAGCAACGAGCAAAATCGGAATACTCAGCCAACCGACCGTGCCAACGCCGTCAGGCGCATTGCTGTCGGTGAGCATATCCGTAGCCCATTTGAAGAAATAGGGCGTCAACACATTAACAATCTTGCCCATCGCCAAAGCTGCAACGGCAAACGCCACACGCTTTTTCAAATCGCTTCGATTAGCAGGCCAAATATACGGCCACAGCTTGCGTAAGGTTGAGTATGCAGATGCTTCTGCATCAATGTCCTTTGCACTTTCACTTTCCGGCTTGGAAATGGAAGGTGTTTTTCTCATAAGAATTCGGTCCTGCAATTGCCGGTCAAACCGGATGGAGGAAAAGCGCGAGAAATACTCGTGCTTTATTCATTAGGTAGCTTGGTTATTACCCCATCAAAAAAAGCTTTGTTTCGGGCAAGAAACCATGAAATCTTCTCAGAATTGACCCGGTAGTGAGACTGCGGCCCTGAAGCTTGCCACTCTATGAAGCCGCATTCCCGCAAAACTTTCAGGTGCTGCGACACTGTCGATTGGGCAAGCGGCAAAGAAGAGCAGATATCGCCGCAACAATGCTGGTGGTCGCCTAGCTTGGCTAAAATCATCAATCGGGCGGGATGTCCAAGCGCCTTAAAGGCTTTGGCGAGTTCCAGATCAACGTCGCAACAGCAATCATCGAACTTTGCGTCACCACAAAGCCCCCACCCTTTATCAATGTTTGTATCACCCATTTCGCTCTCCCTACCGGTGCCGTGCCACAAGGATCAGGGACAATTCATCGTATATTGACGATTAATAGAGATGTCAGGCTGAAATTACAAGGCTTCATCGCATTTTTACGATAATCAGCCCTATATACCGCCTTCGATGACACAAACAAAATGGCCCGAAGCATCACGACGCTCCGGGCCATATCAACCTCTGAACAGCTTAACATCAGCCGGAAACGGCACTGGCCGAAGGTTCCGGAACCTTGCTCAGGCCGGGACTGTCAACAGCATCGAAATTATTGTCCCAACCGTCCTGCCCCTTGGGCAGCTCAAAAACCTGACCGGGATAAATCCAGTGCGGATCACGAATCTGATCATTGTTGGTGTCATAAATGGTGGAATAGCGGATACCGGCACCATATACGCGGCGGGCAATCGTCCAGAGATTGTCACCCCGGCGAATAATGACCTTCTTGGTTTGCACCGCTCCGGACACACCGGACGCACTCACACCATGTTGGAATTTGTCACCAAGCGTACCTTGCGCATTGACCACCAGCTTGGCATCAGACTGCTTGTCAAATGAGACCTCAGCGCGGGTAAGAACCGCACCGTTGGCACTGTCGAGCATATCCACACGAACAGTATGGGAGCCAACATCGAGGGAAACATTATTGTCAAACAAGAAGCGCCCGGTCTCACCGCTGCGCCCATTTGCAATCTCTCCATTATCAATATAGAGACGTAACAGCGCCCCTGCGGGCTCAGCAGCACCGGCAACAAAGAGCATGTCGCCTTCAATCTCAACCGCTTCGATGGCAACAGATTGCCCGGCTGCAACAGGAGCACCTTCTGCAGGTTTCTGATCCACATTGGCAACCGCTACATTGCTGGAGCCAGCTTCTGAAGCCTCCGCAGATGGTTTGGCCAGAGAAGCAACATCGATTGGTGCTTCAACCCCGGTTTCTGCGGTTTCAGGTTGAGCAGCTGCGGCGGGTTTTTCCAAATTTTCACCAGTTTGGTCTGCTGCACCATCAGCCACTTTCGACATCTCGGCTTGGGATTGGGCAGCTTCAGTTTGCTCAGAAACAATCGGCTTTTCAGCAGCGGCAGCAGCCGGCGGGTCCTGCACACTGGCGGCTTTTGCTTCTCCAGATGAAGCATCTTTCGACGCAGGATTGGCAATGCTGGTCAAAACCTTGGAGGCCTGTCCCGGAGTGGTTTCAACCACCAGAAGCTCGCCCGTGTCTTTATCAGATCGTGCAACAGTCACTGAGCTTTTTGAGGTGACAACTTCTGCTCCGTCTTTGGATTGCGCAGATAGCGAAAGATCAGAAACGCCCTGACCGAGAGGGTCATTCAACACCATGACCCATTCACCGTTCACATCTGCAACGGCAGTGGACAAGGTGGCGTTACCATTTCTGAGTTCGACAGTCCATCCCGGCGATGCGCGCCCGGCAACCAAAGTGTTACCATCCGGCTCGACACGCACGATGTCAAATGTCGGCTCCTGCTCGCTGACTTCTTTCTTCTGAGTTTTCTCGGCATCGCCAACCGTTTCGGTTTGCGGTTTCTCAGCAGAAGTCTTGACGCTCGCCGCTGCAGGCTCTTCCTTTTTGGGAGGAACAACAAGGGCTGTAATGGCCGAAATCTTGTTATTGATGCTCGAAGAAAGGTCTCCAAGCCCGATCCTATCTCCAAAAGCGGCAACGCCCACGACCAGAGCAATAAAAACACCGCAAACAATTGCGACAAATGGTGTAGCAGATTTCATCCTACAATCACACTTCCGTTGTGCCGATCAGCAGCAGAACCAATTCAGAACACAGGTTCGCGCATGAGAAAAGCAGTATCCACGCCAATCAGCGCTGTCCTCGTGCCATGGGACCTAAAACAGTCGCTTTGTTGTGTCGAAAACAGCAGAGAATCCCAAGATTCTCCGATATTCAGATCAACTCCTAGCCGTTTTTTTAAAACCGGACAAGTCTGGTCAAAAAAATGCACCAAAAGCATCGCGCGAAAAGCGCAAATGACACGTAGCCCAAGTTCGCCAATAGAGAGCTAACGGATAGTAGCACTATTTTGAATATTAGTCTCTCTTTTGTCTAAATAACTCATTCAAAATTATAGGCAGGTATTTTATACCTAATGCATAAATACTTCCAGTCCACGCATAATATTATATAGCCGGGATCGAAAATATAAATATATAAACAACCGATATCAAACAAACATCTTCAGTTTCAAATTCACTCTTATAGTTGAAAACAAAAACTGGCCTCAATCATATCTTTTATTCTAAGCAAGTCTCACCTCACAAAGAATAACATTTGCATCAAGTCCGTTCGCCAATAACGAGACGATACAAATCAAAGCTCTGTAAATATCGCACGCATAGCAGCGAACGAGCTACAAAATTTATATCCACACTCGGCTTTGTGATATTGCCCGATCAACAACATTACCCTACGTTCGCGCGCGAATATGAGTACATCGTTTTAGAAACAGGCATCCCGGATATTTTCATGAGCCAATCAGCAACCCTTGGAGCTATCGTCGCACTTGTCGTGGGCATCGTCATTGCCTTTCAAGCCATTCTTTCTGCACGCGTCAGTGTCGCCGACAATGCAGCCAGCACCGGGCTCGTCATGTATGTTGCAGGCGGCTTCATAGCCGTGTCGTTACTGGCAATTTTCTATTCGACAGGAAGTCTGACCGTTGCCCATCTGAGTTGGTCGCGGGTTTTTCTCATGTTGGCGGGAGGCTTGGCGGGTGTCATCATTGTCTCCGGCTCGGCCTTTGCATTCTCGCGCGTAAATCCGGCCGCCGCAGTCGCTCTGGTGGTTTTTGGCCAAATGGCAATCGCTCTTCTTGCAGATTATCTGGGCTTGGCTGGTCATGAACCAACACCGATTGACTGGAGAAGACTGTTCGGTCTTGTGCTCTTTTCCGCCGCGATCTGGCTATTGACCACACCGAGCAAAGACTAGGCCTTTGCTGCGCCTATCCTTTTGTGCCTTGCCAGCGCAACCGCATCATAGGAATAGATAGAGACGGAGAGCCAGATCAGGCAAAATGTCATCAGCTTGCTCATGCTGAGCGGCTCCTGAAGCACAAATACCGCGAGCAAAAACTGTATCGACGGGTTGATATATTGCATGATCCCTAGAGTTGCCAGATTCAGCCGTTTTGCAGCACCGGAAAACCATATCAGAGGCAGCGAAGTCAGCACGCCGGTAAAGATCAGAAGGCTGACGGTCGGCATGTCTGCGAAGCTGAAATGTCCCAGATCATTTGTCTCAAGATAGGCGATATAGATCAGTGCCAGCGGCGTAATTGCGATCAACTCGATCAGCAGGCCCAAATTCGGACCAACGGGAACAATTTTGCGCAAATATCCATAGCCACCAAAGGTGAGCGCGATCAGCAAAGACAGAACCGGAAAAGTCCCCAACCAAAACAACTGCAAGGCAATCGCCGCAATGACCAAGCCAATGGCCACCCATTGCAAACGTGACAAACGCTCGGACAGGAACAGATACCCGGCGGCGACATTGATCAGCGGCACGATGAAATAGCCAAGGCTGGCTTCCGTTGCATGCCCGTGCCCGACAGCATAAACGTAGGTGAGCCAATTGCCACTAATCAGCAAACCGGACAGAATGAGCACACCAAAAACCTTTGGCTGCCTGAGCACAACCCAGACCTCTCCCCAGCGCCGTTTGAGCAGAAACCAGAGCGACATCAAGATCAAAGACCAGACGATCCGGTGCCCCACCACTTCCAATGCAGGAACATGCGCAAGCATGTTGAAATAAAGCGGAAAAATACCCCAGGAGCAATAACAAGCCAATGCCAGCAACACACCGGTTTGTGTATCCTTGCCACCCCCGGCACTGGACACAGCAGCCTTGTCGGCGGGTGAAAGCCCACCCGCATCGTTATTCATCTGGCTCATATGGCCTCAATTTCTGCCCTTGATTGGATCGGTGCGATATCAGGAATATTTGAGAAGCTTATAGGTTATGGAATCCAGCAAAGCTTGGAAGGAGGCGTCCACGATATTCTCAGAAACGCCAACTGTAAACCACCGATGCCCCAAACCATCACGGCTTTCTATCAAAACCCGCGTGATAGCATCTGTACCGCCGTTGAGGATACGAACCTTATAGTCCACCAGCTCCAGATCATCGATTTTGCCTTGCAAGCGCCCCAGATCCTTTCGCAAAGCCAAATCCAATGCATTAACGGGACCGGTTGCTTCAGCCACGGACATCAGCTTCTCGCCATCAAGCCAGATTTTCACCACGGCTTCAGAGAGTGTCACCAGTTCTCCCTTGGCATTGTGTCGCCGCTCGACCATGACCCGGAAACTCTCGATCTTGAAGAATTCAGGAACAGTCCCCAGATGTCGCCGAGCCAGCAGTTCAAGAGACGCGCTCGCGCCCTCATAGGCGTAGCCATGTGCTTCGCGCTCTTTGACCATGGACAACAGATCAACCAGTCGGGGATCCGACTTCTCCACTTCAAGCCCCATCCGCTTGAGCTCGTCGATCAGATTGGACATGCCAGCCTGATTGGAAACCAAGACCCGGCGGTGATTGCCAACAGAGGCAGGATCAACATGCTCATAGGTTTGCGGGTCTTTCAAAATTGCCGATGCGTGAATCCCGGCTTTTGTAGCAAAGGCGCTCGCCCCGACATAAGGCTGGTGGCGATTTGGCGCCTTGTTGAGCAGTTCATCAAAGCTGCGAGAAATGCTCGTCAGCTCCGCCATCTTTTCATCTGAAACACCAATCTCGAACTTCTCGGAGAACTCTTCTTTCAGCTTCAGGGTCGGGATGAGGGTTACCATGTTAGCGTTGCCACAGCGTTCGCCGATACCATTCAAGGTGCCCTGAATTTGACGGGCTCCAGCCCTCACTGCGGCCAAGGAGTTGGCAATCGCCTGCTCCGTGTCATTATGCGCATGAATGCCGATATGTGTTCCCGGCACGAGCGTCAACACATCACCGACGATTTGCGTAACCTCATGGGGCAGCGTACCACCGTTGGTGTCACACAAAACAACCCAGCGGGCTCCAGCATCATAGGCGGTTTTCACGCAGGAAAGCGCATAAGTTCGGTTCGCCTTGTAACCATCAAAGAAATGCTCGCAATCGACCATGGCGATTTTGCCGGCATCATTGGCGGCTTTGACCGACTCGGTGATGCCCTGGAGGTTTTCCTCATTGGTACAACCAAGCGCAACATCAACATGATAGTCCCACGATTTGGCCACATAGCAAATCGCGTCCGATGCTGCATTGATGAGCGCTTGCACGCCCGGATCATTCTCAACCGAACGACCGGCACGTTTGGTCATGCCAAACGCGGTGAAGGTCGCCTTGTGGGTGCGCTTTTCTGTAAAAAAAGCATCGTCGGTTGGATTGGCGCCGGGATAGCCGCCCTCGACATAATCGACGCCCAAATCATCCAGAATACCAGCAATAAGAATCTTGTCTTCAACGCTGAAATCGAGGCCGTTTGTCTGCGCACCGTCGCGCAAGGTGGTATCGAACAGATAAAGACGTTCTTTGGTCATGTTTCTGGTCCTGAATGAAACTTGGGTCTGCTATCTGGGCAAGAGGTCCCTTGCCCGGTCTAAAAACGGGGCCTCAAAAGGCCCCGCTCACAATTTTCAGCTTTCAAGGCTCCAGGTGGTTTCGAACGCACCGGTTTCCTTATTCTTGCTATCCTTGAGAACGACGCCCATCGCAGCCAGCTTATCGCGCAGTTCGTCAGATTTGGCAAAATCCTTGTTATTGCGAGCCTCAAGACGCTCATCAACGATGGCCTGAATGGCGACCTCGTCAACATCCGCAGCTCCGGTAGGGCGCCAGTCTGCCCAAGCCTTCGGATCTTGGCCCAAGACACCGATCAGTTGTTGCAGGCTAGCCTTGAGCGATGCGGCGGCGGCCTTGTCGCCCTGAGCTGCCTTAGCCCTCAGGCCATGCAATTCGGCCAGCGCCTTTGGCGTATTAAGATCATCGGCCAACGCGGCGGCAACTTTCTCGTCAGGTTCGGAAGCGTCAACATCTGCTGTCAGGGCATACCACTGGTCCAGCATCTTCTTGGCTTCCTTCACGCCTTCAGCAGTCCAGTTAAACGGCTTGGCGTAATGCGTCGTCAGCAAGGCAAGACGAATGGCTTCACCTGGATATTGATCAATCAGATCATGCACAGTGGTGAAATTGCCCAGGGACTTGGACATCTTCTCGCCTTCCACCTGCACAAACCCATTGTGCATCCAGACTTTTGCCATTGCTTCATTGCCGTGAGCGCAACGAGATTGAGCAATTTCGTTTTCATGGTGTGGGAAGGTCAAATCAATACCGCCACCATGAATATCAAACACTTTGCCCAAATGCTTCTCGCTCATGGCCGAGCACTCGATGTGCCAGCCCGGACGCCCCTCGCCCCATGGGCTCGGCCAGCGAGGCTCCCCTTCCTTGGAGGGTTTCCAGAGCACGAAATCCATCGGATTGCGTTTGTATGGTGCCACCTCGACGCGCGCGCCGGCAATCATGTCATCAATGGAACGCCCTGAAAGCTGGCCATAGTCTTTCATGCTATCAACCGCGAAAAGCACATGCCCTTCAGCAGCATAAGCGTGGCCTTTTTCAATCAGCGTGCCGATCATGCGCAGCATGTCGTCAATATGTTCGGTTGCCCGCGGCTCAATGGTCGGACGCATGGCACCCAGAGCATCCATATCAGCATGGTAGCGCGCAGTGGTTTCATCGGTCAGTTCCCGAATGGAAATCCCGCGTTCTGCTGCCCGTGCATTAATCTTGTCGTCAACATCGGTGATGTTTCGCACATAGGTCACGTGCTTCTCGCCATAGACATAGCGAAGAAGCCGAAACAGCATATCGAACACCACAACCGGGCGAGCATTGCCGATATGGGCTGTGTCATAAACGGTCGGCCCGCAGACATACATGCGAACATTGTCTGGATCGAGAGGCTGAAAAACCTCTTTCTGTTTCGTAAGAGTGTTATGCAGCGTGAGCTTTATCTTGTCAGCATGTTCGGTCATTGACCCATTCCCAATATTTTCGCCACGATTCGGCAATCAATCAAAACAAGGTGCCTTAGGTTTTCTTAAAAAAGCAAAACCGTCCCAAAAGCCCGCACATTCGCCGCGGCTGAAATCGTTTCATATTTTCAAGGGATGAGCGAAACGGCTCCAGCCAGCAAAGGTGCTAGTGGATAATAATCAAACCAATAATGCAGCAGTTGGTTGGACGATCCGTTTTCATGGCGCCACAATGGCTAAATTGCCCAGCTACGTCAACAGCTCATTTGTGAAAAGACGGAGATTTCTTCGCGACTTTCCGCCGCCCCCTGACAAAGGCGCAACAAACACGCCGAGAATCAGGCTCGGTATCTCCGTCCGGTCCATTGGAGACCTTGAACTTGAAATGAACGACCATCTCATCTGCTGTTCAGACTGATTGTCCTATCATCACAATCAAACGATGCGACCTCATCGGAAGTATTTGATAGGAATACGGTAAAGAACCCATCTTTAGGCTTTTACGAGGCTTAACCTGTTGCACCCTTGTCTTTACCGCGTGGAAGCTCTTGGCAATCGCCGAGAGCTTTTCCATTTGTAATAGCTAGCCGCACCTTATCAACCTAGACGAGGATTTCTTCTCGAACTACTGACAATTTTGCGCATCACTATTTAGAAATTCATGCGAATTTTCGAAATTTCTATTAAAAGCGCGCTAATCACTATGAAATTACTTCACTCTGCGCGGACAATCAGTATAGTGCGACGCTAAATGCTCCGCTATCCAACCTCGCTGGCATAGACAGGAAGCAAACAGAATTCGTTCTCGTCATCTTGGAAAAGGCTATCGATCAGCCGCCATGTTCAAACGGGACCAGTAGCAACGGGCTAACGACAATGAACGTAGAAAAACTAGAACAAAACTCGGAAGAAGCAGCAAGCTTCCTGAAACTGTTGGCATCGGGCCCCCGCCTGCTTATCCTTTGCCAACTGATTGAAGGCGAACAGAATGTTGGCACTCTTGCAGAGAAAACCGGCTTGCGCATGACGACGGTGTCCCAGCACATGGCCCTCATGAGAGCACAAAGCATTGTGCATACACGCCGTGACGGAACGACCATTTACTACTCGCTGGCCAGCCCGGTGGTCGAAGAAATCCTGACCGTGCTCCATAAAAGCTTTTGCGGCGCCTAAGCGATATCCAGATAGTATGAGGAGTATGAGGCCACATGCTCGCAAACCATTGCGAAAACAAACCTGTTCCGCTTTGTCGCGCCGTGCCTTATACCAATCCGGCATCATTGCTGTCTGCTCTTGAAGATCAGCCCTATCTTTCCTTTCTGGATAGCGCAGCGCCCCATCGGCAGCGCGGTCGTTATTCCTTCCTTGCCTTTGCACCGTTTGCCATATTCCGGGTGTCAAACGGTTGTGCATTCTGGAACGATGAGGCCCTCAACGATCCTCCCTTCGTTGCCCTGCAAAGGCTCATGGAGCGATATGCCCTCTCCCCAGCGGGACAAGATCTCCCGCCCTTTCAGGGAGGCGCGATGGGTTATCTCTCTTACGAAGCAGGAAGGCTTTTGGAAAAACTTCCCCAAACTTCGAGAGAAGATGAAAAGCCTGACGAAATCCTCCTGCCCTTTTACGACCTTGTTCTTGCCATCGACCTTTATGGCGACCAAATGGACGCGGGCCACTCCGCTCGGGCATGGGCTTTTTCCTCTGGCTGGCCAAAGTACGCTAACGAAAGAGATGAACACGCAAAACAGCGCCTTGACTGGTTCTGTAACAGGCTCAAAGAAGCACAGGCTCTTAAGTCGGCCACACATAAGACAGGCCAGACGCCTTCACCGATCCCAGGTTGGCGGTCTGAACTTTCTCGTTCGAATTTTGAAAAGTCCATCGAAAAGGCGAAAGAGTATATTCGGCAGGGAGATATTTTTCAGGCCAATATAACGCAGCGCTTTTCTGCTCAAATCCCGGCATGCTCCAACGCGTCTCCGCTCGGCTATTACCAGGCCATGCGCCACCATAACGCAGCCCCCTTTGCAGCCTATTTGCGATTTGCAGATCTGGAGATCGCGTCCAGTTCACCCGAGCGCTTCGTGACGCTCACTCCAAATGGAGAAGTGGAAACACGGCCCATCAAAGGCACGGCACCGCGCGACCTTGAAAATCCGGCCAACGATCAGGCGCTTGCAGAAGCCTTGCTTGCAAGCGAAAAAGATCGCGCCGAAAATATCATGATCACCGACTTGATGCGCAATGATCTTTCCCGCGTCTGCGAACCCGGCAGCATCAAGGTTCCAGACCTTTGTGCTCTGGAAAGCTATTCCCGCGTGCATCATCTGGTATCGACCATAACAGGCAAGCTGAAACAGAATAACGGCCCGGTTGCCCTGCTCTGTGCCTCGTTCCCCGGCGGTTCGATAACAGGAGCGCCCAAAATCCGCGCCATGGAAATCATTAGCGAGTTGGAGGATCTGCCGCGCGGGATCTATTGTGGCAGCATCGGCTATCTTGGCTTTGACGGGGCCATGGATACCAGCATAGCAATCAGAACTGCGACCTTCAGAAATGGAACTGTTCATTTCAATGTGGGCGGAGGCATAACGACCCTTTCCGATCCCGCAGAGGAATATGAAGAATGCCTGCATAAAGCCACCGCTTTGTTCAGAGCCTTCGGCACTTCGCTCGAGGCAGAGCGAGCTGCTCTTGAAGCTGGCCCAGAGGAAAATTTCGAAGAAGGCATGGGGAGCGGCGCATGATTTTCATTCTCGACAATTATGATTCCTTTGTCTTCAACCTTGCCCGCTATTGCGAGGAATTGGGACAAAGCGTCACCGTTTATCGCAATGATGCCCTTGAAGTGAGCGACATAGCCCGCCTCGACCCCGACGCCATTCTGCTCTCGCCCGGTCCGGGCAGACCAAAAGAGGCTGGCATCATGGTTGACCTCATTCGCCATTTTTCCGGTGCCATTCCCATTCTTGGCATCTGTCTGGGACATCAGGCCATTGGCCAGGCATTTGGAGCCGAAGTTATTCTGGCAAAAGAGCCCATGCACGGTCGCGCCAGCCAGATAAGCCATGAAGGCCGTGGAATTTTCCACCAGATCCCGTCTCCGCTAACCGTTGCACGCTATCATTCACTGGCGCTTTCAGCAGCAAGGATGCCGAAAGAGTTGCGCATTACAGCAAGATCTCAAGACGGAGAAATCATGGCCGTTGAGCATGTCACACACCCAACAGTCGGATTGCAGTTTCACCCCGAATCGATCCTTACGCAAATGGGTCACGATCTCATAAAGAATTTCCTCCAATACACGCAAAACCCCGTCTTGACGAAACCCCATCGATCAGGAGAGACGGCCGAATGAAAGCAACATTCCTGAACGGTGTTCTTTATCAAGGAGAGGACAGCGAAAATGCGCCCCTCTCAACCTCTGACCGAGGCTTTCTGCTTGGTGATGGATTGTTCGAAACATTGCCGATCATTCAAGGCACAGCGCTATGGTGGGAGGACCACAAAAGCCGCCTCATCGCAAGCGCCGCTCTTTTGGAAATACCTCTGCAACTGGAGCAGATCGAAGAAGCGGTTTGCCGCCTCTGCGCCCTTTCACAAAATGAAAACAGCATCCTGCGCATAGCCATTTCGCGCGGCTGCGGCGGGCGGGGCCTTTTGCCACCAAGCACCCCATCCCCTACCCTTGTTGCAACGCTTGCGCCATTGCCCGAAGGGCTTGCATTTCAAGACGTGACACTTGCGACCAGCACCATTCGCCGCAACGAACATGCCATAACGAGCACCATCAAGAGCAGCAACTATCTGGATAATATCCTCTCTGCACGCCAAGCCGAAAAGGCCGGAGCAGGTGATGCTCTGCTGCTAAACACGGCCAGCAAAGTTGCCGGCACAACCATCGGCAACATTTTCGCCATTGATGGCAACAAGCTCATAACGCCGCCGGTCTCGGACGGCCTGTTACCCGGCATTATGAGAGCACAGCTCTTGAAGCTAGCTCCACAATGGGGCTTTGAGATGATAGAGGCATCGCTCACTTACAGCGAACTGAATAAGGCTGATGGTCTATTCATGACCAACAGCCTCCGCTTCATCCGCCGCATAACAAAACTCGACGATCATCAATTTGCATATGACAAGGATGACCACATCCAGCAACTAAAGACCCACCTTGCCAATCTGATAGGAAAGCTCACTGGCAGTCGCTCTTAGCGACAAACGGAGCTTATTTCAGCCAATCCTCGCACCGCGGCGCTTCCTTGGTTCCCCATGGCATGATCGGTACAGTCGAGGTCGAGTTTTTCGGGCTACCTTCAATTAGCTTGTCTGAATAGCTTAGATAGACCAGAACGTTACGCTTTTTATCGCAGCCACGAACAATCCGCATTTTCTTGAAAAACAAGGACCGGCGCTGTTCAAACATTTCATCGCCCTGCTCGAATTTTTCCTTGAACGAAATAGGGCCGACCTGACGGCAGGCCAGAGAAATGTCGGACACTTCCTCGGCAACACCCAGCATGCCAGAAACGCCACCCTTTTCCGGCACCGTATAATGGCAGGCGACGCCCTCAACCAGAGGATCATCAATGGCATAGGTCGCCAGCTTGTGATCAGGCGTGAGGAGCTTCCAGACGGTCGATTTCTTGAAAATCAGTTCCGGTCCATCGGCAGCAAAAGCCGCCCCGGCCCCGACAGACAGAGCCAGAAGGGCCCCGGTTAACATACGAATAGTCATGCGAAACATGTTCAAATCCTGTTTGCTATCTTGTCTCAACCCGCTCACATCCATCGGATGGCAAGGCTTGGTCTTGCCGTCCTCAAGGCGCGATGAACGACCGGTCCCCTCTATGAGCCTCAAATGCGAAATTTATGTGCTCGCCCGGCTCTTCAATCACAAATATAGGAAATAGAATGGAAAATGCGAGCCCTTTTCCCTCTCTCTTACCCCTTCGGGGGCCTTGCCCGCGCTTTACGAGAAAGCAAATAGTCATTGGCCATAAGCAATTTCTATGGGGGCTTTGTCTTGTTTTAAAGAGGAAATTACGATAGGAAGGGCACAAATCAGTCTATGTACGTATCCCGATATATTCGGGCAAATGCAACTCCTCCCAAGGAATCCTGACTTATGACTTCAGAAAACGCCAGCCCGAAAGGGATGAGCGGCCGATCATTTCGTGCCATCTCGCCAGGCCAACTTAAAACAGACACCCTATCTGGCTTAACCGTAGCCCTCGCTCTCGTCCCTGAAGCCGTCGCCTTTGCCTTTGTGGCTCATGTTCACCCGCTGGTCGGCCTTTATGCCGCCTTCATTGTTGGTCTGATCACCGCCCTTCTGGGTGGCCGCCCGGGCATGATCTCCGGCGCGACAGGCGCCCTTGCCGTTGTCATGGTTAGCCTTGTGGTGACCCATGGCGTTGAATATCTCTTCGCTACGGTTGTTTTGATGGGCATCTTCCAGATTTTTGCCGGCGTCATGCGCTGGGGCAAGTTCATCCGCATGGTGCCCCATCCGGTGATGCTGGGCTTCGTCAATGGCCTCGCCATTGTTATCGGTCTGGCCCAGCTCAGCCAGTTCAAGGTCAAGGATGCCAGCGGCACCCTCACATGGATGACCGGCACGCCTCTCTATATCATGCTCGGCCTTGTTCTCGTCACCATGGCCATTATCTGGCTGGCACCGAAACTCACGAAAGCCATCCCGGCGCCGCTTCTGGCCATCGTCACAGTGTCGCTGATCGTGATCGGTTTCAATCTGGAAATCCCGCGCGTTGGCGATATGGCACAGATCGCCGGGGGGCTGCCGGACTTTCACATACCGATGGTTCCGCTCAACCTTGAAACCCTCAAGATCATCATTCCTTACGCCGCCATTCTGGCCGCAGTCGGCCTCATCGAGAGCCTGCTGACGCTTAATCTCGTGTCCGAAATGACCGATACCCACGGCGGCGCTTCCAAGGAATGCATTGCTCAGGGCACCGCTAATATCGTCACCGGTTTCTTTGGTGGCATGGGTGGATGCGCCATGATTGGTCAGTCGATGATCAACGTGAAATCCGGAGGCCGCACACGCTGGTCCGGCATTTCCGCCGCGCTGTTCTTGCTGGCCTTCATCCTGTTTGCCTCCGGCCTCATCGAGCAGATCCCGCTTGCCGCACTGGTCGGAGTCATGTTTATGGTCGTCATCGGCACCTTTGCTTGGCGCAGCCTTCAGATCATGACAAAAATCCCGCGCCATGACGCATTTGTCATCCTGCTAGTCACGGCGGTGACCGTCTATTCCGACCTTGCCGTAGCCGTCATCGTCGGCGTCATTGTTTCAGCCCTCGTCTTTGCCTGGCAGGCCGCCAAACGCATTGATGTCCGCGTCAGCACTAAAGAGCATGGCTGGAAGATCTACGAGTTAAGCGGACCACTCTTCTTTGGCTCAATCGCCAGCTTCAATGAGCAGTTCGACCCCAAAAGCGACCCTGAAGATGTTGTCATCGAATTCAAGGGCGCGCGCGTTTGGGACCATTCGGCATTGCAAGCGATTGACTCTCTGGCTACCAAATATGAAGAACAAGGCAAGAAGCTGCATTTGCGCCACCTGTCAACGGACTGCAAAAATCTTCTTCAGAAGGCAGACAAATTCATAGAAGTCTCTGTGATTGACGATCCAAACTATGAAGTCGCTGTTGACTATGAAGAAATGTTTGGCAAGAAGGCCGCACCCCAGACCTAGGCTCTTTGAGCTGGTCTGCTTCGAACCGGACCAATTTGCGGCACACAGTCGATAAAAAAACTCCCGGACCTAAATAGGTGCCGGGAGTTTCTTATTTCAGACCAATCTCAAGCGTGCTCTTGCATCAGGCAAGAGAGCGATAAGCTCCACCGTAATAGAGCAACGGCTCACCTTCGGCTGCATTGATCGCAACAACCCGCCCGAGAAGAATGATATGGTCTCCGCCCTCGATAATCTGCTCGGTGGTGCATTCAATTTGCGCCAAAGCGCCATCAATCAAGGGAGCACCAGTTGTACCAGCACTCCATGAGATCTGTTCAAACCGATCATCTGCCATGGCCGCAAACAGATTGGAAGCAAGCTGCTGCTCGCTGCCAAGAATGCTCACTCCATAAAAGCCACTGTTGGAAAAAGCATCCAGCTGATTTGAACTTTTATCAAGCGACCAGAGCACAAGAGGCGGATCCAGAGATACAGAATTGAAGCTGTTGACCGTCAAACCCATGAGGTTCCCTTCGCCATCAACTGTCGTAACCACGGCTATACCGGTCGCAAAACGGCCTAAAGCATTGCGAAACTCTGTTGCTTCAATCATCGAACTGTCCACATTATGAAATTTCAATCGCCAGCACATCACTCGAGAAATCGAGCCGGTCGGAATTCTCAGCTCTAATACCGTAGTTTCCCTAGGAAGGATAGGGAAAACCGATGAATTTCCTTCATGACCCCGCTAATGTATGCCTCATTTTCCCGCGCTAGACAGTTTCATCCGGTATTCTGCAAAGTTTCGTGGATAGCAAAAAGACACGCTCACAAAAACGACTATAATTCTGCCTCATTCAGAGGTGATTCTGGGGTTGCCTGCGCGCGATCAGCCGTAGCTGATCGCCGGATTTATGGAAACAAGAGAAGCAACAAAGTTGCAAATTGATGAATTTGCAAGATGCAATGGATGTGGGGCCAAACATGAATAGGCGCTTAAGTTTAGCCGGATTGCTTGTTTCATCGCTTTTTGCAGCGCTTTCTGTTGATGCACAAACAACGTGGTCTCCGAACGAGCAGATTTGCGCTCAGTTGGAGGGCGATCTGGCTCAATTGCAGCGCGGCGGAGGTAACTCCTCCTCCCGAAACTATCAAAAATACGATGCTGCCATCCACAAGCAGCAAGCGGAACTGGATAACGCTCAAGCACGGGCCAAAAGAGACGCCTGTTTTGGTGGTCATGTCTTTCTCTTCCGCAGAACGCCAAAGGCCTCTTGTCCGGCGTTGGTAAAGCGTATCGACAAGATGAAGAAAAATCTGGCTACTCTGGAACAAAAGCGCGCCCAATATGCACCGCCTCCAAGCGATACAGGTCAGATAAAAGCACAAATATTGCGAAGATTGGCCAATGCGGGTTGCGGGGATCAATATACCCGTTTCAGCGGCCCTGTTCGGCAAGAACGCCGAGGCCTGTTTGGCGCTCTGTTTGGTGGCAACAATTATTCAGTGCGAGAATATAATCTTCGGGACTATGACATCCCGCAAGTCGGAACCTACCGAACGGTTTGCGTGCGCTCTTGCGATGGCTTCTTCTTCCCCATCAGTTTCTCAACAACGGAAAGTGGTTTCCAGCGCGATGCACAAATGTGCCAATCAAGCTGCCCGGGCACTGACGCGGAACTGTTCGTCTATCACAATCCCGGAGAAACGACTGACGACATGGTCTCCTTGTCCGGTCAGCCTTATCAGAGCCTTGCATCTGCCTATTTATACAAAAAAGAATATGTGAAGGGCTGTACCTGCCAAATCCCGGCAAATCAGGTTACCACCATTACCGGACCGGACGCATCGCCCTATAGCGAGCAAACACCGACGGCTCCCCGTGCCTCATTGGCGCAAGCGGCTTTGCCTGTCACAACCGTCCCATTGCCCTCGCCCAAGATGACGGCAATGATCGACCCTGACACTCAGGATCTGGCGAAATATGGCATGAAGTTTGAGCCCTATAGCCCACCAGAAGTCAGTGCGGACACAAACTCGGTCCGCACCGCAGATGGCAGATCGATCAGGATAGTCGGTCCACGGTTCTTTGGTACCCAATAAGCGGCAGGAATGCAGCCAGTTCCGGTCCATGGGAACAGCCTGTCAGAGCAACGCGCAAGGGCATGAAGAGAGACTTGCCTTTGCGGCCTGTTTCACTTTTCAAAGCGGACGTCCAGCCCTTCCAGGTCGCATCGTCCCACGGCTCCTGAGGCAGAAGCTCAAGTGCCTTGGCATAAAAGTCAGCATCTTCGGCTGATTTTTCGATAGCATCTTCAGGCAATTTGTCGTGTGCGATAACCCACCAGTCCTTGGCATCGGACAAACGCTCGATATTGCCGCGAACGACATGCCAAAAAGCCTCGCCGCCGTCAACACCAAGCGCCTTGAGACGATCCGCAACACTGGCAAAATCAGTCTCATGCAGGATACGCGCATTGAGATGCACAAGATCGGCCATATCAAACTTGGATGCAGACCGGGAAACCTTGTCCAAAGCGAAGATATCGGCCAAGGCTTCCATGTCAGCCAACGGTTGCACAGCTTCGGATGTCCCGTTGAGTACCGCAAAAATGGCCACGGACAATGGCTCATATCCTTCTTCACGCATGGTGCGAATGGAAAGAGAGCCAAGACGCTTGGAAAGCCCCTCACCGCTTGCATTGATAATCAGATTATGATGCGCAAACTTGGGACTTTTGCCTGAAAGCAGCTCAAATAGCTGGATCTGAACCGCCGTATTCGTCACATGGTCGTCACCGCGAATAACAAAGGTAACCCCCAGATCGATATCATCGATAACAGACGGCAAAGTGTAGAGATAAGTCCCGTCAGCGCGGATGAGAACCGGATCAGAAACACTGTCGCACTCAATGCTCTGGGTGCCCCGAATGCCGTCTTCCCAGGTAACGGTTTTCTTATCCAGCAGAAAACGCCAATGGGGTTTGCGCCCTTCGGCTTCATAAGCTGCAATCTGGTCTTCGCTCAAACTAAGAGCAGACCGGTCATAAACTGGCGGCAAACCACGCGCACGCTGGCGTTTGCGTTTTCTATCCAGTTCGTCTGGTGTCTCGTAGCAGGCATAAAGACGCCCCATGTCCTTGAGCTTTTTGGCAACAGTATCATAGAGCCCCATGCGCTCAGACTGGCGTTCGACACGGTCCGGCTTGACCCCGAGCCAAGCCAGATCTTCAGCAATGTTATCTGCATATTCCTTGCGGGAGCGTTCTTGATCGGTATCGTCGTAACGCAGAATGAATTGGCCGCCGGTCTTCATTGCCACCAGCCAGTTGATCAATGCGGGACGCGCATTACCGATATGGATATTTCCCGTCGGAGACGGAGCAAAACGAACGACTTCAGCCATCAGGCAGATTTCCTTAGATAGATAATTCAGGTTTGGCAGGCTACGATCAGCCCCTGTCACGAAACCCGTTGGTTATTGGGTAGCGGCGGTCGCGACCAAAATTCTTCTCGCTGAGCTTGACGCCCGGAGCCGACTGCCGACGTTTATATTCCGCAATATAAAGCAGATGCTCAATCCGGCGAACCAGATCGGGAGCGTGGCCTCTTTCGACGATTTCTTCGACACCCATTTCCTTCTCGACGAGGCATTCCAGAATGTCGTCCAGAACCGGATATTCAGGCAAGCTGTCCTGATCGGTCTGGTTTTCGCGCAGCTCTGCGGTCGGAGCCTTGGAAATGATGTTGGCAGGAATGACCTCACCGGAAGGCCCAAGGGCCCCATCAGGCTTATGCTCATTGCGCCATGAAGCCAGATGATAGACCGCCATCTTGTAGAGGTCCTTGATCGGATTGAAGCCACCATTCATGTCGCCATAGAGCGTGGCATAGCCAACCGACATTTCGGACTTGTTGCCTGTCGTCACAACCATATTGCCGAATTTGTTGGACACCGCCATCAAAATAGTACCACGCGCACGAGACTGCAGATTCTCTTCGGTGACGCCTTCTTTTGTGCCCTCAAATAGCTTTTCCAATGCACTGGAAAAACCTTCGACGGGCTCGACGATATCTACAATGTCATACCGGACACCGAGAGCCTTGGCGCAATCGGCCGCATCCTTGAGACTTTCATCAGATGTGTAACGATAAGGCAGCATGATGCAGTGAACACGATCTGCACCAAGAGCATCAACCGCAAGCGCAGCGCAGATGGCAGAGTCGATACCACCGGAAAGCCCAAGCACAACACCGGGAAAACGATTTTTATTGACATAGTCGCGAAGCCCCAGCATGCAGGCTGACCATGCACTGGCATCTCGGTCCATAACCGGCACAATCGGCCCGGAAAGCTTCCATTTGCCGTCAATGCGCTCGGCAACAACCGTTTGCTGATCTTCATCAAAACCAATCATCTGCATGGCAAGAGAGCGGTCGCCATTGAGCGCAAAGGACGCGCCGTCAAACACCAGTTCATCCTGACCGCCAACCTGATTGAGATAAATCAGCGGCAACTCGGTTTCGATCACCCGTTGAATGGCAACCTGCTGACGCACTTCCCATTTGTCCAGATTGAAAGGCGAGCCGTTTGGCACGACCAGAAGTTCGGCGCCGGTTTCAGCCAGACATTCGCAAACTTCGATATCCCAGATATCTTCGCAAATAGGAACACCAACGGCCACGCCACGCAGGTTGATCGGCCCCGGCATAGGGCCCGCGGAAAACACGCGCTTCTCGTCAAAAACACCATAGTTGGGCAGATCCGCCTTGTACCGAACGGCCTGCACTTCACCGTTGTCCAAAAGGCAAACCGCGTTATAAAGCCGATCATCCTCTACCCATGGGGAACCAACCAGAATAGCAGGCGCGTCCCCTTCGGTTATTTCGGCAAGCTTTTCCACCTGTTCGCGACAGGCCGCCTGAAAGGCGGGCTTGAGAACGAGGTCTTCCGGCGGATAACCCGATATGAATAATTCGCTGAGCACCAGACAATCTGCGCCCTGTTCGGCTGCGACCTTATGTGCTGCGCGGGCCTTTTCGGCATTACCCGCAATATCCCCCAGATGGGGATTGAGTTGAGCAAGGCTGAAAACGAGTCTTTCGGTCACGGCGCGATCCTGTATTGCAATGAGTTATGAAACCGAGAGCTTACAAACTCTCAGCTAGAGGTATAAAGCCAGAGAATGCGATAATCCAATGTAAAGTGAAGGGATCAGCTATCCTTTTCCATCTCAGAGCAATTTTCCCATAACTTCAGTCTTGTAATGGGTAAAACGGCAAAAGCCCGGCACGAAGGCCGGGCTTTCAGATTGGACTGGAAGGAGCCTCTCAATAAGGAGCGATTTCGCTCTCTTGGCGGCTTGCGCGATGCTTCTTGATGTTATCGGCAATAAGAAAGGCCAGCTCCAATGACTGATCAGCATTGAGGCGTGGATCACATACCGTATGATAACGATCAGACAGATCGTCCTCGGAAATGGCATGAGCACCGCCTGTACATTCGGTCACATTCTTACCGGTCATTTCAACATGCACACCGCCAGGGTAAGTCCCTTCAGATCTGTGAACTGCAAAGAAGCTCTCAACTTCCTTGAGAATGCGTTCAAATGGGCGCGTCTTGTAACCATTTGCAGCCTTGACCACGTTGCCATGCATCGGATCGCAAGACCAGAGCACTTTGTGCCCTTCCCGCTTGACCGCCTTGACGAGTCCAGGAAGATGGTCAAACACCTTATCGGCACCAAAGCGCGTGATCAGGGTCAGCCGTCCGGCTTCATTGTCAGGGTTAAGAACGTCGATCAAACGAAGCAGTTCATCTGGCGACATGCTCGGGCCGCATTTAAGCCCAATCGGGTTTTCAATGCCGCGGAAAAATTCCACATGGGCATGGTCGATCTGACGGGTACGGTCGCCAATCCAGAGCATATGGCCGGATGTGGCGTAATACATGCCTGTCGTTGAATCGACCCGCGTGAAAGCCTGTTCATAGCCCAGCAGAAGCGCTTCATGGCTGGTGTAGAAATCAGTCGATCTCAGGGCTTCCGTTTTGGATGGCTCGACACCGCACGCGCGCATGAAAGCCATGGCCTCGGTAATGCGATCTGCCAACTCCTGATAACGCGGACCTTGAGGACTATCCTTGAGGAAATCCATTGTCCATTTGTGGACATGATCAAGGTTGGCATAGCCACCCTGCGCAAAAGCTCGCAGCAAATTAAGGGTTGCCGCAGACTGACGATAAGCCATGATCATGCGCTGGGGATCCGGCACACGCGCATCGGAATTAAACACGGTATCGTTGATGATATCGCCGCGATAACTTGGCAGTTCCACACCGTCAACAGTCTCTGTCGGCGAGGAACGCGGCTTGGCGAACTGACCAGCAATACGGCCAATTTTGACCACCGGAGAAGCGGCGGCGAAAGTCAGCACGGCTGCCATTTGCAGGAACACACGGAAGAAATCGCGAATATTGTCAGGATGATGCTCCACAAACGCTTCAGCGCAATCGCCGCCCTGAAGCAGGAACCCCTCACCCTCTGCAACTCGCGCCAACTGCTTACGCAATTTGCGCGCCTCGCCAGCAAAGACCAAAGGCGGATAAGTAGCAAGCGTGCCTTCAACAGCTTTGACTGCCTCGGCATCGGGATAATCCGGCACCTGCTGGATCGGCATTGATCTCCAGCTGTCCGGTTTCCAATTCTCGCTCATTTTGTCCTCTTTTCACTCTGCTGAACACCTGAAACACAGGCTTGTAAAATAAGCCGGTCCACTGACCTGACGACATGTCCGTGAAAGGGTGGAACCGGCGCTCGTGTTATACACATCAAGATCAGGCGATTCCACCATAGTTTGTTCAAGGCTATGGAAAAACGCGTCATCAATTGGTCACAAAATAACAATTAATCGACGCAAACTTCAAAAATATTACCCAACCCTATTAATTTCGAACAAAATCACGAAACAACTATCAGTAAATCTTCCGTTTGGCCGCTTTTGCTGCATAGGGGTTATCCCCCTTACGCATCAACATGCGCACAGGAACGGCCGGAATATCGAATGTATCGCGCAAATCATTGAGCAAATACCGCTGATAACTGTCTGGCAGATCTTCCGGGCGAGAACACATGACCACAAAGGTCGGCGGTCTGGCCTTGATCTGGGTAACATAGCGCACCTTGATACGGCGGCCACCAACTGCCGGCGGTGGATGCCCCTGGGTTGCACCATTGAGCCAACGGTTAAGGCGTGAAGTGGATACTCGACGGTTCCAGACTTCATAGATATCAAGCACCGACTTCATCAGCCGATCAAGATTTTTGCCCGTCAGACCTGAAACAGGAACAAGCGGAACATCACGCATCTGAGGCAACAAGCGCGTGGCCTTTTCGCGCAGTTCAGCCATCACTTCCTGTGGCTTTTCAACCAGATCCCACTTGTTGAGTGCAATTACGATCGCACGCCCTTCCCGGCTCACAAGGTCGGCAATCTGCAAATCCTGCTTCTCGAAAGGCTTTGTCACATCAAGGGTAACAATGACCACTTCAGCAAACTGGATAGAGCGCAAGGCATCAGAGACGGAGAGCTTCTCGAGCTTTTCCTGAACGCGAGCCTTACGACGCATTCCAGCCGTATCAAACAGCTTGAATTTGCGGTCCCGGAACTCCCAGTTGACCGAAATGGAATCGCGTGTAATGCCAGCTTCAGGCCCTGTGAGCAATCGGTCCTCACCGATAAGGTGATTGATAAGCGTCGATTTGCCCGCATTCGGACGCCCGACAATGGCAACGCGCAAAGGCTTTGTCGGGTCATAAAGCGGAGCTTCGGATTCTTCATCCTCGATATCAACGTTGATGAGCGGCCCTTCATCTTCAGCGAGAGCCGCTTCAAAATCATCCTCGTCATTATCATCAAGACCGAGCCGCGCTCTCTTTTCATCATCATATTTGACGAGTTGCTCATAAAGGTCAGACATCCCGATGCCATGTTCTGCAGAAAGAGGCATTGGCTCGCCCAACCCAAGAGAGAAGGCCTCATAATAGCCTGCGTCAGAGGCTTTGCCTTCGGATTTATTTGCCAACAGCACGGTAGGCTTGCCTGCCTTGCGCACCATGGAAGCAAAATGCTCATCCATTGGCGTAATACCAGCACGGGCATCCATCATGAACAGCACCACGTCCGCCATGCCAATGGCTTCTTCGGTCTGCAGGCGCATGCGCGTTTCAAGCGCATCCTCTTCAGCCACTTCTAGCCCGGCGGTATCAATGATGTTGATATGCAAATCACCAAGCTGAGCTTCGCTTTCGCGCCGGTCACGGGTCACGCCCGGACGGTCGTCAACGAGCGCCAGTTTCTTGCCAACCAAACGGTTGAATAGTGTGGATTTGCCAACATTGGGGCGGCCCACAATGGCTACATTCAGTTTCATTTCATGTCGTCCATAACAGATCGAACGAGGCCGGGAGCGAGATTCAAGCCAAAGCTCCGGCATCCTCTAAATAGCACGGCACCCCGGCGCTGCAAAACAACGCCGGGGTTACCAATTAATTCAAGTAGGTTTCCCAACCGCAGATAAGAGCAAAACTCTAATTATATGCGGACAACCGCCCTGACGCGCTTAGCATGATCAAACGACCGCTGACCGCAATTGGAGCGATGAATACGGGATCCTTGATATCTCTGGTCAGCAGTATTTTACCATCTTTGGGATCAACCGCTGCCAATTTACCGTCGTTGGATGTCACCCAAAGGCGACTACCGGCCAGTACCGGCCCTGCCCAACTTGTACTCTTTTTCTTGCTTCTAACGGACGGAAGCTGACTTGACCAGCGAATTTTACCCGTTTTGTTGTTCATTGCCACGATCCGATCATCCAGATCCAGCACAAAAATCGTATTGCCAGAGACAACCGGCGTGTGAACGGCACCCAGAGATCGGTCCCACAGCCGCTCGCCATCACGCACACGCAAGGCGCTTGTGTTCCCACTTACACTGGCCGCATAGACCACACCGTCTGCCACAACAGGTCCGCCTGCAATTGCGGAAATTCCAGAAACGGCATATCTGCGCGATCCCTGAACAATGGTATCTGACCAACGCATTTCGCCATTCTTGAGATCAAGCGCAACCAGTTCACCCGACGTACCGGAGAAAAGCACTGTGTTGCCGCTCACCGCAGGAGAACCCGAGCCCAATAGCCCCGTTTCTTCCGGAATACCATCAAATGTCCAAATTTTGGAACCATCTGAAATATTGACTGCAAACAGCGAATTGGTGGCAGAAACAGCAAGCACGGTATCCCCGGCAACCACCGGTGCACCACGGGCGGGCGCATCCAGCTGGAAGGTCCATAGACGGCGACCGGTTCCGGCATCCAGCGCAACCAGCTCGCTATAGCCTGTTGCCGCGAACACGCGAGCACCATCCATCGCCACGGCACCGCCCAGTGAAACCCCTTTTTCATTTTGAGGTCTGACAGATACATTCCACAGACGACCACCATTGGATGCCTGGTAAAGAGAAACCTGTCCATCAGGACTGTAGACCGCTACGCGCCCCCCAACCGATACAGGCCGGGCAGCAGCACGCTCATCAGAATCACCACCCCGCACAGCAGCATTTGCACTCCACACCCGAGCACCCTGCCCCGCAAACGAAACGTTCGGAGGGTTATTCGAAGCGGAACCACCCGCCTGAGACCAAGAGCTAAAGTCTGTTTGCCCAGAAATGGAAACAGGGGTTTTGTCTTCAACTTCAGCCACAGCGGCAGTTTCAAACAAAGCCTGCCTTTGCCCCGGCAAGATTTCCTCAGGGGTATTAAACGGATTAACAGAGTCTGCAAAATCGCCTACACTCGAGCACCCCGCCAAACTGAGGGCCCAAATCAAGTAAGCAGCCTTGCCAACATTGCCGGATGAGGATGTTCTGGTTTTACAACCCGCTTCAAGTCTCATTCAGAAGCCTCCTTGGCATCACTCTTCTTTGCCGCATCATCTGCGAATTGTGAACGGATATAACTCACATAGACCTGAGCGCGCTGGCGCAATTCCGGCGGTGTTTCTGCGTCCTGAGAAATGCGTTCAGCAATCGGCATAGCCTTTGCGTAGTCTTTCTTTTCAAGATAAGCCAACATCACCAACTCACGAGCGGAATGACGGAAACCGTCATTGTCCATCAAACCCGTCAGTTCATTGATGACTTCGTCAGCCTTGCCCTGATCAAGCATCAGGCTATTGGCCCGAATGCGCGCAAGACTTTGAATGACCGGCTGAACATCCGGATTGGTCGCAGCATCTTTAAACAGAGCGATGGCTTCGTCCACTTTGCCGCTTGCGGCTTTTTCAGAGGCGATCCGCATTTCCGCGAGAATGGGATAACCGCCGGCGCCATCCGCCTTGATTTTCTCGAGCGCAGCCAATGCTTCGTCTTTCTTGCCTTCCTCAGACAAGGTCAAAGCTTGAATAAATGCATCACCGGCCTTGGCAGCCTGAGTCTGACGCCAATAGTCGTACCCTTTGTCGGCAGCGGTTCCCAAAACGATCAAAAGAGCAAATCCAATTACATATGGTCCAAACTTGTCCCACATTTTCTTGATTTGCTCGTGGCGCAGCTCTTCATCGACTTCACGAATAAAATCGGACTCAGACATCATTCCTCGCTTG
Source organism: uncultured Cohaesibacter sp. (assembly GCF_963664735.1). Classification (NCBI taxonomy): domain Bacteria; kingdom Pseudomonadati; phylum Pseudomonadota; class Alphaproteobacteria; order Hyphomicrobiales; family Cohaesibacteraceae; genus Cohaesibacter; species uncultured Cohaesibacter sp. Next base: position 380,283 of record NZ_OY761553.1, on the reverse strand, counting down.
CACCGGACAAATAGGGCCGGCAAACTTTCTTCCCGACTGCCAAAGGCAGACCAATATTTCGTTTCTGTTGCGGGACATTAGCGGGTCCCAAGGCGTGACGCAATCATGCAATGAGGCGCAAAAGCCAAACCTGACGAGAAAATCCGCAAAACCCCCAGAGTTTACGTCAAAATCCACTCTTTCACTCAAGTTTATTGAGAATCCGGTTTGCTCACGGCACCATTTCCGCCCCAACAATCAATCATCCATACCTATTGCGAACCAATCATGGCCGCAATAGGGAACGAAAAGAAGATTCAGCATTGTTCCAAAGAATTTCATTTCCACGCCATATCACGACAAACAAAAGGCAAGTAAATGCGGAATATTCTCGGTTTATGATATTTGGCTATAATTTACGCTAAAATCCCTCATCAATTGGACAAGATTTGAAATAAAGTATTTGACCTTGGCAATTAACTGCCGCAGGCTATTTTCCCGGAGATTTCGCCTCAAGAGGCCCCTGAAGAAGGCAAAATCCCACAATACCAGCAGAATTTTGGATAAACGTGTCACCTACGGCAAGCAAACAGGTTGCCGAACGACAGGAGCGGATCATGGCTATTTCTCCCAAGACTGCGATGGAGCTATTGGAAGGGAAGCGCATTGAAATCTCCTCGTTGAGCGAGATGTCTCGCCAAGCGCGTAGCGTCGTCGCTCTGGATCAGCAAAGCGTTGGCCGTTTGTCGCGCATGGACGCTCTCCAAAGCCAGGCGATGGCACAGGAAACAGAGCGCCGCCGCGCCCTGAACCTGCAAAAAATAGAACTGGCTTTTAAAAGGCTCGAGAGTGGCGATTTCGGTTACTGCATAGAATGTGACGCTGAAATTCCCCTGGAGCGATTGGAAATTGATCCAACGGCAACCTTATGCGTCAAATGTGCTGAAAAAAAAGAAAAGTCCAAAAAGTAAAACACGGCCCAATGCTGTAATTTCCATAATGTGAGACCGAAAAGCTACACTACACAAATATTTGATGGGCAAAACCCCTCTCCTCAACAGGTGGGACCTTCATATTTTGTGCAAACAAGCTAATCTCCGCCTATGGGTTGATGTTAACCTTTGTGGTGAGCCTTGATTCCTGTTCAGGGCCGAGTTAGGCAAACAACCAATATTTGCAGAAATATTTATGGATATCTAAAGGGGCACAACAATGCTAACGCCGCACCGTTTGTTCGATTATTATATCAGGACTGCTTTCAAGAAGTCTGCAAGCCGTGCACTTGCCCTGGCGACGGCCTTGTTTCTGTTGACTGGCACAGCTTCCAGTTTTGCATCTGCCAACAATACTGTGCAGATCCGAGTAGATATCTCCAAACAGAAGATGTTTGTATCTGTAAACGGCTGGAAGAAGCACACATGGCCAATCTCTTCTGCAAAAGATGGCTTCACCACTCCGGAAGGTCTTTATCGCCCCACCCGCATGTATGAAGAATACAGATCAAAAGAGTATAATAACGCTTCCATGCCTTACTCCATATTCTTTTACCGCGGCTTCGCCATTCATGGCACGTCGGCTGTAAAGTCTTTGGGCAAACCGGCCTCTCATGGCTGCATCAGGCTGCATCCCGATAATGCAAAAGAGCTTTTCGATCTGGTTGAGGTGAACGGCAAGGACAATACGCGCGTGTTTATCACCGAGTAGTACCCCTTGGCACTCCAGCAATAATACCTGTTTTGATGAAGAATGCGCGAAATGCTTTCTTTACCTTAATAAGTAAAATTGAACTTAATTGCCCCCTTTCCTGCGTCCGAATAGAAAAATATTAAGACCTGTCACTAAAACTCGAAGTATAGCAAACAAGTTCGCTCTATGGGGACGGTATAGCAATGCTGCGACGAGTTTTAATAAGCCTGGCCTGTACGGTCGTGATTTGTGGTCAGGCATTGGCAACCACATCATCAGCATCGCCGGATGAAGCAACCATCATTTCGGCCCCCAAGAGCCAGCCGATAACCGGTGAGCTTCGGCTTTTGGGCGAGACGGCTTCCGAAAAGAAAACACCACCACAGAAGCCAATCATTGCAAAAATCGACATCTCCGAACAGCGCATGAACGTCTATGTAAACGGCCACATCACGCACAGCTGGAAAGTTTCCACCGCGCGTAGAGGCTATTACACGCCGCGCGGAGAATATGCCCCCTATCGCATGCACACCATGTGGCGCTCAAGAAAATACAACAATGCGCCAATGCCTTACGCCGTATTCTTTCACAAAGGCTGGGCAATCCACGGGACGACATCCGTGTCGCGACTAGGTAGCCCCGCCTCTCACGGCTGTGTTCGATTGCATCCAGATAATGCCAAGATTCTGTTTAAGCTGATAAAATCGGCTGGCGGCATGAAATCCGCCAAAGTCATCATCTCAAACTGAGCTTGTCTCCTGCCCCTCCTCCTCCCGGGGCACACCTCCCTAAGGAGACAAATAAGAAGCGCGGCCTTTGTTCCTCCCAAAGGCCGCGCTTTCTTCTTGCAAACGAGACGAACTATCGCAAAAGCTTCAAGGACCCGGTAAGAGATCTGATCCACTTTGATGGTCCGAGCAATCCAAGCCCGTCAATCACCTCCGCTTCCAAATCTCTTTGCGGAAAGCTGCTCTCATAGTCGGCATAGTCATGCAAAGACCGAGCAAAGGCTGGAAACGGAACAATCACCGCCTCGTCATTTCTTTTCTCGATCGCCTTTAGCAGCAAAAGACCGATGGCTTCCTGCGACGCTTGCAAAATTGGCACTGGCAAACGGGAGCTGATGTCGATGGCCCGCCCCTTAACATCCAGAAGATTGCACGCTGCCAGCGTCGGGCATTTGGCTCCAAGGCCAACCGCAATGGCACTGGCCGTATTTGCGATTAGGCCAACTGGCATATCAGGATTAACAACAATAGCGAGGCGAAATTCATTATTCATTGCGAATGGCTCCTTGGAAATTTGCGCCAACTCTAGTCCCGCAACTCAACAATTTTTTGCCTATTCTTGCTTTATGAAAACGAATTTAGGGATATGTTACCAATATAGACCATAAATCAGGCAGGATAGACCATGAGCAACACTCCCGCTGACATTCGCATTCTCAAGGCGCTGCAAAAAGATGGCAGACTTACAAATCAGGCTTTGGCAGATGAAATAGGGTTGTCGACCTCACCATGCTGGCGAAAGGTCAAGCAACTCGAAGACGGCGGAGTGATCGAGGGATACTCCGCACGCATCAACCGGAGAGCCATCGGGCTGGGCGTCTTGGCCTTCATCCGTGTGAAGATTGACAGCCACAGCGAAGAAGAATCGGAACAGTTCGCCCGACAGGTCAGAACCCTTCAAAGCGTCGTCGCCTGCTATAGCCTTGCTGGCGACGCCGATTTTCTCTTGCAAGTCGTAGCCAAAGATCTTGATGACTATGCAGACTTTGCCATGGATCAGATCCGGCGTTTGCCTGGCATCAAGGAGATGCAATCATCCATGGTGCTGCGTGAGATCAAGCCATTCAACGGCTTTCCCTTGCCTGAATAGAACTATGCGGCAGTGCTGCAGCAAAAAGGGCGCATCGCTGCGCCCTCAATTTTTTTCTCACCTTGGCCACTTTGGAAGAGGCCTACTCCCACTCGAATATCAATGAGAAGAAAATAAACTTACATAACAGCTAGTTAGAAAGCTGGTTTTTCTCAATACCATAATCGATACCATGCGCAGAATTTTTTTGATTTTTTGCGTCTCGTCGACGTTTTAGTTCGGCTTTGGCCCAAGCAGAGGATTCTGCCATATCACGACGAAGCTTTTGTTTCTCTTCAGCAGTGAGCGGGCGCGATGCAACTCTATCCAACTTATGTCTCCAACTTATCGCTGTACATTTTAGATAGCGTATCAAAACATGAGTTATCAGCAAGGAACCTTAAGCGTATTTTTAGATTATTTTTCATACACATCTTAAAAACCATTAGTATTGACCCAATAGTGTACAGCTAGGAGTAACCTCATTATAAACAAGGATAGAATTATGGGTTTGAAACCAGGACCAAAACCAATAGCCAAGTCGACCGGCAAGCCAGATCAACGTCGACGTGATAGCAAAAAAAACGCCAGGTAACACTCCAGGCCTAAAGCCGAGTAAATCCTCGACCAAGTAACGCTACCTCAATATCGAGTCAGAGTAAGCGGTACTGACTCTTGTTGCTAAAACCCAAAACACACTTTTGACCCATTCCGTGTTTATGACTATTTCTCTAGAACGGGGAAGAACAATATTTGACCAAGTTTGTCTAATACCCGACATAAGACGAGTTAACCCTCGCCTTACTTGATTTGTAAGTACCTAACTTTATTTAAATTCAACCCTCTATTGTTCTTAAATTGGAAGGTTGTGGTCTGACATTTGGTGCAATGATACAAAGTAGGATGGTTATCGCTCCACAAATTGCAATTGTCGCAGGAAGCTGAACAATGCTAGTTGGCGTCAGGCTAACAATAAATCCGATAACGGCAGACAGAAGGTATTGTGCCATACCCATCATCGCAGACGTCACACCTGCGGGCGATATCGAAGCGTTCATGGTTAAGGCGACTAAGTTGCCGAATACAAGACCTAAACACGCAATAGTTAAACTAAGTAAAGCAGCATAACTGAGTAGTGAAGAGAGGGAAGACTCAACGACGACCAGCAATATGCCAGCGAACAGAGTATAACCGAGTGTACCAAGCATCATAATTTTGTGGGTTGATAAACCGCGCTTGATCAGTTGATTACTGATGGCACCACCGATAACAAGCCCTACAGAGTTGGCGGCAAATATTTGACTGTACTGAGTTGCACTTAATTTAAAATGTTCAATGAAGACAAAAGAAGAGCCACTGATATAAGAGAAAAAGGATCCAAGTACTAGACCACTTGCGATTGTATAAAGGACAAACCGTGGTTGTAGAAGTAACCCGCCATAGCCATGGATTATTGCTTTTATACTCAGTAATACTCGTTCTTCTACAGGTTGAGAGTTTGGTACCGTTTTAGTACCCCATACTAAACCAAGCAACCCAAGTATTGCCATTAACCAGAAAATACTACTCCATTGCCAGTGAAGAAGCAGTACCCCACCGAGAATAGGGGCTACGATAGGCGCAACCATCATTACTTGCATCAGAATGGATTGCATACGTGCCGAATCTTCCAGATCATATAGATCATCAATAATCGCTCTCGGTGCGACCAGGCCTGCTGCTGCACCTAATGCTTGAACAAAGCCGGGCAACTAAAAGCCATTCTATCGATGGTGAAAGAGCTGCTATAACAGAACCAGCCACAAAAATGCCAACACCAATCAACAATGGGCTTCTACGGCCGAATCTGTCGAGCAAAGGCCCATAGATACCTTGTCCAATGGCCAAACCGGCTAAAAAGACAGCCAGTGTCTGTTGGACTTCACCTGATGATACTTGTAGTGCTTCTGCAATAGTTGGCATTGCGGGTAAATACAGATCAATAGCCATTGCATCTAACGCTGTTAGCAAAGCCAACAGTGTAACCAGCAACATACTCACGGGTTGAGATGAGTGAGTTTTAATTGTCATATAATGAATTCCTGTTTTGGTTTGGAGCTAGATACAGATAAATAATCAGGATGATGTTCATGATTAATCTATATCCTATTGCAGGTTCTAAACGAGGGTTTTGATATAGGTGTAGTGTTCCACCTGAGGATCATAACTGTTAGTGCAGGTATCAATACGTTGATATCCATTTTTTTCGTAGTATTGATAGCTGCATTTATTGTCCGTGTGCAATGAGTAACCTTTCGCATTCATATCTGATAAATAATGCTCAAATGAATTGACTAAGGAGGTCCCAATCTGGTGACGACGATAATTGTTGTCGACACAGAAAAACAATAGCTCACTGTCACAATCATGCTGCGGCATCTGACCAAACGATTTATGTTGTTGCTTCAGTTCTATAAGTACTTGTTGACCGGCAGCCGTTGTTTGTAGTGCCGCTTTAGCTTGTTTGACAATCCCTTTGTACTCAAACTCTACCGCTTTTTCACGAGTCAACTTGGTTGAGCCTAAGATAACTCCGCATATTTTTCCGTCGTGTTCTGCTATTTCCGTAAAAGTGCTGCGCATAAAGTCACCGGCAATAAATATGGTTGCTAGATATTCAAGAGCGTTGGTGTCTCTTACTGAAGTGAATACACTAAGATCCATATTGGCGGCGAACATCCCGGCAATCGTCTCAAAGTCTCGCTGAACGGCTTTACGGTAGTGAATATGCATCATTTTCAACCTGCTTTTGTTATTTGGTTCAATTCAGAGTGGTTAACTTGCCTGTTTCGGCGATGATGTCTTTACCATCACGGATCAGGGAATGGATTTGACCTGAGCTGAAGTTAAGATGTTGCGTGACACCTAAACCACTTTCTTCTACCCAACTGACAAGGAATTGATTCACGGCTAAGTTTATAACTGTTGCCTGTTCGGTAACTTCTTCTCCGGCGGCCTTACCTGTCATTGATGGACCGTTGATCGATTTCCATACAATCGTCTTTTCATCCAGATATCGGTTTTCAAATGAAAAGTCAGGGTAGTCGATTTGGAATCTCAGCCCTGACAATTGAGTTAATTGGGGATTCATCATGCATCCTCTTTAAGAGAACCAGCCAGTTTTTGACTGACTCTTAATTGCTGATTACCATTCCATTTCGCCAGTGTTTACCTGGCTGCCAAGTTCTAAGTCACTTTCACCAGGTAGTTCAGGGTAAGCTTCTTTCATAATAGAAATGACTTTTTCTGATTTCTTGCTTTCAAGTTTGTCCGCTTCAGATAATGCAGCTTCGAATGTTTTCAGGTACTCGATTGTAAAATCAATCGCTTCATCTTTCTCAGGTGCATCACCTAAGTAGTGAGCAGGAATAACCAGTTCAGGGTTAAGCGCTTTCATGTTTTCCAGTGACTGAACCCAGGCACCACGAGCTTGTTCTGTTTGTGTATCTGCAGTCCAAACGTGCATACCCGAGGTTAGTGACACTCCACCAAACACAGTTTTTAGTGATGGAATCCACATATAAGCTTGGTATGTGCCGATTTCTTTAACTTCGATATCGTGGCCTTCAAGTGAGAATATTGTTTGCTCAGATGGCTGAGGAACGAACAGTTCAGTCGGGACATTGTCATCGAGGATTGGTCCCCAGTGTTCTAGTTTCGCGTCTTTGGTGCCCTTAATGTGTTCAACAATTGAAGGGCTTGAAACGACTTTAACATCCGGGAATGCTTTTAATAGTGGTTGCAGGCCGAAGTAGTAATCAGGGTCACCAGCCGTGATGTAAATCATGGTTAGTTCTTTCTGGCTTTCTTTAATCATATTAACCAGAGCCTGGCCGTCGCTAAGGCTAAATTGAGCATCAAATAAAATCGCATCTTTCTGGCCGCTTACTAATGTAGATGTAACCGGGAAGATAGCGTCTTCGCCTGGTTTGTATTGTTGCAACGTTAGATCTGACGCCAAAGCCTGACCTGATAGAAGTAGTGCGCCGGCAGTAAGAGTTGTTGTTAGCTTTTTCATAGGTGACCTTTACTTGTGTTGTTTAACGAAAACACGTAATGCACGTGTTTGTTCAATGGAGACGATTATATTGGTTTATAATTAACGCAAATACCCTATAATTAGATTTTTACTGTTTCACTTTTCGGTCTAATGAGGTGGTGAATATGGATAGGCTTACAGCCCTCAGTGTATTTTCAACGATTGTTGAGCAGGGAAGTTTAAGCGGGGCGGCCGACAAATTAGACATTTCCCGGGCAAAAGTATCTCGTTACCTTGCTGAACTCGAAACCTGGATGGATACGCGGCTTTTACACCGAACAACCCGGCGCCTGAGCCTGACCTCAGCTGGAGAACAAACTTTAAATGTTGCTCATCAGCTTTTAGGAATGACAGAATCTCTTGAAAATATTCGTAGTCAGAATTCTACGGAGTTAAAAGGTCAACTAAGGCTTACAACCAGCTTGTCTCTTGTGGCAAGTTTTCTTATTGATGCAGTTGGTAAGTTTATCGAGAAATGGCCTCAGACTTCTATTGATATTCTTACCACTGACGACCCTGTTAATTTGGTTGAGTCGCGAATTGATCTGGCAATTCGTATTACTAATGATCTAGAGCCAAATGTCGTAGCAAAGCGTATTGGAGAATGCCGTTCGGTTGTTTGTGTGGCACCTGACTATATCAAGAGAAGAGGTAAGCCTGCCGATGTCCAATCACTGGCTTACTTTAACTGTTTATCTTTTGCCTACTATGGAAAAGCAGCGTGGGTTTTTGATGGACCTAACGGGCCTGAATCCGTCGCAATATCAGGCAATGTTAGTTCGAACTTATCTGAAGTATTGTTGGAAGCGACAACAAAAGGACATGGAATCAGTTTACAGCCAGTTGCTTCAGCTAAATCTCTGATAGAAGGTGGTCAGTTGGTTGAGCTGCTAACCGAATGGGAGCCGAAACCTCTGGGAGTATATGTGGTGTATGCCAATCGTAAACAAGTGACACCGCTTCAAAGAGGCTTTATTGATTTTCTGGCTGAGGAAATGAAATCATCGCCTTACTGGTAATCTGTTTAGTCAATCTTTTCCATATTTGCACGCTTACACTATCTACTCATTTAGCACAGCGATGCATCATCACTGACCCTTGCATTACCGCGGTAGGCAAAGAAACCAAATATCTCCACAAGGTTTTTAAGAAAGTAAAAATCCATAAAAAATGCCAGTCAGTATTACTGACTGGCATTTCATTCATTAGCTAAAGGCTTGATGCGCTATTGCTAGCGAGCCCTACTCCCACTCAATAGTTCCGGGAGGCTTGGAGGTAACGTCATAGACGACGCGGTTGATACCCTTTACCTCGTTGATGATACGGGTCGCAGCCTTGGACAGGAAGTCCATGTCAAAGTGATAGAAATCCGCAGTCATGCCATCAACGGAAGTCACAGCACGCAAGGCGCAGACGAATTCGTAAGTCCGTCCGTCGCCCATAACCCCGACGGTCTGCACCGGTAGCAGCACCGCGAAAGCCTGCCAGATGGCATCATAAAGGCCAGCCTTGCGAATCTCGTCAAGATAGATCGCATCAGCCTGTCGTAGGATCTCCAGCTTCTCGCGCGAGATACCACCCGGGCAGCGAATAGCCAGCCCCGGTCCGGGGAACGGATGGCGCCCGACAAAGCTGTCCGGCAAGCCTAGTTCACGGCCCAGCGCCCGAACCTCGTCCTTGAACAATTCCCGCAAAGGCTCAACCAGTTGCATATTCATGCGCTCTGGCAAACCACCCACATTGTGGTGAGATTTGATGGTAACCGAAGGACCGCCGGTGAAGGATACAGATTCAATAACGTCAGGATAAAGCGTACCCTGAGCCAAGAAATCCGCCCCGCCAATGCGGTTGGCTTCGTCTTCAAATACGTCGATAAACAGCCCGCCGATAATCTTGCGTTTCTTCTCCGGATCAGTCTGACCTTCCAGCGCAGAAATGAAAATCTCGGATGCATCCACATGCACTAGCGGAATGTTGTAATGCTCACGGAAAAGCCCGACGACCTGCTCGCTTTCGTTCATGCGCATCAAGCCGGAATCGACATAAATGCAGGTAAGCTGATCACCGATTGCCTCATGGATCAACACCGCCGTAACGGACGAGTCGACGCCACCGGACAAACCGCAGATAACTTTCTTGTCGCCAACCTGATCCTGAATGCGCTTGATCGCTGCCGCGCGAAATTGCGCCATGGACCAATCGGCTTCACAACCACAAATCTTGTGAACGAAGTTGGAAAGCAGATGAGCCCCATCTGGCGTGTGAACCACTTCCGGGTGGAACTGCACGCCATAGAATTTGCGATTTTCATCTGCGATGGCAGCAAAAGGAGCGCCTTCAGATGTAGCGATAACATCAAACCCTGAAGGCAGGCCATCCACGCGATCGCCATGGCTCATCCAGACCTGATGACTTGTGCCCATGTCCCAGACACCGTCGAACAGCGGGCTCTTTTCCTTGACGGTCACAAAGGCGCGACCATATTCGCGATGATCCGGGCTCTCGACAGTTCCGCCAAGCTGCAAACACATGGCCTGCTCGCCGTAGCAGATTCCGAGAATTGGAATACCTGCGCTGAAAATTGCCTGAGGCGCACGAGGAGACCCGATGTCAACAGTCGATGCCGGCCCACCCGAGAGGATGATCCCGTCAGGCTTCACATCGTAGAAAGCCTGTTCCGCACTCTGAAATGGAACTATCTCGGAATAGACCCCCGCTTCACGCACCCGTCGAGCAATGAGCTGAGTGACCTGAGATCCAAAGTCAATAATGAGAATCTTGTCCGTCATGCGTTCCTTTCCCTAAAGCCAATAAGCTGACCAAACAGCCTTAGTAAAACTATCCCCTCTCTTATGCTGAAGCTATGGCAAAGGCAATCTCTGAGATAGTTTTTGATGAGATGCAGCGCCAAAAATGCAGACTTTTCCAAGTGCCAAGGCTTCGCCTGCCACCAAAGGGCACGCAAAACCGAGCCGGGCAGATCATTTACTTTTCAGCTACCTGTCGCAATCGATAGAAAAACCATCAGGACCAGAATATTTGCCGCAAGGATCAGGAACCACAATCCCAAGCGTAAAAAGATGAACAATAGGGAAAACAGCATCACCACGCACGATAACTCCAGCAGAACCTCAGGCTACCATCATTCCAGAAGAAACAATAGAAACAAGGCCAAACAAGGGAGTGCTCTTAGCGTAAGGACTTCAGAAGTTGCGACAGTCGTATCCGGTCCTGCACATTCATCCCTTTGAGGAACTCGACTTCCATATTCATTACATAATGACCGATCTCGGACGCCACGTCCCGACCTCTTTTCGTGGTTTTTAAAACCACCAGGCGCTTATCCTGCTTATTCACGTCCCGCTTGATAAATTTTCGATCAGTCAGACGTTTGGCAGCACGAGAAACGGCCACCGTATCGAGCAAAGTGCGCGGTTCAATCTCACGGACCGAAACGGCACCATCGCGCGCAAGGCTCGCCAGCACCTGCCATTCGGCCATGCTCATGTCCCACTCTTCATGCAACACCTTGCTGATGCGACGGGAAATCCCCTGAGCCACTTCCAGAATACGATAGGGCAAGAAATTTTCGAGCGTGAAAGCCTCGTCATTGGCAAGCGCAGTCGCCGGTGATGACTTCATTTTCAGCTTGGACTTTTTGGCGCTGGCCTCATCATCTCCGGCCTGGGGGGCTGTCTTTTGAGGAGCCAGATCCGGCAAGCTGTCGAACATGGAAACCTGAATGGCATCACTGGTCTTGGGCATGATTTCATTTCACTCGTTATGATTCTTACTGTGCATCATAATCCATTATAGCGAACGGAACCAAGCTTCAATTCACTGGATATGAAATTCCAACAAGCAATTGAATTTGCCATATAAATAGAATCAATCAGGGCGATATTCCATCACGGAAAAGAAGAACCCGTCCGTATCGGTCGAATGCGGTGTCAACGTCACGCTCATCAAATCTGAAGACCAAGGCTTGGGTGCATCAAAGCCATAAAGATCCTGCCAGACCTCGCCGGCGGAAACCAGTTCGAAGTCAGGATTATTTTCAATGAAATGATAAATCTGCTCTTCGTTTTCTGCCGCCAGAATGGAACAGGTGATATAGACAAGATACCCACCGGGACGCACGAACTGACGTGCTTCAGCCAGAGCCATCTGCTGCTCTTCAAGCCGTTTGTCGAGCTGCTCTTCATTAAGCTTCCACTTGGTTTCCGGACGACGACGCCAAGTACCGGTTCCTGTGCAGGGGGCATCGACAACAACGCGATCCATGCGCCCGACCAGATCATCCAAAGCACCTTCATTGGGCGTGCGCGTTTGCACGTTGCGAACGCCAGCCCGCGTCAGGCGATCGACGATCGGTGCCAGACGGGAAGCATCAATGTCGAACGCATAGATCTGCCCCTTGTTTTCCATCTGCGCAGCCATGGACAGCGTCTTGCCACCAGCACCAGCGCAGAAATCAAGAACCTGATCGGATTTCTTCGGAAATATGAGGCTGGAGACAACCTGACTGCCTTCGTCCTGAACTTCGTAGAAGCCTTTGCGGAACGCCGGATCGCCCTGAATATTGGGCTGGCGATAATCTCCCCCTTTCGGGGAAAAGCGCAAACAATCAGCACTCAACTTGGTGCGCTGCGGCTTGAAACGCGAAAGCTCTTTCTCCACTTTGGCAACATCGGCCTTAAGGCGATTGATGCGGATATCAACCGGCGGGCGGCGAGAAAAGGCCTTAGCTTCGAGAAGCGCATCATCTTCGAAGGTTTCCATAAATTGCCCTTCGAGCCATTCAGGAATATCCCCTTTCACCCAGAAGGGCGCATCCTTGAGGGAATTTGCGTTGATAGCAGCAATCTCGCCTTCGCTTAATGCCTCAGGGGCGTGAGTGTCTTCTGCAATTAGGGCAGCCAACTGGTCGGCAGAGTGGTTCCAGTCAAACGCCAGAGCCGCAAGCCCCAGCGCCCGCGGCGTATCTTCTCCCATGCGCCAGGCATGGGAGGCCCTTTTGCGTAACGCGTCATAGACGATGTTCCCGATTGCGGAACGATCCCCCGAACCAGCAAACCGATGAGACCGCCCCCAATCCTTCAGCGCCTCAGCGACCGGACGCTTGCGCCCCTCCACTTCTTCCAGCACTTCGATTGCAGCTTGCAGACGACCACCCAGTTTCATTTCACACCATCCTGATTAACTTGACCGGCGGAAAGCTCCGCCTTTGGATAGTTGGGTGTAAACGATCACGCGCAAGAGTCCAAGTGCGATTTTGCTGTTTTTCTGCCAGTTCACCTGCACCATACAAGAAAGCAACGACATCAATCGCTTTTGCTACGTCTCGCAGCACCAAACCGAACCCTGAAAATCAAGGATTCACGGATTATGGAAAACTGGCCGATATCCGTTTGCATCGGCATTTCGAATAATGAGATTCAATATCTCATCCGAAGGATCATTCATGCCGAGAATCTCCATCTCTTCATTGGTCATATAGCGCTCATAAAGATATTCAAGCCCTTCAGGTTTGAAGGTTAGTATCGAATATTGCTTGAACCCAGCTCCATCATCATAAACCACTCGAATATCAAGGATGCCATCACCATTGATGTCCCGAGGTCCGTCGACAAGAACCAATCGACCAGTTTCGGAGCCATATTTGGTGGTGAAATACATTTTTCCCTTGTAAGCAATTGTAACCCACCCCTCATTGACGGTGAGGTCATAACCTTCAGGCAATTCAACAGCCTGAGCAAAACCGGCACCACAAAGCCATGCCAATAAAACAAAAATTAATCGCATCACGTCCCCCCCCCCAAAAAAAGACTCTAGCAATCAAGAATGTCAGATCGAAATTATCAAAACCATTTTAACAGTTTAAAGACAACGAGCTGCAACACCACAATAACAGACAGCATTCCGACAAAAATCCAGAAGGCATAACCGAAACCAGCCCCCGGAATACCTGCGACATTGATGCCAAGAAGCCCGGTAAGAAACCCAAGCGGCATAAAAATCGCAGCGATCATCGACAGGATATACATATGCTTATTGAGGCGGTCTGCCTGCACATGGGTGATTTCGTCTTTCACGATCTGCGCCCTTTCGCGAATGGCATCCAGATCTTCCACATAGCGGATCAAGTGGTTATAGACCTCCTGTAAATGCCGCCGATGGGTGTTGTTCAGCCAATCGAAATCGGCCATACGCAAATTATCAATTGCGTCCCGCTGCGGAGCCATATAGCGGCGGAACATGATTGCCTGAATGCGGACATCCGTGATCGCACCTCTCAAATCTAAATTGTTCTCTTCAAGCACCTGTTCTTCGATCTCATCGGCCTTTTCATCCAGAGCAACAAGGATCGGCTCCATACGAGCAAACAAACGCTCACACAACATCGAAAGAAAATGCCCTGTATCCCGCGGCCCAGTCCCGGCCAGCAACCGTTCATCAATGTCCCCTGCGGCCCTGATGCGTGTGCGGCTCACCAGAACAATGCGCGTCGCTTCGAGCCAAAGACAAATTGAAACCATATCTTCCGGGGCTTCATTCTCATTAAGATTGACCCCCCGCAACACGACAAGTGCACCATTTCCGATCTGCGTCATGCGGGGACGGCTTTCCTCATCGAGCAGAGCACTGATAATAAAGGGATCGAGAGAGGAAATTTCATTTTCCAGACAACTCATTGTCTCCGGATCATTTCCATCGAGATGAATCCAGACCAGTCCTTCTGCTCTGTCGGCCTTGGAGATATGATCTGCAGGCAAAGGGGTTCCGCCCCCTTGTCCGTCGAGCAAAAATGCACGCAAAACATGATTTGACATTGAAATTCATTCCCGCATTCTTTTTCAATTATCTGGAGCTTAACGCCAGCTTTTCAGATATTCATTAAAAGTCTGCACTCTTGGGGAAATGAAATAGGACTGTTGAAAAGAGCCTACAGACAAGGAATTGGAAAACGGCGCTTTATTGCCGCCGGAAGGCTCACCTGAAAGAAATCAAGTTTTATGCCCAGACGAGCTCAACCAAGAACTTGCAGACATTCTAAAATAAGTTGTACTTCTATACTTTAATCCATAAAGTTTATTTGCAGATTAGTTTTCTTTCATCAAATTTTCAAAAGTCAAAGAGATTGCCATGCAAAAGAGTGTTTTGACCCGTCTTGTCTTTGGTTCCTTTGTTTTATCGATAGTTTTTGGCCCACAGTCTTTCTTGCTGACCTCAACGGCGACAGCTCAAGAAGCGCTAAACTATTCCGGACTGCCGGTAACCGGCATTCATATCGAGGGCGGCCAGGCGCTCAAACCTCTGCGTCAGCAAGTCTTTCTAAGCCTGTCAGATATTCATATCCATTATGAGTTTGGAAATGAAACAAATCACGATCTGTCCCTGCCTATTATCTTGCCTTTCGAGACCATTGAGGCGCGCCCAGCCGCTTCCTACGTTAGAGGCGATGAGGCCCAAAATATGGATCCAAACAATTTTGTCGGGCTTGCAGCACAAGCAAATGGCGCCAAGATATCCCCGACGCTAAGCTTTAGCCTCAACTATGATGGCGACATAACAGAGCAAATGGCGGCGTTGGGAATCCCGACCAATCGCTTCGCTCCTGACTATGAAGACAAAATGCGCGCCTTACCGGCAGATACCGTCGACAAGCTGAAGTCTGAGGATCTGATCGATGAAGAGATGCTTTCCCGCGCCTGGGAATGGGAACCCAACTGGTCGATTTCAGCGCGCTACAGCTGGCAGCAGAGTTTTGCGGCTCATGAAGTAACGTCGATAGACATTCACTATCACCCGATGGTCGCCTTCACCTATATCGGCAATGACGACATAGACACTTATATCTCGCCAGAAACCTATTGCATCAACGATGCATTCACCAAGGCCTTCAACAAAAATCCTGAAACTTTGATGGCAAGTGACTATAGCATCGCCCATTGGCTTACTTATCATTGGCGGGATGAGAAAAGCTGGCCCGGCGGGATTGGTGAATTCTATCTGCAGGTTAACAAATCCGACGAGAAAACTCTTTTCTCCAGCTGCCAGCAGGGCCTCAAACAAACAGCTCCGGTCCAATATTCCTTTGCAGCCGATAGTTATAAACCGGCAAAGAATCTGAACTTGCTCTTTATCAGGCTCGTAGACCCCGATTAGCGCATTTCAGACATTGTGCGCTCTCACGCTAACAAGGCAGAGAAAAGGCCGAGAACATCCCGGAGAACCATCCTCGTCGCGCAAGGCAAAAGTAAACAGCAGACAATGAAGACAACTTGCAACTGAGTTTCATTAACCATAAAAGGCAGAAACTCGTCTTTATGATACCTAATTAAACACAACTAAACAAAATTTGTGCGAGTGTTAAGGAGATTATCCAACCAACAAAAGACCGAAAGCAGCACTATGAAAAAGAACAGCTCGTCCGTTCGCTGGTACGGCATCGATTTTGCGCGCGCGGTCTTAATGATCCTGGGGCTCTTCTATCACGCCGGGCAATTTTATGGAACAGCAGACAAATGGTTGATCAGTTCAGACGAGACCAGCTCAATCGCCAGCTCATTCAGCTATGTCATTCATAGCTTCCGTATGGAGGCATTCTACCTGATCGCAGGCTTTTTCTTTGCGTTGGTACTCGAAAAGCACCGTGCCAACTTCATGCGCGACCGAATTATCAGGGTCGCAGTTCCCCTGTTTGCCTTTGGTCTTCTTATAAATCCGATCATGCACTATTTTGTATTCGGATATGACTATATCTCCAATAGCGATTATTTGCTCAAGGGCGAATGGATGGCGCATCTATGGTTTCTTGGTAACCTGACGGTCTACTCTTTGCTATCTCCCCCCGTTTGCAAACTGGTCAAAACCCAAATCAAGATCAATAGCAAAATCCTCTTTGTGCTGATGGTATTTGCCGTGCCTTTTGTTGCATCCGGCATGAATTTTGTTTCCAACAGAATCTATTCGGAAAATTTCGCATTCATCGCTACGGGATCATTCCTCTACTATTTGCCCTTTTACGGGCTCGGCATGGTTTGCTTCTATAACAAGGATGCATTTTTCAAACTGCTGGACTGGAGAATTGCTGCCGTTTGCCTTGCAATCGCATTGCTTTTTTTCGGCGCCATAGAGCTGGCGCATCGGCATTCTTTGGAAATTGTGGCCAAGATACTCTACTATCTTCTTCGCGGCCCCATGGTCTTGTTTGTGCTCGCATCACTCATCTTGATAGGCAAAAAGGAAAGCAAGATCATCCGCAGCTTTTCCGATTCAAGTTACACGATCTATCTGGCCCATTTGCCGCTGCAGATCTTTCTCTATATGGGCTTCTTCAGCCGCGTTCACCTTGGAGCCATGACCGAGTTTTGCATGATCATTGCGCTCTCTTACGGCATTTCCTATGGTCTGCATCTTTTCGTGATTCAGAAAAGCAAACTCCTCAGCTTTGCCTTCAATGGCAAGACATTTGCTTTAAAAAAGCAGGCCTCTCCTGAACAGAATTTCGCAAAATAACAAAACCCAAGAAACAAAAAAGGATGCACGAGATACCCCGTACATCCTTGGCTTTTTCAAAACTTTGATCAAACGACCAATCAAACAGTCGTTCCGTAGTTCGGGCTTTCTCTTGTGATCGTAACATCATGGGCGTGACTTTCGCGAAGGGAAGCCGATGAGATGCGAACAAACTTGGCACGATTGCGGAATTCTTCCAGATTGGCAGACCCGGTGTAACCCATAGCAGCCTTAAGACCACCGGCCAGCTGATGCAGAACAGCTGATGCAGAGCCTTTATAAGGCACCTGACCTTCAACGCCTTCCGGTACCAGCTTCAGCGTGTCGCGCACTTCCGCCTGGAAGTAACGGTCTGCCGAGCCGCGCGCCATGGCACCAACGGAGCCCATACCGCGATAGGATTTGAAAGAACGACCCTGATAGAGGTAAACCTCTCCGGGGCTTTCATCCGTGCCAGCCAGCAACGAGCCGACCATGGCCACCTGTGCGCCACCAGCCAAAGCCTTGGCAAGGTCGCCAGAGAATTTAATGCCACCATCAGCGATTGTCGGAATGCCCTGCTCCGCAGCAGCTGCTGCACAGTCCATAACCGCCGTCAACTGGGGAACGCCAACACCGGCAACGATACGAGTGGTACAGATCGAACCCGGCCCGATACCAACCTTGACCGCATCCGCTCCTGCATCAATCAAAGCCTTGGTCGCGTCGGCTGTGGCAACGTTACCAGCAATCACCTGCACACCGTTGCTTGCATTCTTGATCCGGGTCACGGAATCAAGAACGCCTTGGCTATGCCCATGGGCCGTATCGATGACGAGAGCGTCGACCTCGGCATCGATCAATGCCATTGCGCGTTCATAGCCATCATCACCAACAGAGCAAGCAGCAGCCGCACGCAAGCGGCCCTGTGCATCCTTACAGGCGTTCGGGTTCAATCTGGACTTTTCAATATCTTTCACAGTGATCAAGCCAACGCAGCGGAACTTGTCATCAACGACAAGCAATTTTTCAATGCGATGCTGATGCAACAAACGTTTTGCTTCTTCCTGACTGACTTGCTCGGTAACCGTTACCAGATTGTCGCGGGTCATGAGTTCATAAACGCGCTGTTCCGGATCGGATGCGAAACGAAGATCACGGTGTGTCAGAATACCAACAAGCCGGCCACCTTTGGTGCCAGACTCCTTGGTGCCCTCAACGACAGGAACACCAGAAAATCCATGTTTCTTAGTCAATGCCTTGGCTTCAGCAACTGTATAGTCGGGCGTAATTGTCAGCGGGTTGACAACCATACCGCTCTCGAACTTCTTGACCTGGCGGACCTGCTCGGCCTGTTCTTCATTGCTAAGGTTCTTATGGATTACACCCATACCGCCCGCCTGCGCCATGGCGATAGCCATTTTGGCTTCCGTAACGGTATCCATTGCTGACGATAGCAACGGCAAATTGAGCGTGATTTCCTTAGTCAGGTTTGTGGTTATATTCACCTGACCGGGCATGACAACGGAATGATCTGGCTGCAGCAGAACGTCGTCAAAGGTCAACGCCTCTTGACCGGTAGAAGGTTGTATTATTGTGGCCATGCCAACTCTCCTCTGAGTTTGGTTCACGTCTCTTCATGCAAACATGAACGCGGTGCCAAAAGGATAAAAGTCTCTGCCCCGCCCGCTATATACACGAGCCTGATGACTTCAGACAGAAACAAAAGGATAGAAGTTGACGCTGGTCACTACCATGGTTGAACGAGCTTGCATAGAAAAAAATCGCCACATATGAGCTTTTTGCATTTACCAACCCAAATGAGCAATAATCACAATAATTCAGAGCGAATTGTTTGCAAAAACAACAAATTCCCATGGCAAGCAGGCCGCGATCAAACAACTGCAACATACGAAAGGAGATAAGGGGAAATACCTGAGGCATTTTGGCACAGACGCAAATGATCTTAATCAAGTAAAAGAAAGATATACATCCGGAGAATGATTTCATTCAGTGTCTTAGGGGCACTTCGTCACTGACTCTCACGCATCACGAAAGAAAACAGAGGGGAGATACTCAATGTCAAACGGAACAGTGCGCAGTTTTCCGCCATTTGTAGCTCGCTTCACTCGCTTTCTTCCCCTGTTGCCACTGGAGCGTCTCATCTGCGAAGTCGCAAACCGAGTCGCAAGCCAGCACCCTGAATTCTTTGATCGTCTGGACGAATATGCCAAAAAATCGTTTGTCATCGTCCCGACCGATCTTGATTGGGTCGCAAGCCTCGCTTTTCATAACAACAAAGTGCAGCTTCGCCTTTCCCGATCCCTCGATAATTTCGCAAACAGAGACGTTACGGTCACAGCTCCCTTTCTGACACTTGTCAGTCTGCTTGATGGAGAAGAAGATGGCGACGCACTCTTTTTCTCCCGCGATCTGACGATCGAAGGCGACACAGAAGCCGTTCTTGCCTTGCGTAATGCGCTGGATGATGCAGAAATCGACTTCGTCCACGAATGCTCTGCGATTGCCGGTCCTCTCGGCAAACCTCTCGAAACCGGGGGCAAAAGCTTGATCAACCTTCTAAAGAAAAGCCCCTTCATGAAGGCAAATCGCGAGAAGGCTGAACCAGACACCGCAATGGACGGAATGCCTGGCCCATATCCCACCTGATCGAACCACTCAGCAAGCTTTGGAACAAACCAATGACACAAAAAGCCATGGAGCTGGTCTGCCCAGCAGGAACCCCTGCGGCGCTGCGAACATCCGTTGATGCCGGAGCCGATACGATCTATTGCGGGTTTAGAGATCAGACCAACGCCCGCAATTTTCCCGGCCTTAACTTTTCTCGCAAAGAAATGCAGCAAGGCATTGAATATGCGGCCCAAAATGGCGCGAAAGTTTTGGTCGCGGTCAACACCTTTGCCCAGGCAGGCAACACAGATCTTTGGTACAAAGCCATTGATGATGTGGCTGCCTCGGATGCACACGCCATCATCCTTGCCGATATCGGCCTGCTCGACTACGCCGCCAACAAGCACCCTGACTTGCGCGTTCACCTTTCTGTGCAAGCCGCAGCAGCCAACGCTGACATGATCAATTATTATGCCAGCGAGTTTGGGGCCAAGCGCGTGGTCCTGCCCCGCGTTTTAACGGTTCAGGAAATAGCGGCCATCAACAAGGAAATCACCTGCGAGACAGAAGTCTTCATCTTCGGCGGGCTTTGTGTCATGGCCGAAGGGCGGTGTTCCCTCTCCTCCTATTGCACGGGAAAATCACCCAATATCAACGGTGTTTGCTCCCCTCCGGGCTCGGTGAAATACGAGGACCACGGCACCCATTTGGAAAGCACGCTGGAAGGCATCACCATCAACCAATATCCCAAGGGGGAAGCTGCCGCCTATCCAACCCTTTGCAAGGGACGGTTCGAATCCCTTGGCCAAACTGGCTATGTGTTTGAAGATCCCGTCAGCCTCAATGCTGCGCAGATCCTGCCGCAGTTGCAGGAAGCTGGTGTAACAGCCCTGAAAATCGAAGGGCGCCAACGCGGCAAGGCCTACATGGCTCAGGTGGTGAAAAGCTTCCGAAAAGCCGTCGATGCTGTTGCTGAAGGGCGAAGCATCGATCTGGATGCTTTGTTGGCACCCTTGACGGAGGGCCAGAAGAGCACAAAGGGCTCTTACCAGAAAACATGGCGTTAAGAGGAAGGCAAACTGAGATGAAAAACACCGAATTGACGCTCGGCCCTTGCCTCTTCAATTGGTCTGAGGCTGACTGGCGCGACTTCTATTTCAAGATAGCAGATGAATCCGACTTTGACCTGATCTACATCGGAGAGGCCGTCTGCTCCAAGCGCCTGCCATTCCGCAACAATGTCATCACCGACATTCTCGAGCGGATGGAAGAGGCGGGAAAGAAGGTTATCATTTCCACTCTGGCGCTGGTCACCACCAAACCAGAGCGCAAGGTGCTCAAGGAACAATGTGAGCAGAGCATCTGGAAAGTGGAGGCCAATGATCTGACAGCATTGTCTTTCCTCAAAGGTCGCAAATTCGTCATTGGTCCTTACATCAACACCTATAATGAAGCGACGATCAAATCTCTGGCCAAGCGAGGCGCCGAGCGCTTTGTCATGCCGCCCGAAGTGCCTGCCGAGACCGTAGCCCAGTTGATCAAGGCCGCCCCTGAGCCTCAATATGAAATGCAGGTATTCGGTCGTCTACCGCTGGCCCTGTCAGCCCGTTGCTATCACGCTCGCCTCCATAATCTGCATAAGGATAGCTGTCGCTTTGTTTGTGATCAGGACCCAGATGGACGGGAAGTCAAAAGCCTCACCGGACAGCCATTTCTGGCCGTGAATGGAATTCAAACCATGTCCTATGGCAGCCAGTTGCTGCTTGATGAGCTTCCTGCGCTCGCTGAGGCGGGTATCAATGCCTTCCGCCTGTCACCTCACACGGGGGATATGCTCGGCGTAGCGCGCCTTTTCAGAGCCGTTATGAAGCAAGAGATGGCTCCCGCAGAAGCCCGCGCCAAGATCAGCGAATTGATGCCAAATCACCAATTCATCAATGGCTATAGCCACGGCGCACCGGGCATGGCGCAAATAGAACAAGCTCTCACGGTGTAGCAATTGCTCTCGTGCTCTGGTCACAAGGGCCAGATAACAAAACGGGCACCAGCATGCTGGTACCCGCTAAATGTAATTTATCATTTTGTAATCCGTTTGCACGCGATCTTTCGAAACCACACCCACGCAAGACCTAGGTCGCATTCTTCTTGTGGGGCAAAACGAAAAATCTAGTGCAAGCGGATCCACTCCCGCGCTTCTCGCTGTGCCTTGGCAACTTCGATGCTGGACATTTCCTCTGCAAGCTCTTGTCGGCGAATAGCGGCTTCGACAACGCCCTTCATAGCGGCCAAATTGAACCATTTGTGCGCTGCAATCAGGTCTGGCTCGCCATTGTCTCCAATTGAATGGGACAATCCCAGCTGAAAGAAAACTTCACCGGTTGCTTCTATGCCTGAGCCATGCAGCTCGCTTGCTTCAAATTCCATACGTGCCATTTTAAATCCCCATTTGTCTCGTCCGGCCTCATTTTGAAGCCTTGTTTCTGAGGGCCTTTTTTGCCCTTTCTGATGAGATCAATGGTGAAATAAATCTCTCAATTCGACGTAAATGGAATTGGTTACCGCAATAAAAACAAAAGGTTACACGAGAGTAAAATTTACTTTTGGTCAACCTTGGCTTTGGCGCGTTTCTGCCAACACTCCATCAAATTTGTCGAAAATCCGAACCTTGTGCCTAACCTTTTGGAAACCATAAGATTCTTTTTCAACAAGCCAATCCTAATCAAGTCACTGCAATCAGTGCAAAAAAGCACCCCAGAGGGTGCCTTTCAAGCATCGTGTAATTTGCTATCGCGCCCGCTGATTAAACAGGACCGATTGGGCGTCTTTATCCTTGGACAAATCGAACTTGGCTCTGTCTTCCTTGCCAATGGCAAGACCGGTTTCAACGGCTTTCCGCACTTTGAGAGTTGCGAACCAGCGTTTGACATTTGGAAACTCGTCGAGATCGATCCCCTGTCTTTCATGAGGCACAACCCAGCCCACAATTGCCATATCCGCAATCGAGTAATCACCGGCCACATAGTCCCGCCCTTCTAGCGCTTTGTTCAGCACGCCGTAGAGGCGATGGGTCTCGTTACGATATCGGTTGATGGCATAGTCTATCTTCTCCGGCGCATAGGTGCCGAAATGATGATTTTGCCCCAGCATCGGACCAAATCCGCCCATTTGCCACATCAGCCATTGCTCGACCTCAACACGACCTCGCTCGTCAGTTGGCAAAAAGCGACCGAATTTACGTGCCAGATAGAGAAGAATCGCACCCGATTCAAAAACGGAAATAGGCTTCCCATCCGGCCCTTCAGGATCAACGATGGCTGGCATCTTGTTGTTGGGCGAGATAGCCAGAAACTCCGGCTGGAACTGATCCCCCGCGCCGATATTGATGGTGTGGATGCTATAAGGCACACCAAGCTCTTCGAGCATGATGGTGATTTTCCAGCCATTGGGCGTGGGCCAATAGTAAAGATCGATCGGTTTTTCCTGTTTGGTCATGTAGCCATCCTGAAGATTTGAAGGAAACAAACAACGCTCGTCCTAGCGCAAACATACATGCAATGTAAGGAAGGGCACGCGCAGTGACAATCGGGCTCATGCAAACGTGATGGCCAACACCTGCCAATGCCCACCCGGTTCAACAATTTGTCAGCTCAGAACAACGCCCATATTCCGCTAAGGTCCATGGCTTCCATGCCCGTAAAATAGGGATGAGCAATGATCAGAACAGCATAAACCACGACCGAGATAACTACGATCCGGAGCTCTCTCCCCCAGGAACCAACTTCCGGCGGCACATAGGCTCCGTCACGCTTGTTTGTTCCCAGAATTGAAACCACAGCCCAAAGCAGCATGCCTCCGAATAAAACCAGCGAGCGCGGGTCATTGTTGACGAGCAAATGACCGATGGCCCATAGCACCATGCCCGTCAGCATCGGATTTCGAATAACGCGGCGAATGCGTGTTGGAGCCTTGGCCACGCCGAAAAGGATAATCGAGAACAGCATAAGCAGATGCGTCAAATGACGGGTCCAATCTTCGCTGTAGATGTCCCCCACATATCCGGCCTCGCCCGCAGCACGCCAACCTAAAACAATCAACACCAGAGAAACAACAATCAGAAGAGTGAAAAGCCCCTTGTATGGTCCCTCCCCCATGCGGCCAGCCAAACCGGCTCTGGTCGTTGGAAGAAGAATTGGAAAAAGGTGCACCACGGCCCAAAGCAGTACACCGAGAATCAACATCGTCATTGTTCGGTCCTTTACAAAGAATATGCGAAGTGAAACGTCCACTTTAGTTATTGCGATAACTATATTGAAGTCACACCAAATTGCCAAGCCCAGAAAAGCACGTATGTGCAAAGCTTGGTGTGCACCGCTTGCATCAAAAAAGGTGCAATGAAACCATTGCACCTTTTCATGATTGTTTGAAGACTTTGCAAGCCCTCGCTAGAAACTCTCAGAACATCAGCGCCCTCAGAGCCCCAGTTTGTCCTTGAGGATCTGGTTGACGGCCTGCGGGTTGGCCTTGCCCTGCGAGGCTTTCATGACCTGACCGACAAACCAGCCGATAAGCCCAGGCTTTTCCTTGACCTTTTCGACCTGCCCGGGGTTGTTGGCAATGATCTCGTCCACGATAGCTTCGATTGCGCCAGTGTCGGTCACCTGCTTCATGCCCTTGGCTTCAACAACTTCAGCAGGATCACCGCCTTCGGTCCAAATGATCTCGAATAGATCTTTGGCGATCTTGCCGGAGATGTCACCTGCTTTGATCAGATCAACGATCTTGCCAAGTTGATCGGCAGAGATCGGGCTGTCATCAATATCAAGCTGCTCTTTATTGACACGGCCAAGCCATTCGTTGATCACCCAGTTGGCAGAAAGCTGGGCATCACGCCCTTCGGCAACCTTCTCGAAGAATGCTGCTAGGCGCTTGGAAGCAACCAGCACGGAAGCATCATAGGGCTTCAGGCCAAGCTCGGAGATGAACCGTTCGCGCTTGTCGTCAGGCAGCTCAGGCAAATCCTTGCGCAGAGCATCAACAAAAGCATCGTCAAATTCAAGCGGCAGTAAATCAGGATCCGGGAAGTAGCGATAATCGTGCGCTTCTTCCTTGGAACGCATGGAACGGGTCTCGCCCTTCTTGGGGTCATAAAGGCGCGTTTCCTGATCAATGGAGCCACCATCTTCCAGGATACCGATCTGGCGGCGTGCCTCATATTCGATAGCCTGACCGATGAAGCGGATAGAGTTCATGTTCTTGAGCTCGCAACGGGTGCCCAGAGGCTCTCCCGGACGACGCACAGAAACGTTGACGTCCGCACGCATGGAGCCTTCTTCCATATTGCCGTCAGACGTCCCAAGATAGCGAACGATGGTCCGCATTTTGGTCATGTAGGCCTTGGCTTCTTCGGAAGAACGGATATCCGGCTTGGAGACGATTTCCATCAGAGCCACACCGGAGCGGTTCAGGTCCACAAAGGACATGGTCGGATGCTGGTCATGGATCGACTTGCCCGCATCCTGTTCCAAATGAAGACGCTCGACACCAATCCGGACTTCCTCGCCATCGAGCATGTGGAGAACGACTTCTCCCTCGCCCACGATCGGATCCTTGAACTGGGAGATCTGATAGCCTTGCGGCAGATCGGGATAGAAATAGTTCTTGCGGTCAAACAGCGAGCGATTGTTGATCTTGGCCTTCAGGCCCAGACCCGTACGCACCGCCTGACGCACGCATTCCTCGTTGATCACAGGCAGCATGCCGGGCATGGCTGCATCAACGAAACTTACATGCGCGTTGGCCTCGCCACCGAACTTGGTGGAAGAGCCGGAGAAAAGTTTTGCTTCAGAGGCAACCTGAGCATGGATTTCCATACCAACGACCACTTCCCAGTCGCCGGTAGCCCCCTTGATCAATTTGCTGGACGCTTCAGCCATAATTTCGTCCTCAGCTTTCAATATCGGAGCGCTAAAAGCTGCTCCTGATTGCAATAGCGGCGCGTTGCTTTACGCGCCAAATGTCTCAATTCTTTTCGCTCTGATAAGCAGCGATAGCCGTTTCTTCAAAGGCTATATTGACCTCGATAAGATCTTCCCAGAACTGCATGTAAAGATCAGGAGCCAGATCCTGATCTTCCAATTCGGCCAGAACCTTGTCCAGAACCGCCTTGACGCGGTTATCATCGCGCGCCTCTGACGGGTCTTTCTTGAGTTCCGCCATGCGTCTCACATAGCCATCGCGCTCGGCAAAGAGCGCGACCAGAGCACGATCTATACGATCTATCTCATCACGGATGTGAGCCTTCTCGGTACATTCCTCAGGTTTACGCATTGGTTCGGCCTTATCGTTCACTATCGCTTACCACCACTTAGCCGGAGCTTCGAGAATGCCTGCAGCGTCTTCCAGAACTCCTGCAGTTCGAAACAGGGTTTCCTCGTCAAAGGCTTTGCCGATCAACTGCAAGCCCATTGGCAGACCAATGGCATTCTTGCCCGAAGGAACAGAAATACCCGGCAGACCGGCCATGTTCACGGTGACGGTGAAGATATCATTGAGATACATCTCGACCGGATCCGTGATTTCCTTATTGAGCTCAAAGGCTGCGGAAGGCGTTGCCGGGGTCAGGATGGTGTCAACCTGCTGGAAGGCCTTGTCGAAGTCCTGCTTGATAAGCGTACGGATCTTCTGGGCACGCAGATAATAGGCATCATAATAGCCAGCAGAAAGAACGTAGGTACCGATCAGGATACGACGTTTGACCTCAGAGCCAAAACCTGCCGCGCGGGTCTTTTCATACATGTCGATGATATCGTCGCCATTGACACGCAGTCCGTATTTGACGCCATCGTAACGGGCAAGGTTGGAAGAAGCCTCAGCCGGAGCAACAATGTAATAAGCTGGCAGTGCATATTTGGTCATCGGCAGAGAGATGTCGACAATCTCGGCACCCGCAGCTTTAAGCCAATCGATGCCCTGCTGCCAGTTTGCTTCCACTTCCTCAGGCATGCCATCAACACGATATTCCTTTGGAATGCCGATTTTCATGCCCTTGATGTCGCCAGTCAGCGCGGCTTCATAATCAGGCACAGGCAGATCAACGCTTGTCGTGTCCTTTGGATCAACAGAAGCCATGGACTTCATCATGATTGCAGCGTCACGCACGGTGCGGGCAATCGGGCCAGCCTGATCAAGCGAAGAGGCAAACGCGATCATGCCCCAGCGGGAGCAGCGACCATAAGTCGGCTTGATACCAACCGTGCCGGTAAAGGCTGCTGGCTGGCGGATGGAGCCACCGGTATCGGACGCTGTTGCGCCAGCGCAAATGCGGGCAGCAACGGCAGAGGCAGAGCCACCCGAAGAGCCACCGGGCACGCGATCAACGCTCTCACCCTCAGCGCGCCAAGGGTTTTTAACCGGGCCATAGTAGCTGGTCTCGGTGGTTGAGCCCATCGCGAACTCGTCCATGGCCAGCTTGCCGAGCATCACGGCGCCATCGTCCCAAAGGTTCTGCGTCACGGTGCTTTCATATTCAGGGGTAAAGCCATCCAGAATATGGGAACATGCATAAGCGCCCACACCCTTGGTGCAATAAAGATCCTTGATCCCGAGCGGAATGCCTTCCAGCGGACGAGCCTCGCCCTTGGCGATCCGTTCGTCCGATGCCTTGGCCATTTCCAAAGCTTTTTCAGGGGTCTTTGTCACATAAGCGTTCAACTGATCAGCACCATCAATCGCGCTGATATAGCTTGTTGCAAGCTCAGTGGCGGTAAATTCTTTCTTTGCCAGCCCGTCGCGGGCCTCTGCAATCGTCAGAGACGTGAGATCTGTCACGTGGCTATCCTCACATTTTGCAGGATTGAGGCTTTAGGGCTGCCCCTCATCCAGACGATCTTTAAAAAGGGTTCTCGGTGCGGTTCGATCAAAATTCGATACCAGCAAAAAGGCTCGGTCTATTCGATAACCTTGGGAACCATGAAATAATTGTCTTCAGAAGCAGGTGCATTGCTAACAACCCGATCAGCATAATTGCCATCGGTTACAACATCATCCCGTTTCTTCATTTCCTGGGTAACAACAGAAGTCATCGGATTAACGCCATCGACATCAACCTCGTTGAGCAATTCAACCCAGTTCAGGATGGAGTTCAATTCACCCTTAAGGCTCTCCGCCTCTTCTTCTGTAACGGACAGGCGGGCGAGACGTGCCACGCGCTTAACCGTATCCTTGTCAATTGACATGAATGCAAGCCTTCCAAATAAAGGTCCAGACTGCGCTTGATGATAGCGCACGTTGCTGAACCAACTACGAGTCTCATCTTACTCACAATCGGCTATAGCATCCCAGCACTTTTACGCGCAACTCCAAGGGCGGAAGGAACTTGCTCCAGCAAGCATTTTTCCCACAAAGGCAGCGTCTCAAAGCATGAATGTCACAAGGAAGGCTCATTCGAAACAGATCGAACCCGCAGACTAGCGCCCCCGGAGCTTTAGCCGAACCTGGAGCGCGCATTTGAAAGCCAGTTGGAAACACGCGCTTGTCTAATGAATTTGCGCGCCTGTTTGGCATCCATCGGACGCCCCAAATAGAAGCCCTGAACCTGCTCGCAATAAATGCTTTTCAGAAACTCGAGCTGATCCAATCGCTCCACACCCTCGGCAATAACAATTTTGCCAAGCGTCCTGCCGAGTTCAACAATCGCATGCAGGATGACAGCGGGTGCGTCTTCGGGTTTACAGGCATCAAAGGCGTTAAGGAAACTGCGATCAATCTTGATCTTGTCAAAAGGGAAATCGCTCAAATAGCTCAAACTGGAATAGCCCTTGCCAACATCATCCAGCGCAATACTGACACCCAGACTTTTCCAACTCTCGATCTGCGCTCGCTCCTCGTCACTGCCATCAAGCAAAGCCGATTCCGTGATTTCAAGCTCAAGCTGTTTCGGCTTCAAGCCGCTATTGGCCAAAGCACGGCTAATGGTCAACGAAAAATGGGAGTTGCTAATCTGCAGCGGCGAGACATTTACCGCGACAAACAAATCTCTTGGCCAGCGTTTTGCTTCTTCACAGGCAGCGACCAGAACCCAACGCCCCAATTTTTCAATCAGGTTGTTTTCTTCCAATACAGGAATGAACAAATCTGGAGGAATATAACCCTTTGTTGGATGGTTCCATCGAGCCAAAGCCTCAAAACCAACAAGGCTTTTCGTTTGCGTGTCAAACTGAGGCTGGAAATGAACTTCGAACTGTTCGTTCTCAAATGCGGCCTCAATATCCTTGACCAGAGCGTGACGCTCCATCATTCGGGAGCGCATTTCAGGATCGAAGAACCGATACGAGCTCTCCGATTGCTTCTTGGCCTCATACATAGCCAAATCCGCGTCGCCAAGAAGCATATTCAAATCCACACCCTGACCGGATGCCTTGGCAATGCCGATACTGGCGCCAATCTGGAAGGATGACAAATTGAGATTGATTGGAGCGCTGATAATAGCCAGGATCCTGTTTGCAATCTCTTCGAGCTCCTTTTCAGGTATCGCTTTTTCGAACAGAATAACAAACTCATCACCGCCGTAGCGCACAACAACATCACTATCGACCAAACCCATATGCAGCCGACGCCCGATTTTTCTTAAAACGCTGTCGCCCTGGTGATGTCCGTAGGTGTCGTTGACAAATTTAAAGCCATTGAGATCGATCCACAAAACAGCAATAGCTTCCAACTCGCCATTATTCATTTGTGCCGACAGCTTCTCGATATGCTCAAGAAAATAGGCCCGATTATAAAGGCCGGTGAGAGAATCGCGATAAACCAGAGACTGCAGCTGCTTTTCACGTTCACGCAGCCGAGCCTCAGCTATCGCTTGCTCTGTGATATCGATGCGCCTTGACATGATTGCTCCGGCCACCGAACGCGATCTTGTATAGATGTAGGTTTTCCCGCCAAGTTTCTGAATTTCACGCTGTCGATCTATCAGGCTCGCTTCGAGTTCTCGCCGTTCATCCAAATAGGCAACAGGATCTCTGACAGCAAAAGGATCAGAGATGATCCCGGCTTCGAGATCCATCTTGTAAAGCTCAAGATGTTGTTTGCCCCAAATTTCTTGCCGGCTCGGATAATGCGGGAAAACGCGGTGATAGGCGTCATTTGTGAAGATGACCCCCTCTCCGTCTTCTCCGTAGAAAGCGATTGCTTCTTCACTTTTCTCCAAAGCTTCAAGAACCATGGTTGAAAGACGCTTTTTTCTGATCTGAACCAGAGCGGCGGCTCCAAGACGGGCAAAATCATTGATCAAGTCAAGATTGAGCAGTTCCGTGACGGGCTCGGATCCAGTGTCCAAAAAGCCAACGAGAAAGCCCCCAAGAACCTCATCTCCGGAAACAAGTTTGGCGCAGGCATGAGGGAATGCATAGCCCGAAGCAAGTTCAAGAGTGGGTTCCGGGCCATCTTGCAGCAACCAGCGTTTGACTTCTTCTTCGTCTATTTGAAAGCAGGAAGACCCAAGATCTGCAGACAATCGGATCGATTTATGCTGCATATCCAAGACATAGGCACGAAAAGCTGTTTCGCCTTTTATCGTCAGCATTGCATCAAGCATTGCGGCAAAAAGCTCATGCTCTGTCGATGCTTCTGCAATATGCAGCGCCATCGAAACCGCCATCTCAGCTTCAATCTTCAAGCGTCTCATCTCTCACATGCCCTCAATTTGCAAAAAGAAAATAGCGCTATAGTTGTAAAAATTGCCTTACCATCAGAAAATATCTAAGAAATTTCTATAACTAAAAACTTCCGCAGAAGTCGACAAGTACACCACATATATGAATATTTGAAATATATTTCCAATTTATATCTAATTGTGAAATTTTCAATTCACTTTAGCGACCCAATACCAGTGCAATAATTGCGTTAATACCCACAACCAACCAAAACAAAAGGCAAATGAGGGCAAGACTATTCTATTGACCTGTCCAATTGCGCCAACAATAATGCAGCCTCACCAGCACCTTGAGGCTTTGCGCGACTTTTTTTTCAAGCCGCTTACCCTCTTTGGTGTTTTCGCGATGGAGAGTGATACTGTGGCAAGAAATAAGAAGAAAAAACCACCAATAGACATCCCGTTGGCCGACCTCATGGCAAAGGTGCAACCAAACCAACGGCTATTGGGGCTTGACCTGGGTACGAAAACCATCGGCCTGGCCATTTCGGATACAGGAAAACGCATAGCCTCTCCTCTGGAAACAATCCACCGAACCAAATTCAGCAAGGACGCAGAAACACTGTTGCAAATTTGCGCCGAGCAGGAAATCGGCGGTTTCGTTCTTGGCTTGCCACTGAATATGGATGGCTCTGAAGGCCCCAGAGTTCAGGCGACCAAAGACTTTTACCTGTCCATGCGCGAAGTGTGGAAAGACAAAGAGCTGGAGCCTATTCCCGTTTCTTTCTGGGATGAACGCCTGTCAACGGTTGCCGTAACGCGCACTTTGCTTGATGCGGACGCATCTCGGGCGAGACGAGGTGAAGTGGTAGATAAAATGGCCGCATCCTATATCTTGCAGGGCGCACTGGACCGGGCAAGAAACACGCCGACACTGTAAAACCCAAGAGTGATGCTGTTGCCGTCTCTTTGATTTATGAAGCGGAAACATAGATGCTATTTATAACGTAATAACATCCCCCCTTCACAAGACGGCATAAACGTACCATAGTATTAAAAGCGCTCGCCCGAAGACATTCGGGTGAACGCAATCCTTTCGAACATATCTCAGAGACCAAGCTGCGTTCTCCGTTTTCCGATTCACTTGTCCCACAAGAGAATCTCCAAGATATGGCCGCCCCGCAACGACTCATTATCTTTTTAAATAGCTGACAAGACGGTAGAATTTTTGATGCCCGGCCTCTGTTGTACCGAACACAACAGAGAAACTCTATGAACAAACCGCTTCACGCTCTTCTCAAGAAAATCTTCAAAACCGGCAATCTAACCGTAACCTGGGCATCCGGCGAGGAGATATCCTACGGCCAAAAAGATATCGCTCCAATATGCGTGCGCGTCACAGACAATGAAGCAGAAAAGCTGCTCGCCAAGGACCCTGCTCTTACCTTGGGCGAAATGTATATGCAGGGCCGGTTTATTGTTGAAACGGGAGACATTTATGATTTTCTCTCTTTGGTCAGGAAAAACACCCCAGATAGCAATTTTTCCTTCTTGATGAGATTAAGGCATTGTTGGCGGGTGTTTAAGGCGCAAGCCGAAACGCGACTGCCAATCAACAACAACCGCAAGAATGTTTCCCATCACTATGACCTGACACCAGCGCTGTTCGATCTGTTTCTTGATGACGACTGGCAATATTCATGCGCCTATTTCGAAACACCGGATAGCACATTGGATGAGGCTCAATTGGCAAAAAAACGCCATCTTGCTTCCAAGCTGCAACTGGAGCAAAACCAGCATGTTCTGGAAATCGGCTCAGGATGGGGTGGACTGGCAATTTATCTTGCCGAAACCAGTGACGTTGACATGACGGGCATTACCCTGTCTCACGAACAGCTTGCCGTTTCAAACAGACGTGCCAAAGAAAGAAATCTGACAGATCACGTTCGCTTTGAGCTCAAGGATTACAGGAATCTGAAGGCGAATGCCTTCGACCGTATCGTCTCGGTTGGCATGTTCGAGCATGTGGGCACAGGGCGTTATGATAATTTCTTCCAGAAATGTGCTGAATTGCTCAATGAAGATGGCATCATGCTGCTCCATTCCATCGGCAGACCCGAAGCAGGGTATAACGTCACCAATCCCTTCATCGCAAAATACATCTTCCCGGGCGGCTACATCCCGTCCCTGTCCGAGGTCTTGCCTGCTGTCGAGCGATCGGGCTTGCTGGTCAAAGACATCGAAATTCTCAACATGCACTACGCCTACACTTGCAGGAAATGGCGCGAGCGCTTCAACGCACGCAAGCAAGAAGCCATCGCTCTTTATGACGAGACATTCTACCGCATGTGGGATTTCTATCTGGCCGGTTCGGAAATGGCGTTCGAATGGGACAACATGTTTGTGTTCCAGATACAATTATCAAAGAAGCAACTCTTGAGCCCAAGCTCTCGCAACTACATGTTTGAAACAGAGCAAAATCTCAAGAAGAAAGAAAAGACCCTTGCTCCAATGGAAAGGCTAAAGCTCTAGCGTAACAGCGGTTTCAGGGAGTTCTTTCAAGACCTTGCAAAATCGATAGCGAAACATTTTCACTGTCGAAACCGCAAGAATATTCATCAATATTGCTTAGAACTCCCCCGTCAGCTCTTTACGTTGGGTCTGCTTTCGGTCAGTAATGAAGATCTCGCCTCTATTTCTGCCGCCGAAAGCCATTTCCATGTATGTTATAATCGAAGCCATTATTCCAACATTTTTCCTTGTCGGGCTCGGGCTCTATATTCGCCGCAGCGGCCTCGTGCCGGAAGAGCAATGGAGTGGTCTTGAAACGATTTCATACTGGTTGTTCTTTCCTGCCCTTATTTTCAACTCGCTGTTCAAGGCTGATTTGAAAAATGTTCCCTTGGGAGACATGACCTTTGCGCTGGTTTCGGCGATTCTGCTTATGGCCACACTGATGCTGGTCCTTTACCCGATCCTCAGGAATCTGTTTTCGGTCGACAATCCGTCCTACACCTCTATCTATCAGGGCGTTTTGAGGTGGAATGGCTTCATGGCGCTGGCCATTGTGCAAAAAGCCTATGGCAATGATGCCATGGCCTTGGTGGCTGTCGCCATGGCCTCGATGATACCGGTGATCAACATCATTATCGTCGGCGTAATGGCAGTGTTTGGCGCGAACAGCCGCCCAAGCATTGGCAATGTGCTGCTCAACATCATCAAGAACCCCTTCATCGTCGCTTCTCTGGTCGGTTTGGCAGTCAACCTCTCGGGCATCCCCGTGTGGGGGCCAATCGCATCGACAATCGATATTGCGGGCCGCGCGGGCCTTGCCTGTGCGCTGCTCATCGTTGGAGCCGGCATCAGGCTCAAACATGCTTTTCCACCGGTGCGCGATGTCTGGTTTTCCTGCCTTTTGCGCCTTGTCGGCATGCCTGCCATCGCAATCGGCTTTGCCCTGCTCTTTGGCCTCTCCGGCCAACCGCTTGAAGTCATCATCATTAGTACGGCAGTTCCGACTGCCATGAACGGCTATGTTCTGGCCAAGAAAATGGGGGGAAATGCGCCTCTGATCGCGGCAATCGTGACCTGGCAAACACCTCTTTCTGCATTTGCCATTACACTTTGGCTTGCGCTGGTGCGGTCGTTAAACCTGAGCTAAACCATTTTTGAAAAATGTGACTAAAAAGTCATCAAGATTTGTACAGAATGCGAACACCCACTTGCGGCGAATCTGATTTCCACCTATAGCTATAAATCTAGCGAAAACCCAAAAACGCTAGGATAATGATCGTGGCATTTGCGCACCACCATCTGCTCGGTATTGCCGGGCTGACCCCCCCAGAAATCACGGCTCTTCTTGATCTTGCAGAAGAAGCTGTAGATGTTTCCCGTCAGGTTGAAAAAAAGAAGGTCACCCTCAAAGGGCGGACTCAGATCAATCTGTTTTTCGAGGCCTCGACCCGTACACAAAGTTCTTTCGAACTTGCAGGCAAGCGCCTCGGCGCGGACGTTATGAACATGTCCGTGAAAAACTCATCCGTGTCGAAGGGCGAGACCCTGCTTGACACGGCGACCACTCTTAACGCCATGCACCCGGATATTCTTGTTGTCCGTCACAATGCTGCTGGCGCCCCTCAGCTTCTTGCTCGCAAAGTTGGCTGCTCGGTGATCAACGCCGGTGACGGAGCACACGAACATCCGACTCAGGCGCTGCTCGATGCTCTGACCATTCGCAGGCACAAAGGCACCCTTGAAGGGCTGGTTGTTGCTATTTGCGGCGATATCATGCACTCCCGTGTTGCCCGCTCCAACATTCTGCTTCTGACCGCCATGGGCGCGGAAGTCCGGCTTGTTGCTCCCTCCACTCTCCTGCCAGACAGCGTGGAGAATATGGGCGTCAAATGCTTCCGCGACATGCGAAAGGGGCTCGATGGCGCCGATGTTGTCATGATGCTTCGCCTGCAGCTGG
Organism: uncultured Cohaesibacter sp.; assembly: GCF_963664735.1. Classification (NCBI taxonomy): domain Bacteria; kingdom Pseudomonadati; phylum Pseudomonadota; class Alphaproteobacteria; order Hyphomicrobiales; family Cohaesibacteraceae; genus Cohaesibacter; species uncultured Cohaesibacter sp. Next base: position 345,432 of record NZ_OY761553.1, on the reverse strand, counting down.
AGCGCATGAATGGTGCCTTTGTTCCGTCCATTCGCGAGTATTTCCACTTCTATGGTCTTGATGAGGAAAAACTCAAATATGCGAAAGACGATGCCATCGTCATGCACCCCGGCCCAATGAACCGCGGCATTGAAATCGACAGCTCGGTTGCCGATTCCGGTCGCTCGGTCATTCATGAGCAAGTTGAAATGGGCGTTGCAGTGCGCATGGCAATCATCGAATTGCTGGCCAAGAATGCCCTTGAAACACAACCGGCCGAGCTTGATTGAGAGGGATATGAAAATGCCAGAAAAACAAAAAGCACCCTTTGCCCTCACCAATGTCAAGCTGCTGGACCCCTCAACGGGTCTTGATGAGCCGGGAGCAATCCTCATTGAAGACGGCAAGATCAAGGCCATTGGCGCCAAGGTGGCAAGCCAGCTCCCATCCGACATTCTGCGTGTTGATGGCGCTGGCAAGATTGCTGCTCCCGGTCTCGTTGACATGCATGTTACCACGGGCGAGCCAGGTGCAGAGCATCGGGAAACCCTGAAAAGCGCCAGTAAGGCCGCCGCAGCCGGTGGTGTGACGACCATCGCCTGCATGCCCGATACAGACCCTGTCATCGACGACATTGCTCTGGTAGACTTTATCAAGCGCCGCGCCCGCGACACAGCTATCGTGCATGTACTTCCTTATGCTGCCATGACCCGTGGTCTTGAAGGCAAGGAAATGACCGAGATCGGCCTGATGATCGAAGCGGGAGCAGTGGCACTATCCAATGGCCGCAAAGCCATTACGAACGCCCAGATCATGCGCCGCGTGATGACCTATGCCCGCGACTTTGATGCACTCATCGTGCACCATCCGGAAGATCCCGATCTTGTTGGCAATGGTGTCATGAACCTTGGGGAAACCTCCACGCGCCTCGGTTTGGCAGGCATTCCGGCAGAAGCAGAAACCATTATGGTGGCCCGTGACGTCCGCCTTGCCCAGCTGACCGGCTGTCGCTATCACGCCAGCCAGATTTCCTGTGCCGAAAGCCTCGACATCATCCGACGGGCCAAGGAAAAGGGCTACAATGTCACCTGCGGGGTCTCGATCAATCACCTCACTCTTAATGAGAATGATATCGGTCTTTATCGCACCTTCTACAAAATGTCCCCACCATTGCGCAGCGAAGCTGAGCGTCTGGCCATGATCGAAGGTGTTGCCGACGGCACCATCGACGTCATTGTCTCCGCTCACGATCCCCAAGACGTGGACACCAAACGGCATCCGTTTGCTGAATGCGCCGACGGTGCAGTTGGCCTCGAAACGATGCTGCCTGCAGCAATGCGCATGGTGCACAGCGGTCAACTGACGATGATGCAGGCTTTCAAAGCCCTGTCGACAACACCCGCTCAATTGCTGGGCAAGGATTGCGGCAGTCTCAAACCGGGCTCCCCTGCCGACATCATCATCTTCGATCCGAACCTGCCATGGGTCATGGACAGAGACATGTTGCAGTCTCGCTCCAAAAACACAGCCTTCCACAAGGCACAACTTTCGGGCAAAGTTCTGCAAACTTACGTTGAAGGACAGCTGGTTCATCATTACGATCCAAGCTGAACAATCTTGTGAAAGAATCGCTCGGGTGGCAGGTCTGTTTGCCATGGCCACCCGAGCCCGCTATCAAGGCAAGAGCCTCGATAGTAGAACAAGGGATCAGCGCCCATGATCGACCCCAGTAGTTTGAGCCATGCTCTGCCTCAATTCCTTATCGCGATCCTGTTTGGATATGTGCTGGGCTCAACGCCCTTTGGATTGTTACTGACCAAAATGGCTGGCTTGGGCGATGTGCGCAAAATCGGCTCGGGCAACATCGGCGCAACCAATGTCTTGCGCACTGGCAACAAGAAACTCGCAGCTCTGACCCTTCTGGGAGATCTGCTCAAGGGTACGCTTGCGGTTGTCATTGCGCGGGAAGCCGCCCTTGTCTTTGTCCCCACACAAGTCCAGCTCATTGCCTGTCTGGCTGGTTTGGGCGCTTTTCTCGGACACCTCTTTCCCTTCTGGCTCAAATTTCATGGCGGCAAGGGCGTTGCCACATATCTCGGGGTTCTGTTGGGACTCTATCCTCCAGCTTTTCTGGCCTTCGCCTTCATCTGGCTTACCTCAGCCTATTTTAGTCGCTACTCGTCACTTTCAGCCCTCATTGGCAGTGCGCTAATGCCATTTGTCCTCTTCGGGTTTGGCCAGTTACAGCTGGCAGAGCTGTTCGCTTTGCTGACCATTCTGCTCTGGATCCGTCACAAGGAGAATATCAAGCGCCTCCTGGATGGCACTGAAGGAAAAATCGGCGGCAAGAAAGAAGTTCCTTCTGATGCGAAGGAAAAGAGCGAAAGTACCGAAGGTCAGAACAAATGAGCATGAATGTGCCATCTCGATCAAACGCTAGGCGAAAATGATGGCAGGCTCTGATCCAATTTCTCTTTCAGCACAAGGGGCCGACGGTTATGCAAGCCAAAGTGCTGTTCGCCTGACAGACAAGCAGCGCTTCAATTGGATGAGGCTCATCCGATGCGAAAATGTTGGCCCTGCCACCTTTCGCGATCTGATCAACCATTTCGGCAGTGCAGAGAAGGCCCTCGACACTTTGCCTGATCTTTCCAGAAAAGGTGGGGCCAAACGAGCCTTTCACATGGCATCTCAAACGGAAGTCGAGGACGAGTGGGCGGCCCTTTATCATGCTGGAGCCCGTCTGGTTGCGACCGGAGAAAGCGACTATCCGCAAGCGCTCAACCATATCCCTGCCCCGCCGCCGCTGTTGACAGTAATGGGAAATCCGGATCTGGCGACCAAAACAGCAATAGCGATTGTGGGTTCCAGGAATTGCTCGGCAAGCGGGGCCAAGCTGACAGAAATGATTGCCAGAGATTTGGGACAAAACGGCATTGTCGTGGTTTCCGGGCTGGCTCGTGGCGTCGATACGCATGCGCACAAGGCGTCTTTATCGCTCGGCACCATTGCCGTTGTAGCCGGAGGACTTAACCAGCTTTATCCCCGGCAAAATGTCGATCTGGCCAAAAGCATCGCCCGGCAAGGCATGCTGATCTCTGAAATGCCGTGGAACGCGCCCGCGCGCGCTCAGGATTTTCCGCGTCGAAACCGTATCATATCCGGCATAGCACAAGGCACATTGGTGGTTGAAGCCGCCAAGCGCTCAGGCTCTCTGATCACGGCAAGATATGCGCTGGAACAAGGCCGGGAGGTTTTTGCAATTCCGGGTTCCCCCCTGGACCCGCGCGCAAGCGGCACCAACCACCTGATAAAACAGGGCGCATGCCTGACTTCTGATGCGCAAGACATACTGGATGTGCTGTCAGCTCAACACAATTATATTGCGCCGGAATTGCCATTGCCCCTAAGAGAGCATCCTCTTGACGCACCAACGCAAGAGGCATCAACAGAACCGGAAGAGAACAGCCGCAATCGCTTCATCCAAAGCCTCAGTCAAACACCCATTGCTATCGATGATCTCATAAGACAATCATCTCTCGAACTGGGCCAGATACAGCTCATATTGCTTGAATTGGATCTGGCAGGGCGTCTGGAACGACACGGTAATCAGGCTGTATCCCTGAAAAGCTAGACTACCAATCAAGATTTGGGCACTTCAAAAACTGTCACTCAAACCCTGATGATCGAAATCGGGCAATCTGGTAAAGAAAACCCTTATCAAAACAATTTGAAACGGCACGGCAAACTTACCGCACAGGTCTAATCTGTTTTGATATTTCCAGCGCCTCGATTTGCGCCATCTCTAAAAGATAAACCAGCATTTCCATTTCGCTCTGCCGGGCCAAGCGGGTAAGGTCCTGCAAATGCGCATAAATATATTCGGCGGTCTTGGTGGGTGACCCCATTTCCAGAATCTGAGCTTCTTCTTTCACGTGGCTCTCCGCATTGATGATAAGCATAAAAAAAGCAGCAAACATCATGCTGCAATTAGAAATCATACAACCAAAATTTAAGATTGTACACAACCATAATATATATTATCGGTTGTATTTTCACAATTTACCAGCATGTGCGAAATAGAAATTATATCCGCAATTCACCATAACCACCCTTGACGGAAGGGATCGAAGCAGTCATTTGACTAGCATTGACATGATAAGAATCGGACCAAATGCTAGCAATCGCACTCAATTGGACCTAATTCACAATGAGCGCAGTGCTAATGGACATACGGAATTCAAATGGACGTCGTAATCGTAGAATCGCCAGCCAAAGCCAAAACAATCAATAAGTATTTAGGCAAGAACTACAAGGTCTTGGCCTCCTACGGACACGTTCGTGATCTTCCCTCAAAAGATGGCTCCGTACTGCCGGACGAAGACTTCTCGATGACTTGGGAAGCGGATGCCAAGTCGAAGAAACGCCTCTCGGAAATCGCCGAAGCCGTTAAAAACTCCGACCGCCTCATCCTCGCAACTGACCCTGATAGAGAGGGTGAAGCCATTTCATGGCATGTGCTTGAGGTGTTGAAAAAACGGCGTGGAGTATTGAAGGACAAACCTGTGCAGCGGGTTGTATTCAACGCGATTACCAAAGAGTCCATCCTTTATGCGATGGATCATCCGCGTGAAATAGATACACCGCTGGTCGATGCCTATCTGGCCCGTCGTGCCCTTGATTATCTCGTTGGCTTTACTCTTTCTCCGGTTCTCTGGCGCAAACTGCCCGGTGCCCGCTCTGCCGGGCGAGTGCAATCCGTTGCGCTGCGTCTTGTTTGTCAGCGCGAAGAGGAAATCGAGGCTTTTATCCCTCAGGAATACTGGTCTGTGCTGGCAGACTTGCAGACCGCCGCCGGCGCTGACTTTCAGGCGCGCATCACTGCGGTTGATGGCGACAAGAAAGCCCGCCTTGACATCAAGAATGAAGCAGAAGCCGCTGACATTAAAAAGCTTATTGAGCAGGCCAATCTGAAGGTTCGTTCGGTTGAAGCAAAACCGGTGCGCAGAAATCCGTTTGCTCCCTTTACGACGTCCACCCTGCAACAGGAAGCATCGCGCAAACTCGGCTTTGCCGCAGCCCGCACCATGCAGATCGCTCAGCGCCTTTATGAAGGAGTATCCCTCGGCGGAGAGACTACCGGCCTCATTACCTATATGCGTACTGACGGTGTTGAAATTGCCCCAGAGGCAGTGCCTCCGATCCGCGGCATGATCGAACGTGAATATGGCAAACAGTATCTGCCGGAAAAACCGCGTCACTATACTGTCAAGGCGAAGAATGCTCAGGAAGCTCACGAAGCAATCCGCCCGACCGACATTACCCGCCATCCCAAAGAAATGGCGAAATATCTCGATGAAGAACAGCTCAAGCTCTACACCCTTATTTGGCGCCGCACCTTGGCCAGCCAGATGGAATCCGCTCAGCTCGAGCGCACCACGGTAGACATCATTGCCTCCAACGGCTCGCGCACCGCCGAGCTGCGCGCCACAGGTCAGGTTGTCCGCTTTGATGGCTTTTTGACGCTCTACACAGAGTCAAAAGACGACGATGACGATGACGACGGAAGCCGCCTGCCACCGATGAGCGAAGGCGAAGCCATAAAGCAAAAGGCCGTCACCGCCAACCAGCATCATACCGAGCCGCCACCGCGCTACACCGAGGCGACCCTCATCAAGCGCATGGAAGAACTCGGCATTGGACGCCCTTCAACCTATACCGCAACACTCTCGGTGCTGCGCGATCGTGGCTATGTCGTTCTTGACAAGAAACGCCTCATTCCTGAATCCAAGGGCCGTCTGGTAACGGGCTTCCTCTCCAACTTCTTCGAGCGCTATGTACAATATGATTTCACGGCCGATCTTGAAGAAAAGCTTGACCTTATTTCAAACGGCGAGCTTGAGTGGAAAGACGTGCTGCGCGACTTCTGGAAAGAATTCTCGTCCCATGTAGACGGCACAAAAGAACTGCGCGTCAGCCAGGTACTCGATACCCTCAACGAAGTTTTGGCTTCCTATGCCTTCCCGCCTCGCGAAGATGGCAAAGACCCTCGCGCCTGCCCATCCTGCGAAGACGGTCGGCTCAGCCTGAAGACAAGCCGTTACGGCGCTTTTGTCGGCTGCTCGAATTATCCTGAATGTGGATATACCCGCCAGCTTTCTGCCGATGGCGAGGGTGACGCCCAGCAAGTGGGCGAAAATGGCACAAAAATGCTTGGCTCCGACCCAGAAACGGGACAGGACGTAACGCTTCGGTCAGGACGCTTTGGCCCCTATGTGCAGTTGGGTGACGAAACAAAACCGCCGCGCTCTTCCATTCCGAAAGGATGGGACATCGAAACCATTGATCTGGAAAAAGCCCTCAAGCTGCTTTCCTTGCCGCGCGAAGTGGGTGAACATCCCGAAGACGGCAAGATGATCACCGCTGGCCTTGGTCGCTATGGTCCCTTTGTTCTGCATGATGGCACATACGCCAACCTGCCGAGCGTGGAAGATATCTTCTCTGTCGGCCTCAACCACGCAGTCAGCCTGCTGGCTGAAAAGCGTGCCAACGGCGGTCGCCGCCGTACCGCCCAGTCCCTCAAGGAACTGGGAGAACACCCTGATGGCGGCGCCATCACCGTCAAGGCTGGTCGCTATGGACCTTATGTCAACCATGGCAAGATCAACGCGACCCTGCCAAAGGACATGAAGCCGGAAGACGTAACCCTTGAGCAGGCGCTTGAGCTGATTGCAGCCAAAGCAGAAAAGACACCAGCCAAGAAAACCGCCGCAAAGAAGACAACGGCTAAAAAGGCCGCAACCAAGAAAACTACGACAAAAAAGGCTGCCACCAAGAAAACGACGGCCAAAAAGTCGACCACCAAAAAGAAGGCAGCCTCCGAAGACACGGCAGAGTCTGCCGGAGAAAATGAGGATAGCTGACCCATTGGCATCAATCTGCCATATTGACCCCAAGGCACCCCCGACGCACAGTTTGCGCAAGGAGCTTGATTGGTCATGCTAACGCTCATGTTGAGAAGGACCGTCTAGGTGATACGCAAACGCAGACCCACAATGGAGGACGGCCTTCCCTCAAAAGAAGAAATCCTCGCATTCATCGCAGAGAATCCCGGCCAAGCCGGCAAGCGCGAAATCGCACGCGCCTTTGGCATATCCGGTGCAGCACGCATTGGCCTCAAGCGCATTCTGAAAGAATTGACTGAAGACGGCCATATCGAGAAAAATCGCAAACGTCTTGTCAAGACTGGCGAGCTTCCTGCCGTGGGTGTCTACCGCATTGTTGAGCGCGATGGTGATGGCGATCTCATCGGCCTTCCCGTCAAGTGGGAAGCTGAGGAAAATGGGGCCCCACCCCGTGTGCTGATCGAACCGGACAAAAAGTCCAAGGCCGTACCCGGCATCGGCGACCGTGTTCTGGCCAAACTGATCGATAAGGATCTCGACCAGTATGATCTGCCCGGCGTTCGACAGGCCGTCCGTGTCATAAAGATTTTGCCGAAACGCGAGGATTCGATCCTCGGCATCTATCGGCGCGATCCGATCAACGGTGGCGGGCGCCTTGTTCCCATCGACAAGAAGACACAGGAACTCTCCATTGACGACGCGTCCAAGGGCGATGCCGTTGACGGGGATCTGGTTGCCGTGTCGATCACCCGTTCAGGACGGTCTAAAACGCCACGCGCCCATGTGCGCGAAGTAATCGGCTCCATGGCTTCAGAACAGGCTGTCAGCATGATCGCCATTCATGCGCTTGGCATTCCTTACATCTTCCCGGAAGCCGTTCTACTGGAAGCGGAGCGCGCCACGCATCCCGACATGAAAGGCCGAGAAGACTGGCGAGCCATTCCGCTTATCACCATTGATCCGGCGGACGCCAAAGACCATGACGACGCCATTTTTGCCGAACCGGACGAAGACCCGGCCAATGAAGGAGGCGTTATTGCCTATGTCGCCATCGCGGACGTTGCCCACCATATCATGATGGGCGGCAATATCGATCGTGAGGCCCTCAAGCGCGGCAACTCGGTCTATTTCCCAGACCGCGTTGTGCCCATGCTGCCCGAGCGGATCTCAAATGACCTCTGTTCGTTGAAAGAAGGCGAAGATCGTCCCTCGATGGCCGTGCGGATGGTCTTCAACAAAACGGGCAAGAAAATTCGCCACAGCTTCCACCGGGTTATGATCCGGGTCGCTGCAGGTATCTCCTACAATCAGGCGCAGGGCGCGATTGATGGAAACCCGGACGAAGACACCGGCCCGATCCTTGAAACCGTCCTGAAGCCACTCTGGGCCGGTTATGAGGTGCTTAAGGCAGGGCGCGATGCGCGAGAGCCGCTGGAGCTGGATATTCCCGAGCGAAAGCTGATGCTCAAACCCGATGGCACGATAGATCGCGTTTTCATCCCGCCACGTCTTGACGCACACAAGCTCGTCGAAGAATTCATGATTCAGGCCAACGTGGCCGCAGCAGAAACGCTCGAAAAGCACAAACAGGGCTTGATCTATCGTATTCACGACAACCCCTCCCCTGAAAAGCTGGAAGGCCTCAGAGAATTTCTGCAATCCATGGATCTCAGTTTCCCCAAAGGCGGAAATCTGCGCCCATCCATGTTCAACGCCATTCTGCGCCGCACAGCCGAAACCGAACACGCTCCTCTGGTCAGTCAGGTAATCTTGCGCTCCCAGGCGCAGGCGGAATATAACCCTGAGAATATCGGTCACTTCGGCCTCAATCTACTCAAATATGCTCATTTCACCTCACCGATCCGCCGCTATGCCGACCTTGTGGTCCATCGCGCCCTGATCGCAGCGCTAAAACTGGGCGATGATGGCTTACCCGCAGGCTTTGACGGCAAACTCGCTGACATTGCGGCCCATATCTCGACCACCGAGCGCCGCGCCATGGCTGCAGAACGAGACACCAAGGACCGGCTCATTGCCGCCTTCCTGTCCGACAAGGTTGGCGCGCGCTTCACCGGCAAGATTTCCGGCGTAACGCGCGTGGGATTGTTTGTGCAGCTTTCGGACACGGGAGCCGACGGTTTTATTCCCGCTTCCACACTGGGGTATGATTACTACCACTTCGACGAGGCCAACCATCAGCTGATTGGAGAGGCGACTGGAGAGACATTCCGTCTTGGCGACGTAGTAGACGTCAAGCTGGTCGAAGCGGCTCCTCTGGCGGGCGCTCTGCGCTTTGAAATGCTCACAGAAGGCCGCAAGCACCCCAAGGGCAAGGCTCCGGGACATTTGCTGCATAAAGGACGCGGAAAAGGCTCCTTTGCCTCGCGTGGTCGCAAAAAGCCGGGCTCCACGCGACCCAGAACCGTAAAACCGAGAGGCAAAAAAGGGCGTAAGCGCTGATTGCCGGCACCAGAAGGCCATATATTTGACCATGATGAGGCATCCGGACAACATCAAGATTCATCAGGAACTCACGGCAAATGCCGAGAGTTCTTATGACGCAACTCTGCCCAAGGTGCGCCCCAAGGATGCGGCAACACTCATCATCCTCGATCATAGTCACGCCAAACCCAAATTGCTGATGGGCCGTCGCCACATGCGCCATCGTTTCATGCCCGGCAAATTCGTCTTCCCCGGAGGGCGTCTGGACGCCGCAGACAGGCATGTACCGTTCGCCAGTGATTTGCACCCCGGTGTTATGGAAAAGCTGCGCAGCTACGCCAAGAATGGCTCCAGCGACAAGCGCATGCGCGGTCTGGCGGTATGCGCCATTCGCGAAACCTACGAAGAGGCAGGCCTGTTCATTGCCGACCAAGGCACATCCGCGAAACTCAAGGGTGAAGACTGGCAAGCTTTCAAACAAAGGAGCTTGCTACCCTCCCTTGCCTCTCTGCGCCTCATCGGCAGAGCCATCACGCCGCCAGGGCGAACACGACGATTTGACACTCGTTTCTTTGCCATTGATGCCAGGCGCATAGCCGATCGTCTGTCGGAAGGGACTGGCCCATCCGGTGAGTTGGTAGATCTGCATTGGCTCTCCATTGACGATGCCCATCGGCTGGATTTGCCGCGCATCACCAAAGAGATTCTTCATGAACTCGACAGGCGTCTGCAATCGGACCCTGAATTGCGCCCCGAAAGCCCAACTCCATTCTTTTTCATGCGGGGAAAAGCCATGGTACGAGCAGAAATATGAAAAGTGGCGAAACAGGAAAAAATCGCAGAAATCAGCCTTTATTCCAATTTTCCGCAGCTTTTTGCGACGCTTTTAGTAAGTTTGGCGTCGATAATTCGATGCACACTCTTGACAATAAGCCAACTTTGCGTAGTTTGGCGCTTCGAAACAGGTTTTTGCTGAGCCGGTCGCTTTTCTGCTCAGCGCATCTTCGGCCCGACAAATCCGAAACCGTAAAGTCTCTGCGACATGCGGTGTGATTGCGGGCCCAAATGACGGAAAAGACTTATGGCTAAGGCAACAACAATTAAAATCCGTCTGGTCAGCACCGCTGACACGGGTTACTTTTACGTCACCAAGAAAAATTCCCGCACCATGACCGAAAAAATGGTCAAGCGGAAATATGATCCGGTGGCTAAAAAACACGTCGAGTTCAAGGAAGCCAAAATTAAATAAGGCATCCAATACTGGCGACAGTTTAGAACCCGCTTGCCAGAGGCAGGCGGGTTTTTTGACGGCTCTTTCCATCCCCAGCCCTAAGCATCTCCTGCCCCACAACGTGTGGCAGAATGCATCTCAGGCGCAAAAGGCAATGCCTATAGCCTAAGCTTGAAGCAGATCACAAATGATCAAAGCATTTCGAGATCTAGCAATTGGCTTGGTTTAAATGGAATGGAGAGAAAGGATGGCCGGCTCAGGAAGCAGACCACTTGAGGAGGCCACTCTTGCTGCCACTGAACCGACCAAAGCCCTACGGTCCCAGGAGATGCGGCGGACCTGAGGTACCCGTAGGGGAAAGCGCGTATAACCGAAAAGAGTTGAGGACGTAACAGAACCCGCAGGCCCCCTGCGTGGTTGTCAAACGGCATCCCCCAATCCCGTCGACATCTGGATTAAGCCTAACAAAAAAAGCGATAATTTCAACGAATTGTTTACCTAATTACGGAAAATCTTATTGATTGATAAATAATTAAGGTAAATTCCCAAGGATTTTTGCATTATCCGCTCTTCGTAAGCCGCTCGTCTTAGGCTTTTGGCGTAACTTTTCGATTTCCAAGCACTAAAATTAGCCCTAACAAGATAGATTCGCTCGTCGAGAATCTCGTCGCCTTGCGTCAATAGTCTGTCAATGCTGGAAAAACCCGATGTGAAAACGGAATAATCGACAAAGCTAAGTAATACCAACGACTCATAAATTATTATTTCAGCCTATCAGATCAGTATATTTAGTTATAAGAATAAATGCATTTTAGCAGAGAAACCGAGGTCCCAAGGTCTCCCTACCTTGCAATAAAGAAGTAACTTAATAATTTAAAAATAAGCAACAATACTATGCTGCACTCGTCTGCGCAGCCACCACACGATTACGGCCATCATGCTTGGCCTGATACAAGGCCTCGTCTGCCTGTTTCAAAAGCACGTCTTGAGTTTCCTGCCCCTGAAGACTTGAAGCCAATCCGATTGAAACGGTTACATCGATCATCTGTCGGCCCTTATGAATGATAAACGGCTTCTCGCAGACCTTCTTGCGAATACGCTCTGCAACAACCTGAGCCAATGCATGGTCAGTATCAGGCATGATCACGACGAACTCCTCGCCACCATAGCGACAAACAAGATCGATCCCGCGGGTATTCTTTCTCATGCGTTGAGAAAATTCCTGCAAGACTTCATCTCCGGCATCATGGCCGTGGGTATCGTTGACGGATTTGAAGAAGTCGATATCCATCAACAAGACAGAAAGAGGCTTCAGCCTTTCCCGTGAGGACACAAGAAGCGAGTTCAGATGCGATGTCATATAACGACGATTATAGAGTTTGGTGAGCCCATCCATGATTGCCAATTCCATCGTATGCTGAATGGAATCGCGAAGAGCGTCCGTATAACGCTTGCGCAAAATCTGCGTCCGAAGACGGGCCAACAGTTCATTTCGATCAACAGGCTGGCAAATATAGTCATTCACACCGAGATCAAAGGCCCGCATGATCCGCTTCTGATCTGCTTCCTGAGCCAGGATAAGAATGGGCACCAGACGTGACGACTCGATAGAGCGCACTTGCGCGCATAAGCGCAAGGGGTCGAAAGTACGCATATCAAGATTGATCAGCAGACAGTCAAATTCCTGATCCGAGCACCTGCGCAGGGCCGAGGCGGATTCATTTTCCAGAAACAGATCAAATTGCCCGATCAGTTGCTTTCGGATACGATCCGAACTGGAGCGGGCATCATCAACCAACAGGATTTGCCCACCGTCATGGTGCATGAGCCGTTTCATGATATCGCTGCTATCTATGCCCATCTGTTCCGAAGTATAGGCACGAGAGCGCAGTTCATCCGTCATCATCTTCACGCGCACAAGGCTCTTCACACGCGCGATGAGCGCCAAATCATTAACCGGCTTTGTCAGGAAATCATCAGCCCCAGCCTGAAGCCCGGCCACTCTATCACTGAGCTGATCAAGGGCAGTCACCATAATGACCGGAATATGCAGGGTTTGTGGATTAGCCTTGATCCTGCGACAGACTTCAAACCCGTCCATTTCCGGCATCATGATATCCAGCAGGACGATATCGACCATGTTGCTGGCCAGAATCTCCAGAGCCTCGGCACCACTATTGGCACAAAGAACATCAAAATATTCAGCAGACAGACGAGCCTCGAGAAGCTTGACATTCGCAGGAATGTCATCAACGACAAGAACGCGTGCGGACATTTGCTTTCAACTCCGGGCTAAGCATCACCAGCATAGGTGCGCACAGTCTCAATGAATTTCGCTACCGAAATGGGCTTTGACAAATAGGCCTCGCACCCGCCCTGACGAATTCGTTCTTCGTCCCCTTTCATTGCGAAAGCGGTCACAGCAACAACGGGAATGGTTCTTAAATCATCATCTTCTTTGAGCCACTTGGTCACTTCCAGTCCAGACACCTCAGGCAGCTGGATATCCATGAGAATAAGATCGGGCATGTGCTCTTTTGCAAGTTGCAAGGCATCCAGACCGCTGCGCGTTCCCACCGTTTCGTATCCATAGGCTTCAAGCAGGTCGAGAAACAATTTCATATTCAGTTCATTGTCTTCGACGATGAGTATTTTTTTAGCCATGGTCCAGTCCGCAGCTCGAATGTGATGTACAGACCTGACACCCCGATCAAAGAGATCTGGGTTTCCGTATCAGATGCGTTATATTTCACCTATCGTACATACAGAATAAACCTTTCAAAAGGGCAAACACCACATCATGCAGAAAAAACAATCTGGCATCAGTTTTGAAAGCGCAGAGTCTTTGGGCATTCAGGCTCTCGGATTTTTATCCAACGATTCCGAGCTGTTAGGGCGGTTTTTGAGCCTGTCCGGGCTGGAACCCGGCAACATCAGGGAGGTTGCTTCCGAGCCGTCTTTTCTTGCCGCAGTCCTAGACTTTCTACTCAATGACGATTCGCTCATTCTGGCATTTGCCAGCAACAATGCCATTGACCCTGAAGACGTTGTCGCAGCCAAGGTAAAACTGGACCCCATGAGCATGGCAACAACTGGCTCGCTGTGAGCCTTGACGGATCAAGCGATTGAGCGCTGCACGATGACCTCGAAAGATCATTTTCTTTGCCGGGATTGTTTTGAAGAAGGGATGGGAGCACCGCGACGCTGCCCGCGTTGTGGATCGCCGCGTCTTATTCACCATTCTGAACTGCACCAACTCTCGCTCGCACATATTGACTGTGATTCCTTTTACGCCTCGGTCGAAAAAAGGGATAATCCGGAAATCCGCGACAAGCCGGTCATCATCGGCGGCGGCCAACGCGGGGTTGTTGCGACCGCCTGCTATATCGCCCGCATCCGCGGGGTTAAATCTGCGATGCCCATGTTTCAGGCAAAGAAGCTGTGCCCTGACGCCGTCGTCATTCGGCCAAACATGAAGAAATACAGCGCTGTAGGCAAAGAAGTTCGCGCAGCAATGCAAGCCCTGACACCGCTCGTGGAGCCTCTCTCTATCGATGAAGCCTTTCTGGATCTGTCGGGGACGGAACGCCTGCATCACGCCTACCCGGCGCTCACTCTGGCCCGTTTTGCAAAAATGATCGAGACCGAAATCGGGATAACCGTTTCGGTAGGCCTCAGCCACAACAAGTTTCTGGCCAAAATCGCATCGGATTTGGAAAAACCACGCGGCTTCTCGATTATTGGCAAGGCGGAAACAAAAGACTTTCTGAAAGACAAACCTGTCTCCATGATCTGGGGTGTCGGCAAGGTCTCTCAACGCAACCTCGCCGCAGATGGCTTTCACACCATTGGTCAATTGCAACATGCCGATGCCAGCAAACTGGCAAAGCGCTATGGCGCTCTCGGGTTAAGGCTGATCAAGCTGGCACAAGGAGAAGATACCCGAACGGTCACCCCTGAATCCGAGACCAAAAGCATCAGTGCGGAGACGACCTTCAGCAAAGATTTATCGAGCGCGGATGAGCTTCTGCCGATCCTGCGCCGCCTCAGCGAAGACACCTCTGCCCGCGCCAAAAAGGCCGAGTTGGCAGGCCGCACCGTGACCCTGAAGCTCAAGGACAACCATTTCAAGAGCATCACCCGCAGCAGATCCCTTTCCGACCCGACTCTCCTCACCGACAAAATCTACTCCATCGGCAAAGACCTGCTGCTACGGGAACTCAAAGAGCGTAGCGCCGCCTATCGCCTGTTGGGCATCGGCATCAGCGAGCTTCATTCCAGTGAGTTTGCCGATCCCCCCGATTTGGTCGATATCCAGGCCAGCAAAAGAGCCAATGCAGAAAAGGCTATGGATCTGCTCAGCAGCAAGTTTGGTGGCAAAATGGTTGAGCTGGGTCTGACGTTAAAAGGCAAACTGACTCAAGGCAAAGATGGCCGATCATCAGGAGACGACATCCATTCCGCGCAAAAGCCGGATAAGGATAGCGGCATCGATTGACCGCTCAAGACGCCCCAAAGAGGCCTCAAAGCTCCCCTTCTCCAATCCAATGCGTGGAAATGCGTGTGCCAGACAAGCTTTTGCTTCCATTGACGCCAAGCCTCGCCTAAATGTGGAACACGCTCACGGCCAAACGCAGCAAGGCTGCAACAAGCGCCGGAGACCCGCAAATAATCAAACCTTTCAATGGAGTTTATAATGTCAGGCGCAATCGAAGCAAAACTCGCAGAACTCGGAATCACTCTTCCGGAAGCAGCCGCACCTGCAGCTAACTATGTTCCTTTTGTCAAAAGCGGCAATCAGCTCTTCATTTCCGGCCAGATTCCGCAGACCGCTGCTGGCGAAAAAGTTGTCGGCAAACTGGGCGATAACATGCAGACCGAAGCTGGCGCTGAAGCTGCCAAGCTTTGCGCCATCAGCCTCATCGCACAGATGAAAGCAGCAACCGGAGATCTGGATAAGGTCGCGCGCGTTGTCAAACTGGTCGGCTTTGTGAACTCCACGATGGAATATGGCGAAGCACCAGCAGTCATCAACGGTGCCTCCAACCTGATGGTTGACGTTTTCGGCGACAAGGGCCGTCACGCGCGCTCAGCCGTTTCCGTTGCATCTCTGCCATTCGGCGTTGCCGTAGAAGTAGAAGCAATCGTTGAACTGGCTGACTAATATCCGCATTTTCATAAACTTGATCAATGGCGAGCCCTCTTGCCATTGATCTTGGAACGACGACCAACCGAACAAATATTTTTGGCCCTTGCCCCCTTAAGGGTTACATTCGCCGCCAACTCTTCTTAAATTTGGACAATTGCCAGATTTTTGCGAGAGACCAATGCCCGAAACATCCGATTACCAACTCCATGTCGCTCATTCCATGCGAGAAATCGGACAGGAGCAGTGGACAGCTTGCCTTGATGACACGCTCAGTCCGAGAAAATACAACCCCTTTCTATCCTTCGCCTTTCTGGATGCTCTGGAACGCTCAGGTTGCGCCTGTGAGGAAACCGGCTGGTTGCCCCACCATCTCGTGCTTAAAGATGCTGATGAGACGATATTGGCCGCTATGCCGCTTTATCTGAAGTCTCACAGTCAGGGTGAATATGTCTTTGATCATGGCTGGGCTGATGCTCTGGAAAGAGCGGGCGGGCAATATTATCCCAAACTGCAAAGCGCCATTCCCTTTACGCCAGTTAACGCCCCCAAGGTACTGACCCGCAAGGGCGTGAGCGAGCCCGTTGCCGTTACGGCCATGGCGAGCGGCCTCAAACAGCTCTGTGACCGCTACCCGATCTCGTCTGCCCATCTCACATTTTTGCCGGAAACCCAAAAGAACGCATTCGAAGCACAGGGCTTTTTAACAAGGCGCGATCAGCAGTTCCACTGGCTCAATGAAGACTATGAAAGCTTTGATGATTTCCTCGCCCAGCTATCCTCTCGCAAACGGAAGAACATCCGCAAGGAACGCAACACGGCACACAGTCACGGTCTGACCATTGAGCGCAAACAGGGCGAGAAAATCACGGAGGCTGATTGGGACGCCTTCTTCGACTTCTACATGGACACCGGCTCGCGCAAATGGGGCCGGCCTTACCTCAATCGCCAATTCTTCGCCATGATCGGCGAAACCATGGCTGATCAGATCCTTCTGGTTCTGGCTTATGAGGGCAATATGGCCGTTGCCGGAGCGCTTAATTTCATCGGCGGTGACACGCTCTACGGGCGCTATTGGGGCACCATAGGAGACTATCCCTGCCTGCATTTCGAACTTTGCTATCATCAGGCGATAGAATGGGCCATAGAGCACAAAATGGCGTGTGTTGAAGCCGGAGCTCAAGGCGAGCACAAGATCGCCCGCGGATATGTGCCCAAAACCACATGGTCAGCCCATTGGATCGAACATCCCGCCTTTCGGGAAGCCATCGAGGACTATCTGAACAGAGAGCGACGGGCTGCTGCTGAAGAGCAGGACTATCTCTCAACACGCACTCCCTTCAAAAAAGGGGATGGCTAAATAGAGGATGGATGGATTTCCTGCGCCTGCACTGTTAGTCTGCCCTCCAACAGTTTAAATCAATAAGTGGAATCGACTCATGAGCACTCCTGCCTATGACAGTGACAATATTTTCGCAAAAATCTTGCGTGGCGAAATTCCTTGCCACAAGCTTTATGAAGATGATCTGACCTTCGCATTTCTGGATGTCATGCCAAAGGCTGACGGCCATGCGCTGGTACTTCCCAAAAACCCTTCACGGAATATTCTGGACACTGCAGAAAATGACCTCAACGCAGTTGTTGCCACCACGCAAAAACTGGCCAAAGCCGCAATGATTGCATTTGATGCGGACGGCGTCACCGTTCAGCAGAATAATGAAGGCGCTGGTGGGCAGGAAGTCCTACACCTGCATTTCCATGTCGTGCCACGTCACGAAGGCGTTGCACTGCGTCCACAAACCGGAAAAATGGCAGACAACGATCTTCTCGCCGGTCATGCAGAGAAATATCGCGAAGCACTCAAGAGCCTTTGAGCACTTAAGAACAGACCGAGATTTTTAAGATTTGAAGGGGCCTTGAAGGCCCCTTTTGTTTGATCGCTAAAAAACAGGTTCAGCAGAACAGCAACAAACCTACCAGCGCCAAAAGCCCGGCATCAGAATTGTGAGCGCCGACAGAATTTCCAGCCGCCCCAAAATCATCTCGGTACTCAGAAGCCATTTGCAAATATCAGGCAAGCTGCTGAAGTTTCCCGCCGGACCAATGATCGGTCCAAGACCCGGCCCCACATTCGCCAGCGCCGTGGCAGAGCCGCTCATGGCAGTCACGAAGTCGAGCCCGCAAAGCTGCAAGGCTATTGCAAAAACCATGAAGGTCGCGAAAAACAGGAAAATGAAACTCAGCGTCGAAGCCGCCATTTCCCCATCGACAACCTGAGTGCCATATCGCATGGGAATAATTCGGTTCGGATGGATCAATTTTGCTACAGCATTCTTGATAACCAACCAGGCGATGACAAAACGGAATTGCTTGATGCCACCGGCAGTGGACCCCGAGCAGGCACCGAAAAAAGTCAAAATCAGGAACAGCACGACAAACAGCGCCCCCCATTCCTGATAGTCGCCCGCGCCAAATCCAGTGGTCGTCACAATGGAGATCACATCGAACAGCGAGATGGCAAAATCCTTAATGACCGGACCGGGAGAAAGCCACTGCTTTGCAAAAAAGATCCCGACGGCCGCAATCAGCACCCCCTTGAGGTAAAGCCCGATCTGCGGATCATTGCCCCTATCGGCAGAGAAAAACCGGATCATATAGAGAAACGGCAAACCGCCAAAGAACATGAAAAGAGAACCTGCGAAATAAATTCCTACACTATCAAAATGCGCCATTGAACCGTCAGAGGTTGAATATCCGCCGGTCGACAGCGTCGTCATCGCATGGTTGATCGCCTCAAAGAAGGTCATGCCCAAGGCAAAATAGGAGAAAGTGCAGGCCGCTGTCAGGAACATGTAGACAAAGGCAATCTTGACCGCGAATTCCCGAATGCGGGGATAGGGATTGTCACTCTGCTCAGAGGATTCCAGAAAAAACAGCTTTTGTCCGCCCGACCCGAGCATTGGCAGAATCGTAATACCGATAGCCACGATCCCGAGGCCGCCCAGCCATTGCATCAGAGAGCGCCAAAACAACAACCCCGGTGCCATGGTATCAAGACCACTGAGCACGGTAGAGCCCGTGGTGGTAAATCCCGAAGCAGACTCGAAATAGGCATCGGCATAGCTGATGCCAAGGGAAGAGAAATAGAGAGGCAGAGCAGCAAAGGCACTGAGAACGAACCAGCTGCCATTCACAAACAGAATGGAGCTGCGAATGTTCCACTCCCCCTCCTGGCCACGCATAGCCAGAAAGAGCGCAATACCAAATCCAACGGAAATGGAACCACCACCCAGAAAGGCGTGCCAATCATTGCTTTGGTATGCCAGATCAACGATTGCGGGAAAGAACATCATCCCGCCCAGTGCGGCAATCAATATCCCGAGTGCAGAGAGCACGGGGTCACCTCTTTATTGCGGACCAATCCGGTCTGTTTATCCACCAAATGACCTCCGGGTCAAGCCAAGCATAATGATAGGTCGCCAACTATTGCCACTTTGCTCATTTTCAAAGCGGCCTTCTCTCGCTCCGATCGCGAGAGTTTACCTTCACAAAACCGCAGTTGCAAAACATTCTCCCTCATTCTGCAAGCATCTTGCCGTCAGGCTCCATAAATGAAGCGCTCAAGCCGTCCAGCAAATCTGTACCGTATGAATTATCAACAGTGCACAACCACTTACCGTCCTTGGAGCATTTGAAGACATAGGTCGCACGCCGCACCAGTGTGAGATCCCAACCGTCAGAATCAACGGTATCCAGATAGGTCTTCATTACAACGAGCGCAGTATCCTCAGCCTCAAAAACTTCCATCTTGCCTTGCCGCACGGTCAGATGGTGGCCGAAGTGTTCTGCGATAGCCATAAAGGCGCTGCGGATCTGTTCCTTACCGCTGGCAACCATGCCAGGCTTGACAACCAGCGTTGCCTCATCGGCGTAAAAATCCATCAGGCTATCGAAATCCTCTGTCGATATAGCCCTGTCAGCAGCTTCTATTACAGACTGTAAAGCTTGCAACGTCATGTCCGTCTCCTTTGAAAAAAATTCCGCGAGACGGCACAAAAAAACCCGCCTCAGGCGGGTTTCGGTAAGCAATATGCACATGCGAAAACCCACCATTCAAAGAATGGTGAGAATTATATGGGGTATCACCACAAACCCACACAGATTAAATAATTTAATCTTTAAAAACAATTAGATAAATATAAATTAACCCTATATTCCTTTTTTGTTCTATTTGCTATGCCAAAATATACATTTACAATATATATTGAACGGATAGCAATACTCATATTTGGTGATTCAAAAATGTCCAAAGCAATCGTGCTACATCTTAAAATAGCAGCCAAGACCAATGGTGAGAGGATTTTTGTTGCTTACGACAATGATCATAAGATCAATCCATTTGTGACGGGATATCTTGTTGTTGGTTTAAGAGGCCAGCCTGAAAACACACGCCAATCTGTTTTTGATGCCATCAAACATTTTCTGACCGTCTGTGAATATGCTGAAATTGAGAATCCAGAATATCGATTAAGTTATCAAACTGGCCTTGAAGATCATGAGCTATCTGCAATCAACAATCTTCTGGAAATCAAGCTTTCTGAGTTGTCAAAACAATTAGCCAAAAAGAACTTGGGTGCTCATGTTTTGCTCCCTAATGAATTTTTTCCTACGCAATATGCAGGATCAATTACCCAATCACTCAGAAAAAGCCATGTGATTGCATATATGAAATGGCTGATGAAACAAGGAGATGTTTGTCTTGATAAACACTACATTGTTCATCCAGATGAAAAAGATCTTAGAAAAAAAAGAAAGCTACTAATTCAACAAAAAATTGTAGTACCTCGGGTCAGAAGCTCCAGATCTGGCTCAGATTACAGTGCGAATACATTGCATAAACTTAATGAATTCATGAAAACCTACAATCCTTATGATTTGTGGCGTAATCCAGTGATTGCCGCCCGAAATGCTGCAATGTTTGACTTCCAATATCATGGTGGATTGAGGATGTCCGAGGTTCTTGCCCTGAAATTCGAGAACATTATTGAGGCGCATGGCACTACAAGAAACTCAATCCATGTGCGTGATCGTCACAATGACCCAGAAGAAACTCGAAAAGTGGTTCCAGCCACCAAAACCGGCAAGGGCATTGTAACCATCCCTAATTCTTCTTTTGCAAAATACAATCATTGGCTTGAAGTGTATCAAGATGAAGTAATTGAATTTGCTGAGGAAAATGGGCTTTCTGAAAACCTTGATCATAGTTTTGCTTTTTGCGTGGCTGATGCACGGAAAAGAAATATTGGCGCCCCTCTAGCCATCTACAGCTATATGGATGCATTCAAAAAACTTGCTTGGGGCGCAGGTGTAGAGGGGGTTGGAACGCATGCTTTGCGTCATCTATGCGCCATCAATTATGTGCGTCGAATGCGTGCTCAAAACAAACCTCAAGCTGCAATTGAAAAAGGCATGAGAGACTTTTTCCGCTGGTCCCTGAATTCCAAAATGCCAACCTATTACACGACTTCTGAAATCAGTCAGATCATGTTTGACGATATGGTCAAAGATCTCAAGAAAGACAACAAATAATGAATTCAAACAATAAAAAGCTCTCTGAAATCATTGCAGTCAATAGAAATATAAAATCTCGATCTGGATTTGACATTGACCCATCATCAAATATTTGGACACTTTATAGTAAATCAATAGATTTTGGTCAATTGGAACCATTCATTACAAATTATCTTCTAGAGAAAATCAAAAAAATATTTACGTTTTCCATTTCTGGAAACAAACTCTCTGATAATAGTGTAATCAGAATTTTTAACTCAGTTCGTGATTTTGTTCGATGCACTTCATCCCAAACCAACAGCATTCTTGATGATTTTTCTGATGATCAGATTTTGCAATGGTTGGATCATCCACCTGCTGGAACAAACTACCCTGCAATGCTGAAAATATTTATATATCATGGGCGTAAATCAGACCCTGATATCTTTCCAAACGTCACTGACACCTCGCTTAAAATGCTGCGAAATCCTGAAAAAACGGATTACGTGGTCACATTGGATCCTGAAAAAGGGCCCTGGCTTGAAGGTGAAGTGGCCATACAGGACAAAGCCATTGAGGAAGCATATGCCAAAGGCCAATGGACAGATGAAAAATATCTGATTGTGCAGTTGCCTCGACATTATGGTATGCGGCCTGGCTCACTCTCTCGCATGAAAATCAGCGATGTGCATATCCCATCAATCAATCCCATCATGGATGATCCCCAACCACAAATTCGCTGGCCTTTTGAAAAGAATGATCTAAGCATCCATCAGGCCCATTTCTGGCCCATTGGCGGTTCAGTTCTCAATGCCATGGAAGCCTATTTGGCTCAACGCCTCATCGGCATACCAAAAGCCGAGTGGTACAAATTACCACTCTTTACACCTAAAGGATTGCCTGGATCCTTCGGTTCCAACGGGCTTATTCCGGAACCCAGTAAAGAAATTGGCTATGAAGGACATGCCACTGAACCACATATAGAAAAGAGGTTCAAAGCTGCTCTTGATAGCCTGGGATTAACAACCAGTCGCTCTGGTGAAGAAAAGAAAATGGTCTACAACTTCACTCGCGAGCGGCACACCGTTGCCACCAGAAAAGCACTCAAAGGCTACAGCGCTGCCCAAATTGGCCTGTTTTTGGGACATGCTTCTGAGGCATCATGCCAGTCCTATGTTGATCTTGCCACCCTTTGCTATCAGTTACGTGACCCCAAATTCTTCCGATTGATGGACAAATATGGCGATCTTTGGCGCAATCCCGTTGTGAGCCGCGAAATCATTGAAACCAAACTTGATCCCGTCATCTCAACTGAAGCCATGACCAACAATAATCTTGAAGATGTTGCATTGATTGGAGGTGGGGAATGTCAAGGCTGCCCGATCCATGATGAACTACATGGGTCAGAGCCATGGCCATGCCTGTCTTGTCATAAGTTCCAGATCTATGAAAATGCTGACTTCCAGCTTTTGTGGGACATATTGAATTTAAGAAAATCTCATCTCTATGATGAAAATGGCAATTGGAACAATAGGTTTGATCCCGATGTAATGGCTCAGTTACAGCGTTATGAAGCCATGATCATCGGCGCTGAAATGCGCCGACAAGACGCAGTCAACGCCAAACTGCCATGTGGGGGGTATGAAAATGAATAATCAAACCATAATCAATCTTCATCAAGCTTCTTTAATCTCTGCTGAAGAACAAGCCCTTGCTGATTTTATTCATGATCAGAAAAATTCTGAATTGATGCAATCTGGCGAAATGCCCAATTGGGATATTGATCCTCAAGATCCAAAATGGGATCTATCAAATATTACATCATCAAGTTCCAGTACTTCAAAAAAACCAAACATTCTGTTTTACCCAATTAATGGCAAAACTCCATACCCATCTCACTGGCAAGATTTTTTGAAATCTCTAATCATTGCAGAGATCAGGAAAAACTATGATATTGGCAAATCAACCTCTTCCTCAACAATAATATTCAAAACAAAGAATATCAGAAAATTTATAGATTGCTGCATAATTAGTAATATATCCAGCATAATAAACATACAAATCATTGATATTGAAAATATCATCAAATCTTTTGCCAGAAGACAAAAAACATGTTGCTTTATAGTTTTGAAATACTATCAAATTATGATGTTTTACCTTGGTTTGACAAGAAGCAATTTAAGCCTCCCAAAACAGATAAAGCCCCTATCTCTCCATCCGATGTAAAAATGGTCAACTGGCATCAAATTGTTGCGTTGGCCGATGCATTCAAGCGTCTGGAGCCTAATGACAGTGCTTATCAATCCAATCAGGATTTTGACTACCTGCGGGTCAATGTCATGATGGCCAATTTGTTGGCAACCCATCCCTGCCGGGTCTCAGAACTTTGGCGTTTGCCTTCTGACTGCGAAATCATTGCTGCTCCGGTTGAGAAATATGGGCCACAGATTACTGAAGATCAGCATGATAATCTTGACTTCAAGTATGGCCTTGTCTGGTTCCCTGTGAAAGGTGGCAAAGCGGTTGTCAAACCAATACCATCTGCTGTCCAGTGGGTGGCTCATCGCTGCATCGAAATCATCCGCTCCTATGGGATAGAGGCGAGGAAAACGGCAGCCTTCATTGTTGAAAATCCAGGAGTAATCCCAATTCCTGACCACCTCTCCCATATCAAAGCCACTGACAAGATAAGTGAAACTGACATTCGTCTGCTCCTTGGTTTACCCAATGAAAGAACTCTGAACGAACATAACTTCTGGAAAAGCAACTTCAAAAAGACATGGAAAAACAGAACCAAAATTCATAACAGTGACAATCTCTATTGTTTTGAAACCTTCCAAACTGAATGGTGGGAAACATTCCAAAAGGAATTCAAAAAGACATTCAAAAATGAATGGCCTTATGTGGTGAATCACAAAGGATATCAATTGCGTGCTGATAACGCTCTATTGCTGTTTTACAGAAATAGATTGGAATCCAGAACGCAACTTTACTCACCAGTATTCTTTGACACCATTTCATCATCAACACTTGACCTTATTTTGTCTGATGGCCAACCATTAGTCAAAACAATCTGGGAACGGTTGGACATCACACTTCCCAATGGATCCTATCCCGATATCAACACCCATGACCTGCGCCACTTTCTAAACACCATTGCCCAACAAGCCGGTCTATCCGAGCCAATTATTGCAATGTGGTCAGGCAGGAAATCTCTCTCTCAAAATGCTGCATATGATCACAGAACTGATGAAGAACGGCTTGCTGTGCATGGCTATGAGGTGGAAGATTATGATGGCCTTCAGTCTGATGACATTCTTGCCCTTCAGGCCCAAAAAGCCTACCAGACAGTGACCATTGCACCACCTTCCAAACAGGTTCTTGATCCTGACCAACAAGTCCTTGAGACCATGAAAAACAAATCCATGATCTCAATCTCTCCTTTTGGATATTGCATTGGCTCATTGATCCAAGAGCCATGTGCAATGGCAGTAAACTGTCTGTCTTGTGATCGGTATTTTGTCTGCAAAGGCTCCAAAAAATCTCTTGATTACATCACGTCCAAAATCAAATCCCTGGAAAATCAACTTGGAAGCCTTGAAGAACTTAAAAAGAAAAATAGTCGCCTTCTGAGAAACCCAAACCTTATTCCTTTGATAGAAAAACAACTCAAAGGAGCCAAGGCACTACAAGCTGATCTCAATGATCCCAAAATCCCTGATGGCAATTTGATTGCTCGCGGTGATTACCAATGTACCACAAGCCCCAAATTGTCTGATCGGGTCTCTGCATTCAGAACCCAAATGAAACAGATGCAATCATCAAAAAAGGAGCTGACTGGTGAGTAAAGGTAATCCCAACATGTCCGATCAGGACATCAGTGCCGTAATAGATATCATCAATAAATTCCGCACAAAACCAACCTGGA
Organism: uncultured Cohaesibacter sp.; assembly: GCF_963664735.1. Classification (NCBI taxonomy): domain Bacteria; kingdom Pseudomonadati; phylum Pseudomonadota; class Alphaproteobacteria; order Hyphomicrobiales; family Cohaesibacteraceae; genus Cohaesibacter; species uncultured Cohaesibacter sp. Next base: position 320,251 of record NZ_OY761553.1, on the reverse strand, counting down.
AAGAAATCCATAAAAGAGCACAAAAAGCCGGCATCCCATATGGTGAAATTGCCCTGTCACGCAAGCAACCAATACAAGCGGCAAGATCAGCACGGATTGCGCAACTAAAAGCCAAAGACAATAACAACCAAAAAAAACAAGAAAATATTGCGAAAGCCCAAGAAGCCAAAGATCTGACAACTCTCTCTTTGGAGAACAAAATGTTTGCAGATCACATCGAGCGCCTTCACCAATTGGCCATCAATCACGGTATTCCGTTGGAAACCATTGGCAGACCACGACAACCCCGATAAAACGGGAATTCTATCATGAGCAAGAAAAGCATCAGCACCCAACAGCAGGCCGAACAAGCCATTCAACGCCTCGGAGATTGGCTGGATACTCGATCAAAAAACAATGATTGGTCCAACTATGTGGGCAAAAATGGGTTGAGTAAAAGCGATATTGCAGCTGAATGCGGCATTGCCCGCTCTACGCTTTATACCAATAAATCCCTCAACAACATGATTGACGCTGCAAATGCCAATCTTGCAAATGCTGGCTTGTGGTCTCTGTCTAAGCCAACACAGCAAAATCAAAATCATGATGGTGCAGATCCAAAAGACACCGAAATCCAGCGTCTGAAAAAATTGCTCGCAGAGAAAACAGCAGAAAATGAAGCCCTCAAACGAGAGAATAATCGAATACATCAAGCTGTAAGCTCTCTGGCTCCCCTTGGCGGACGCATCTTTCCAGGATTGGAGTGATGGGTATGAATGCCATTGATCCAAGCTCAGTCTCAACACAACCTATCTATGAACAGGCCTCTTTGAGACATTTGCTTGTCAAAGAAATTCCTGGAATTGGACCAGCAAGAGCGCGCAACTTGGTCAGCCGATTTGGAGATGATCTTGATCGAGCCATTGGTGAAAATGATCCAGATCTGGAAACCATTCTCCCGACTGATGTGATTGCGCAATTAACATCACGCTATCAGGAAATCACTCAAGAACGAGATCTGGCAATTTGGCTTGATCAAATCAACATTGATCGGAAAATAGCATTCCAAATCATATCTAGTTGGGGTGGTAAAAGCGCTTTAGCAATCAAAAACAACCCTTACCTCCTGACAATGTTTGCTGGATTCCATAAAGCAGATAGCCTGGGTCAAGCAGCTGGAATCAATCAAACTGACCCCCGTCGCATTGTTGCTTCTGTAGAGGCTGCTCTGGCAACAATCCGCAACGATGGACACACATGGGCAAATGAAGAAAAGATTGTATCCCTTGCATCCAGTCTTCTTCATTTAGAAAATGGCTCTCCTACCCTCTCAGAAGCGATTGACAAAGCAATCAACGCTCGGGTGGCCATCCGGTTCGCCAATGGCATTCAGGGGTTGGGTTCAGCCCTTATGGAGCGTGAACTGGCAGAGACAATTAAAGCCAAACAAACAAATGCTGATACACTATTCACTGGTTCAATAACACCAGACAAAATCAATTCCTTCATAACCAAAATTGAAACTGATAATTCCATTAGATTTGATGGAACCCAAAAAGCTGCCATTGAATTACCACTACGCTCTCAAATCGCTTGTATTGCAGGATATGCAGGAACCGGAAAAACCACCGTGTTGCGAACTGTGTTTGATATCCTCAATCAAGCCAATCTGACACCTCATCCCATGGCACTTGCAGGTCGCGCAGCACGCAGGCTTGAACAGGCCACCAATGTTCCTGCACGAACAATCGCCAGTGTCCAAATGACACCATTGGCTCGTGAAATCTCCAAAACTGAGCAGGGATTGGAAACCCGGCAACGCCCATTCAACAACCAAGATGTGCTGGTTATTGATGAAGCCTCTATGGTGGATTTACCCACAATCTGGGATCTGATCAGAAAAATTCCGCAAGCTAGAATTCTATTGGTTGGTGATCCTGCTCAATTGGCTCCAATTGGCGCAGGAAAACCATTCCATGAACTTGTCAATACAATCCCTACAGTGACCCTTGATCGCATTTATCGTCAGGAAAAATCATCAGGCATCCCATCCATTGCTGAGCAGGTCAGAAATGGCATTGTGCCGGATCTTTCAACATACTCTGGCCCTGCAAAAGGCGTATTCTTCTGTGATTGCAAGATCGAACACACAGCCAAAACAGCAATTGAAATATCCAAATCTCTATCAAGCCAAACTGAAAGAGGCCAGCTACGTATCCTCTCACCAAGGAGAAACAATGTTGATGGTGTAAAAATGATCAATAACACTTTCTCTCAATGGAGAGGTGCAGATCGTCTATGCTTCCCAGGTGCCTCTCAAATACGGATTGGTGATCCCGTCATGTTCCTCAAAAATGACTTTGATCGGGGATTAACAAACGGCACGCTTGGGCAATATGTCGGAGACAGAACAATTCAATTTGATGACATTGGCAATGTCATTCTTGATCAGGAAAATGATCATGAATTGATTGACCTCGCTTACGCAATGACAGTCCATAAAAGTCAAGGAAGCCAATGGCAACGGGTGATTGTCATTGTCCATCCCAACAAGCTTCTTGAACGATCAGCACTCTACACTGCAATTACCAGAGCATCTGAACAGGTGATTTTGCTAGGAAATCGTGATACTTTTGCAGAAACAGTTCAATCTCAAAATGCTGCTGATTGTCGCCAAACTGCACTTAAAGCACATATTCAAAAATGCCAAACCTGATTACATTTTTTTATAATTGATGGAGTTCATGTCGTTGATCGAGCGGACCGTCAAGTGTCAAGCCGATCAAGGACATGTTGGCCATATTGAATTGCTTCACAACGGGGAATCGTCCAGGGAAATCTACACACAACTTCAGTCACAATTCTAGGGCAATTCAAATCCCTGCCTTGATGCACTCCATATCGCCAATCAAAACCACCTGTTCGGCGGCACGAGGCGACCCGTCTGCACTTGCTCATTCAATACAACGCCAGCCTGTTTCAGTTTCCTTTTCAGATCAAAATTCTCTGTCTTCAACAGAATCGGCCCTAACCGGTCATTCAGTGCCGCTCCAAGTCAGAAGTCATTTTCCGCATTCCAGACATTCGAACCAAGAGTAGCATTGGCTGCTGCATGAAGGCTTCACGGCCCTTTGGATCAAGCGGTATCATCGAGGCCCAACATGTTTCCGCTATCGTTCCATGCTGGCTCGATCCCATTGCTTATAGTCTGGTGATCCCTCGATTTTCAGTTCCCCTTCATATCCAAATTCGATCATATGAACGGTCACATAGTCATCTGCAAGAAAGGCAACGCCATAGGCCTGTGGCAGATGGGAACTCGTGAGCAATTCTTTCTCGGAGAAATTGGCAAAGCCTTGATGGTTTGTTCCCCTCAGGGACGTGGTTGGAATACCTGCAACAGATCCAGCCAATGGCAGATGACAGTGCCCGAAGAAAATATGCCGAATTTTTTGCGCATGCCCTGCAATAAATTCGCGAAACGCGTCATCTTGGTGGAGCCGAATGCTATCAAGGGGCGCAAGATGAACCGGCATTGGATTGTGGTGCATGAAAAGATAAATTGGACCGTCGCAACTCTCCAACTGGCTTTCCAGCCATGCCTTGCGCTGGTCACAATAGCATCCCGCATGCGTGCCCGGTTGGTTAGTATCCAGGAAGACAAAACGACCTGCATCCATATCGCGAACAGATTGAACAAACCCGTTCTCATCTGCCAATTCAGGAAAGACAGACAGGAACCTTTCCCGATTATCGTGATTTCCAATGCACAACGCCCACTCGACGGGTAGCTCGTCCAGAATGCCTCTTAGGCGTTTATAGTCCGCCTCATCGCCCCAGTCTGACAGATCACCGGTGATCACAAGCAGATCCGCGTCGGCGTGGTCATTCAGGGCATGCGATAGAGCTTTGCGAAAGTTGGTGTTGGAGTCACGCCCCAGAATTGTTTGTCCGGGTGTGGTCAGATGGATATCAGTCAATTGCAGGATTTTCATTGTAAATGAGCTTTTCTTATCAGTTTACCAAAGCCTAGGCGTAGCTATCGCGTTGGGTGGACGAAAAGTCCGTCCACCCTATTAGCTCTAGCGGTTTGATTGCGGCTAGTATTATGGAAGCAGGTCGGCGACTTCTTCAGACAACTCTTCTTGCAGCTCTTCCATATCGGTTGCTTCACCGGTCACGATGCTTTCCAGTCCATCATAGAGAACCTGGGTGATTGCAAGGCTGTTATCACCTGGATAGGCGATCCAGTCACGCAACAGACCGGCCTGTTTCACTGCAGTCAGTTTGTTTGGATTCTGGGAATAAAAGTCGGCGAGCAAGTCGTTTGCAGCTTTGTTCGGAGGCATGTAACCGGTGGTCTCAGCAACAACCGCTGCGCCTTTGCCGGAGGTACAGAATTTAAGGAACTCCCAAGCAGCCTTAAGAACTTCCGGATCGTCAGAGGTGGAAACGATCATACCGGCATTACCACCGGCGGGCAGGCCAATCGGAGCGCCATCAATGCCCGGAAATTCACCCGTTTTCATTTCGAAGTCACCTTTGGTGCGCTCGATAGCGCCCACAGAAGACGTAGACCAGAAGTGCATAGCAACTTCACCGGCAGCAAATGGTTTACCGGCATCACTAACAGACAAGTTCAGCATTTTGCATTCACGGAACAATTTATCCATGGTGTTGAATGCAACGAGACCAGCTTCGCCGTCAAAGTTGACTTTGCCGTCCTTGATGATTGGTTCGCCCTGGCTCCACATCAGAGCTTGCAGGAACCAGTTGCCGGTGATGTTCCAGCCCCAGAAAAGCGGATTTTTATAGCCTGCATCACGTAGCTTGCCGCAGTTTACGGCGACTTCGTCCCAGGTTTTGGGCAGGGTTTCGATGCCAGCCTTTTTCAGTGCATCCATGTTGTAGTAGCCAACAGGAAGGGAAACTGCGAAAGGAAGGCCATAGACTTCGCCTCCGAATGTTCCCAGATCAAGCATCGCTTTGTGATAGCCGTCTTTTGAGAAATCAGGCTCGTTTGCAATAAAGCCTTCCAGAGAGTGGGCAATTTTTTTATCCACCATCAGAGCCTGACGGTTCAATCCCTGAAACGTCACATCCGGTAGCTTTTCGGCGACTGACTCGCGCAGAACAGTATTGGTGGCATCTTCATAGTTCTCGTAAGTCGCACGCAGCTTGACTTCGATCTTTGGATGCGCTTCCTTGAACATCGGAAGAATACGCTGGAAGGTTACATCGAACAGGCTGGAATATGGATATCCAACTTCGATTGTCACAGCTTGGGCGGAAGTTACCATCGTAGCAGCGATGATAGCAGCACTTCCAAGAATATTGGCAAGTTTCATGAAACTTCTCCTGTATGCTTTCGTTATCATTTAAAATGTGATCCTGATGTATTGCCGTACATCAGGATTTCTTTTTCAGGGCACCGCGACGCCGGATGCCCCAAAGCCTTTTGCACGCCCCTATTTCATTCCGCTCATTGTTATGCCTTCAATGAAGCGGCGCTGTGCGAGCATGAAAGCCACGACCAGCGGGGTTACAATGACCGTAGCGGCAGCCATCATCGGACCATATTCGTTGCCATCCAGATCGGACTTGAACATGCGCAGCCCCAATGGCGGCGTCATCAAAGATCGGTCTCCGGTAATCACGATCCGCGGCCAGAAATAATCATTCCAGTGGGCAACAACCGAGAAGATGGCAAATGCCATGAGTGCGGGAATGGCCGTGGGCAGCATCACCCGCCAGACAATCGCCAGCTCGGTCATCCCGTCCATACGGGCTGCATCAATCAAATCGTCAGGCACGGTCATGAAAAACTGCCGCATGAGGAAAATACCAAAGACCGAAATGGTCCAAGGAACCACAAGAGCAGCGTATGTGTTGGTCAGGCCGGTTTTGGCCAACATCAAATAAAGCGGCAAGGCGATAGCGTGCACTGGGATCAGCAAACAGAACAGAACCAGCGCGAAAGCCGCATCTCTTCCCCAAAATCGCAGCTTCGCCAACGCATAGGCCGATGGCAGTGCGACCACGACTTGGAGCAGAAAAATGGAGAGCGTAACGATGACGCCATTCATCAGATAGCGCAGCAGAGGCGCTTCGCGAAACGCGGACAAATAGTTGTAAACGACCGGACGCATCTTGCAGGCTGCCTCGGCTTTGCCTTCCTTGAGGCATTTTTGGTCGATCATAACCTCTTGCCGCCCGACAAAGCCGCCGCTGTTGCTCTCGATTTCAGCCGGAGACTTTAGCGAATAGGATGTCATCAGATAGAATGGCAGCAGAACAATCAGCGCACCAATCAACAGCACAAAGTGTTTGGCAGCTTCCGCAAACCAGCTTGATGGCTTCGTCATGAGTAATGCGCCTTTCTGTTTACGAAGAGATATTGGATAGCCGTCAGGGCGAGAACGAACAGCAGGAACACCATGGTAATGGCTGCGCCCATGCCGATCAGGTTCTGCTTGATGCCCTTCTCATAAAGGGCGTAGATCATCACATAGGTCGACTTGCTAGGCCCGCCTCGGGTCAGCGCTTCCACCGTGTCGAACACCTGAAAGGATCGAATGGATGTGATGGTCACAACAAACACGTGCGTTGGGCCAAGCATCGGCCATGTAACCAGCCGGAAACGGGACCAGGCACTGTCAGCGCCGTCCATCTCGGCTGCATCATAAAGCGATGGTGAGATGGATGTGAGGCCAGCAAGATACAGCACCATATTGAAGCCGAACGCCTGCCAAATGCCAATGAAGGCAATCGTTGGCATCGCATAATTCCGATCGCCCAGCCAGACAGGAAATCCTGTGGTGCAATGAGAACCATACCAACTGGCCTGATCAGCGATCCCGAGCCAGCTGCCAGAGAGTAGAATGCGAAGCCAGCCTATATCACAGCCAGCTTCCAGGGTGTCATTGATCACCCCGATGATCGGGTGCAACGCAAACTCCCATGCAATAGCCATCGCGAGCAATGTGGCCATAACGGGCAGAAAGAAGATCGTCTTGTAAATCTCGCTCCCGAACTTCAAAGAACGAATGATCAATGCAACGCCCAACCCCAACAAGACCGAACATGGCACGACCACCAGAACATAGGTCAATGAGGCATTGAACATTTTCAAATAGCTGGATCGGGAAAAGAGCTTGACATAATTCTCCCACCCCACCCAGTCGAAGCTTTCCGCACCCAGCGTGTAGTTGGTAAAGGAGAGCGTTGCAGCCACAAAAACGGGAACAATCAATATCACGACCATCAGCAACAAAGCAGGCGTCATGAATAGATAAGGCGTGAGCTTTAGACTTGGTCTGTGTGACATTGATCAAGCCCCTTCATTCTCGATCTGAAGGCGCCGGTTGTCTTTGCCAAAGACAGACGCTTTTTCCTGCGATTGCCAGATCTCCGCATGCGAGCCGATCGAAAGCTGGTGCGCCACATCGGGAACGGCTCGCACGACTATCTTCTGATCGCCGCCTTCAAGCTCGGCGTGGATAAAATAGTCAGCCCCGAGATTTTCTTTGTGGCGGACAATGGCAGAGAGATGCCGACCGTTGGGTGCCTTGACGCCAATATCGAGATGTTCGGGACGCAGACCAACGCTTATTGAGCCCGAACCATATTTGACCCGTCCCAACAATTTGTATTCACCTGGCAAAGACACCTGTCCTTGGCTATCAATGGCGCCGGGTAAAATGTTCATTTTCGGAGAGCCGATAAATTGCGCAACGCGCATGTCAATCGGATTGGCATAAATCTCGTCGGGCGTATCTACCTGAAGAAGGTTTCCCTCCATCATAACCGCAATGCGGTCCGACATAGTCAGCGCTTCGGCCTGATCATGTGTTACATAAATGAAGGTGGTTTTCAGCTGCCGGTGCAAGTCGGCGATCTCGGCTCGCATATGAACCCGCAACGCCGCGTCCAGATTTGACAATGGCTCATCCATCAAGAATGCGACCGGCTGCCGAACCATGGCCCGCCCGACAGCGACCCTTTGGCGCTGCCCACCCGACAATTCCCCGGGTTTACGGCCAAGCAGCTCGGTAATTTTTAGAGTTTCCGCGGTTTCTCTGACCTGTTTGTGTATCGCTCTCATCTTCTCCCATCGAGATGGCATCATCATTCCGATAGCAGGCAACCGTTCCACGCTGGTAAGCCGACGCATCCGCAGTGGCACCATCATATTCTGACCAACAGTCAAATGGGGATAGAGTGCATAGGACTGGAAGACCATCGACAGGTTCCGCTTGGTCGCTCGCACCTGATTAACGTTGGTACCATCAATCAGAATATCGCCTGAGGTTTGCAGTTCCAGCCCGGCAATGATCCGCAGCAGAGTAGACTTGCCGCAGCCGGAAGGCCCTACAAGAGAAATGAATTCCCCATCTTGAATGTCCAGTGAGACACCTTTCAGGACTTTGGTTTCCCCGAATTCCTTTTTGATTTCGTTGAGAGAGAGTCTAGCCATACCCTTGCGCCCTATCGTGTCATTTGTCCGGATGAATTGTCGTTTACCAATCCGAATTGACACACAGGTGACGTCATATAAGCGTAGCTAATGGGGACTAAACCTTAGTTGTAAGCAAATGATCAAAATGCCTGCGAAATAGCCTGAGAGCCCCCCATGAAAATCAGCGCACATCAGATCGAAGCCTTCACATACACGGCAAGGCTGAAAAGCTTCTCACAAGCGGCCAACGCACTCGGCGTGACGCAGTCCGCGATCACACAGCATGTGGCCAATCTGGAACGGACTATGGGGTCGAAATTGTTCATACGTCGGCGAGAAGGCTTAGAAGTGACAAGGGCGGCGGAAGAGCTTTTTCGCCTGTCAGATCGCCTTTGTACCTTGGAACAGGCGATCGGAGAGAAAATCGAAGACTATAGGGACCTGAAGTCCGGCTATCTCTCCATTATGGCCAATGCCCCAAGACCCGCGCTCCCCATCATCGCTCGCTTCAGCCAGCTTTACCCTGATGTGAAAACCACTTTCTCGCTAGGCAGCTGGACGCTGGCAATGGAGCGCCTGAAGAATAGGGATGTAGACATTGCCATCGTGACGGAACCGACCCAACTGCCCGGCCTATATTCCCTAGAGCTTGAACACCAACGCTTCTGCGCGCATATGCGTTACGATCATCCTCTTGCAAAAAGAGAAAGATTATCGCTGAGTGATCTGGTCCATGAAGCTGTCGTCTTGCCGGAAGTCGGCTCCATGACCCAGCGGGTCGTCAACGAGCAATTGCTGACACACAAGCTTTCCTTGACCAGGGTGGTTGAAATGACCACCTATCCGGTCGTCAAAGAAGCAATCCTGCATGGAATTGGCGTAGGCATCATGCTGGAGAACTGTTTCTTTCCTTCCCAACAAATTACCTCTCGTCCCATCGAAGAGCTTTCCCAGACATATCCAACATTTCTTGTTTCACCAGAAGACAAGAACGATCTCCACTTCGTGAAACGCTTCGTAGAATTGGCTGTTGAGGAAATGCCTAAGCGGCAAATATCCTAGTCAAGTAGAAACGCTGCGACGATTTTCAATTTTTGTCTCGGGGCAAACGGCCCAAAGCCGCCGCTCGCCAGTTGGCATTTGCCGGTAGACAACTTCCCCATTGCAGTCATTCGAACGAAGTGCGGCATTTCTCAAAAAGTTAGTTACTGATCAGTAGACCCACGATTTTTTTTGCACAACAAAACCGATAGTGGAAATACCCTCATTTTTAGGCTTTAGGTCCGGAAACTAAACCGGCACGCGCTATTGTGGAATCTTCTCGCAGCAAAACCATGAGGATCCGCGCATGAACTGGATTACCACCTATTTTTCAAATCGTGAGATAGCACTTGCAATTTGGGGAGGCATTGTAGTTTTGGCCATGGCGGTGGGATTTCGCAAGAATACCGGTATTCGAGGAGCGCTTATAAGTGTTGTAAAGGCCATGCTTGCCAAGCGATTAGTTCTCCTATTTTGTTCTTACGCGTTATGGATTGTTGGTGTTGTCTTGGTACTGAACCGAACGGGGCTTTGGACGCTTTTTGAGCTCAAAGACACAATGCTCTGGACTATATTCTCCGGACTGGCCTTGCTTGGCGGCGCAATCCGCCATGAACGAGGAGCTGCCTTTTTCTGGGATATTGTCAAAGACCAATTTACGGTTCTGGCCGCTTTTGAATTTATCGTGGTGGCCTATTCTTTTGCCCTGTGGGCGGAGCTGATTTTGCTACCCATTGTCGCATCAATCTCGATTTTGCACGCTATGGCCGGGACTAAAGAAGAATGGGCACCTGCAGAGCGAGTCTGCGAATGGGTGCTTTCCTTGTTCTTCCTTTTAATTACTTGGCACTTCATTGCTACGTCCATTGAAACAAAGGGCGAGTTGTTCTCTTCACAAACTCTGCGCACAGTTCTCTTACCAATTCTGCTTAGCACTCTTTCACTGCCAGCCTTTTATTTAGGGCATTGTTATGCGAAATGGGAATCTCTAGCGATTCGTCTAGAGATTGGAAATCCCAAATCCGACCACCTCAAAGCGGCAGCCAAGAAGATTTTCTTTTTGCCGTTTTTCCTTCGACCTCAACTCTTGGAGCGCGCCGTTCGGCAATTTAAGGAAGTGGCCATTGAAAGCCTTGATGATATTTGCACCATTGTTACCGAGCTCAAATTTTATGAACTTCAGCGCAAAAACCCACCGCCTATTGCTAAACAGGATGGTTGGAGTCCCTACGCGGCTGAACTGTTTTTGACGAATTTTGATTTACGCACAAACGACTATCATCGCACGTGTGTGCCTGAACTGTGGTTAGCAGAATCCCAGAACAAAAGCATAGACAACACCTTTCCGCGAAAGTACCTAGCCTATCGAATTAAGGGTACATCCGATGTAGTGAAGGTCTGCAAGCTGGAAGGACACTTTCAACTTGACCCTTCCCCAGTAGAAGCGATGGAACTTTTTATTGCGGCAGCTGAGGAGCTGGCTGCCACGGCAGCGGAATTGGGGGATCTTCCTGCTGAAATCGCCAATGCTCTTGCTGCGCATAAGAATTGCCTCGTTCAGGTTGATGAATACCGGCTCTCCGTGCGCTTCTATAAATTTTCCGATGCCAACATCTTCGATGTCAGTCTTACAGTCTCAGTCGCCGACGCGGAGCAATTCACGATTTAGCCCAAAATGCTGCCAGCATTGTTCAAGTTAAAGCGCTACATTGGGGCAATCCAATAGCACATGTCATCTCAAAAACTGACGAAGTTCGGTTCCTAAATGCGATTAACGCCCTTTGCCGAAAGGGTTGAGGAAGTTCCCGTCGGTTTTTTTTACGGGACTTTCGAGCTGTTTTACCCTTGGTAGGTTCTGGCGCAGGCTTCGGACGAAACAAATCGAGCACTACAACGTCAATCGACTTTTGCAGGCCTTCCGGCATCTTTTTAAGAATGGCGTCTCTCAACTCCGAGGCAGTTGCAATCGTTACATCCACCTTCCCTGCAACCGTCTCGCCATTGCCAAACCAGAAGACCAGATAGACACCTTGGCCCGACGCATCGGGGTGAATGGAGTAGCGCTCACTCAGTTGTGCTGCTGCGGCAGTAAATAGCTCCGCATGCCACTGCCCCTTGGCCTCCACAACAAGTAGGGGATTGGAGCCCGATACGGAAGCGGAGGCTGTGAAGTCTGCCCTATTGCTTTTTGCCATGTGGTGTTCGATCACGACAGGAATCCCGAGCGCCGTAAGCCGGGCACGGATCATATCAACGACGCGATTCCGAGCGGTATTTTCATTTACGTGCTCTCCCCCATCGTAAAAGGCATCCAATGGATCAGTATCTAGACCTTTCAAATTGACCTGAACATCATTCAGCACCTCAACCACGAGCGCTCGCAGGTCTTCAACACTGGCAACCATTTTACAGTCCAGAAACTCGGAGACACTCTGCGGTGAGGGCGGCTTAAAGTCAGCTAGAGCCACCTCCCGCACCGCATCAGCACGCAAGCTCAACAAGGCATCTATAAAATCTTTAAAACGTTCATCTTGGAGAAGCCGATTAAGTATGGGAAGCTTTCGGGACGGGGTATCTGCCCCTATGCGCCAGACAACGTCACGCAGAAACCGATAAGCAGTCTCGTTGTCAGGGTCGCCAGAGCCGTAGCTGCTCGGTAAGTGGACTTTGGGCCAAGCTTCGACGAAAGCGTCCAGTATGTCGAAGATAGCTTCTGCAGAAAGCGAAGGAGTGCAGTCGTCGTCGTGCCAACGAAACCGATCTGCACGGTGAGCAATAGCAAGAATCGAGTTAGGGTCCTGCCGTAACTCGGCAATAGCTTCACTGCGCCGATTGGTAGAGAAGAAAAACGCGTTAAGTGCCCAAAACCGGTGGCGACGCTCGCTGAGCTCACATTCAGGACTATTGTTATCCACAATTAGTGTCGGTTTGCCGAACCCCTCGTCTATCAACGACTTAAGTTGTTTCCTATCCCCATGCTTTGCTGCCATTTTAAACAGGCTGTCTTGGGCACTCATTGGCATTTCCGGGTAACGACACAGCCATTCGATGGGCAGCGTCTCTCGCAGTTCATGAAAAATTTCATAGTGCTCCAGCCAATACACGTTTGTTGTGGTATCGATTTTGGACGCCAGCGGAGGCTCGATAAATTCACGCGCAAACTTCAGCACCGAACCGGGCTCTGAAAACACCAGAGAATACAATTCCGCCTGGATTGCTTCTAGCTCTTCCTCGTTTTTGATGGCCGGATAGGATACGGTTTCTGTCATCGCAGCGCGAAGTATTTCTATTTCTAAATCATGGAAGCCCTCTTGCGCACGAAAGCGAACCAAGCAGTGCGCAAAAAGCACTTCAGCAATGTGGTTTCCTTTTCGGTTTGCGAGATCTCTTAAGGTCGGAACATGAGATCTAAGAAACGGTATGCAATTGCGCAATGCCCGCTGCGGTGTATCGCCATAATCAGGACTATTTAACTTTTCTGGCTCGAATAAGTATTGGTTAGCAAATATCTCTAGCCATCCCCAATGCCTCCCAGCCTCAATTTGCGCCCGATTCTTGATTAGATGCGTCCGATTATGTTCAACAGCCTCGGCCTCACGGCGCTCATATTTCTTCCGCCGCGACCGATACCGAAAGCCCTGTTCCTGATCGTTTCTCTTGGCTAATCTGTCAAGTTTAGACCAAACCCGCAGGAAGCGAACATCGCTGTTGGCTTGCCTCCTCATCAGAGTTCTTTGCGGATTTGAATGGCTTTTCTCATCGTGAATGTTGTGCCCGACCCAAAGGGCAGACCAAACATCGATTGCCCCTGCTTTAAAGGCATATTCGACTAGCGAGATCAAATCGCCCGCGTAGAATTGGATACCTGAATGTATATCGGCATGAAAGAAACGATTGATTGCCTTTTGCACTTTTCCGCTGGGCGAATTCAGGACGGCCAACCGCTGCACCTCTTGCCGTAGCTCTGAATTTTCGAACAAGAACCTTACCGCAGGACTGAAATCTTTAGAGCGTTGGTTCTTAAAGACGAGGGCTCGCGTCCATTGCCAAATTTGCTCAGAGCCGGGATTGCTCACTGCCGGCAGATGGTGATCAAGGAGGAGGCCGACTATCTTACTGATCCCTACGCGACACGTGCATTGAAACTCGTGCATTGAATTGCAACTACAAGCCAGGCCCGCTGTCAGTTGGTTCAGCGCCAGAACCGTGATTTCTTGGTCTAGTGAATTAACCAGCATCCTGATGAAGTAACGAGAGCCTCGATCTCGAACCCGAATATCACGCTTCTTCGGGTAAAGTTCGGATAAATTTCGAAGCAGATCGACCACAATCGAAGCCTCGAATTCTGCTGAGCCAAACAAGCGGACTGCCGTGGCTCCGAGTTCTAGCGAGGATTGTGAGTTTTCTGAGAGCAGCACTGGTAGATCTGGACGCGGATCAAACTGAGTTTCCTGTAGTAACAGAGAATATGCAGCTACTCGAACATCACGACTTGGGGATATGTCCAGAGCAAGCCTACGCAACTCAACCGAAAACTGATCGGCGGCGTGAGAAGACGCCAAGAGCTCGAGAACTAAGTCCTGGAGCGGACGCTTTGTTGGGGCAGGAGACAACAACTCCCTGATATCGTCTTTTATGTCGGCAGTAAAAAATGCGCCCACATTAAAATGTCGCCATGCATCACTCCGCCGGAAAAGCGGGTTGGCCTCCGCGAGCTGGTTGAGGGCCTTTAGCAAAGCCTTTTTAGAGCTTGTCGTAAATTCAGATGGGTCACCGTTTGCGATCACAGCATAGGGATCAAGTTCAATCAATTGACGCTGCACGGCTTCCAGTGAAAGGGCCGCCATCCAACCGAGCATCCCTCTCAATTCGGTTCGAACCACTCCTTTAGGTGCGACAATAGCGAGCACACGAGACAAGGATAGCCGGTCTGCTGGGTTGTCGATCCTGCTGATGAGGTACTTGGCTGCGCAGTACTCAGCGACAATGCGATGAGTTGGTTCGTGCAATCCAGGATCCGCAGAAGGCTTTAAAAGACGGGTATCAGTGAGATAGTGAGCGTTTTGAGCTTCAGTTGCAACGAGCGATTGAAGATATGGGTATTCAAACGCAAAAAGCTTCTCGCTAGCACTGATGCCGGCACTCCCCGAAAGCATTAGCTTAGCAAAGACCTCACATGCTATCTCCACGATTCTAGCATTGGGTGGGCGGGCCGAACGTTGCAAATGTAGGTTTGCTTCATGCGCCAATCGGCGCACGGCGTCGAAATATATCTTCTTCTTTGAAACAAAATGCTGACCGCTTTCGACAAAAGCTTCGCCGAACAAAATTAGGAACTGAGGGTTTCCTAAAAGGGCATCCAGTTCGAAGCGTGCGCATTCGGCAACAAATGCATCAAAAATTTTCAATTGGAAAACTCGCGGCAAAAAGCTGGCGTTGTTCTGATGTTGTGAACGCTGACAAATTCACGATGATAGGTTCAGTTCCGAAGTAGCTTTTTACATGCTCGGTTTCAGCTGTATCCCACTCGCTGGAGCGGCCAGCAAAAATGACTATGTCAGCACCAAGTTCACTGGCTTTTACGATAATATCTTCGATACCCAGTGGGTCTACACGCGCCACTTCGTCCATGGCATCGATCACGAGAGCCCAAGGTTCTTCCCTAATCATCCTATTTCGGAAGACACTCGCCCTTATCGGTTTGACATTTAATAGCTGGCCAAACCGTGAAAGAAGTTCGGTTTTCCCGGCACCGGGTTCTGCCAGCACAACAAAAAGCGAGCCCGTAAGGAGTAACTGCTCCTCACTGTAGCTGTTCTCGCCGACAATCAGTGTTCTTGGAATATATGAATCGCTCATGGGAAAATAATATTGATTATTACAACCTCTGCCATTGTTCGCAAGGATGTTTCAACGTCTTATTTCAACGAATAGACTGAAATTCGCCACCTTCATCCAGCTTTCCTGCGTCTTAATAGGATGTCAGACGAACCACCCATTCGTCCAAACGGGCTGCGATGGCCAGGACGAGCTTAGCGAACCCTCGAATGGCCCCTTTATCCTGCGCGGTATAAGATCTCACGTCTGCGGCAAATGTCGGCTTCCCGCCCGTTTTGCCAATTCACCTTGCCTGTGGGACTGCGCAAATGCACGAGTGTTGTCTATTGCGACCTATGAGCAAGTCTTCCGTGAGGAAGTTCTGAGTTGGTCATCACCTGACTCTGTTCAATGTCCTGTAAACGGTCGGTCGTGAGACTGCGAAGATTTCGGCCAAGTCGCTGATAGAGTGATCCCCTGTCTCATGCATCCGTTTGAGTTCATTCTGTTGTTTCGGGGATAGCTTTGGCTGTTTCCCGCGCAGCTTACCTTTTGCCTTGGCAATTGCCATGCCTTCTCTCGTTCGCATTCGGATCAAGTCTGCCTCGAATTCGGCAAAGGTGGCCAGAATATTGAAGAACATCTTGCCCATTGGGTCTGCTGGATCATAGATGGACTGTCCCAAGGCCAATTTTACACCCTTGCTTTCCAACTGATCAGCGATCAAACGAGCATCGGGAACGGACCGAGCCAACCGATCCAGCTTTGAAACAATAAAGGTGTCGCCTTCTCGGGATGCTGCAAGGGCTTTTTCGAGACCGGGGCGGTCTCTGTTGGTACCGGTCAAACCATGATCCATATGAATGTTCTCTTCTTTGACACCGAGATCTATTAGAGCCGTTTTTTGGACGATCAGGTCTTGTTTGTCAGTGGAACAGCGAGCATAGCCGATTTTCATGGAATGTTGTCCGTAAAAGGGGCCTTCAGTGAGAATTAAATCGTACCACTCTTACGTTACAAATCAAGTGAAGAGAATTCCTCAATTCGATAAATGTTGCAAAACTGTACGATGAAGGATCTTCTTGCGGACAACGCTTTCGATCACATAGGAAAGCAGCCTCTGGAATTGGAGTGCAATTGGCAGTACGGTGTTAAAATCAACAAGAGGGTATCATGCTAGATTTCCATATCACTGAGCTGGAAGATGAGAAAAAGACACGTATTACTCAGATCCGCCATGGCGAGAATCTGGCCAATTTGATTGATCAGGCCACCAGCAGGCTCGGTGTTAACAAATCTGTGTTTTTAAGAAGTGTAATTGCCTCAGCGGCGCGAAGAATATTGGAAGGCAGCACTCAACATGTCATGTCTCAAGAGGATGCGGTGGCATTTTCAAAGGCAATGGACACTCCGCCACCTCCCACAGCAAGGGCGATCAAGGCCGCAAATGACTATCATAGCCGTGTAGCACTTGCCGACTGAAGCGCCATATTTATTACAACATATCCTCAGCATGGCATGAAAGGTATTGCGCGGCAGAACAACTCATCGACGACAGTTAAGTATTCAAGTTGTTCTTCACGCATCAATCTTCCCCCTTTCACAATTTTCCAAGACATATTAAGTTGCTCGCAGGATGCGATATATTCACCATCTCGGGGCGTGAGAACTCCATATCAGGCGGTCGGTGTCGACCGAATTGGCACCTCCTCGATCTATGGTCGGGGAGGCTGCGACGCATGTCCAGAGCTCCGGCTTAAAGGTCGCGGCGGTCGTCCTGGTACGACTTCTCAACTCCCCGGTCACCAAGTCATACTTGGTGACCATTTCCCTGAATTGAGAAGAGTAGGTGACGCAATGTCGGGCATTAGCTTTAACGGAAAATCCGATGGAATATCGTGGTCTCACATACAAGGCCGAAGAGGGCCATCGTGTAAAAAAATATCAACACGACAACAGCATAAACAGACAGCAAAATGACCATTCCAGACTATCAATCATTGATGCTGCCGGTCTTGCGGTATGCTGCGCAGGGTGAGCAACAAGTTCCGATCCTTGCTGAGAAAATTGCTGATGATTTTAAGCTATCAGCTGGGGAACGCGAGAAGATGCTGGTCAGCGGTCGCCAGAGTATTCTCAAAAATCGGGTTCATTGGGCGAAATACTATATGAACAAAGCAGGATTGATCGATTGTCCTTCAAGAGG